>CAYSFG010000023.1:0-12907 GCA_964430545.1 Candidatus Woesearchaeota archaeon
AATATTCACAATAATTTCATTGATATTTGTGTTTGTTTTATAATTTCATTTAATTAATTTGTAATTTTTTAATTATAAAATTCATAAATTTAGAAAGATCTACAAAAATTCTTGGAAAAAGTTTATAAAGATTAAAATCAATTAAAACAAAATGTTTAATAATATAAAGAACCACACTAGCTATATGAAAAAAAAATATTACTTAGATATAGTAATAAACAAAGAAAAATTATCTAATAATAAAATAATCTTTGTTGCTCATTGTCCAAGTTTAGGTATAGCTAGTCAAGGCAGTAATACAGATGAAGCTATGAAAAATATAAAAGAAGCAATAAATCTTTATATTGATGAACAACCAGAAAAACTTAATGAGTTAAATTCTGAACAACTGCCTATATTCTCAATAATAGAAGTGATTAGAGATGCCAAAACTTCCAATAGTATCAGGTAAAGATGTTATTAAAGTCCTTTTAAAAATAGGTTTTGTACATGTTAGAACACATGGAAGTCATGCAATATTAAATAAACAAATAGAAAATGGAAAAGTTACAATACCTGTTCCGTTACATAATGAACTTGCAAAAGGAACATTAAAAAGTATTATGAAACAAGCAGGGTTAAGTTTAGAAGACTTAATAAAATTATTATAGAAAACATTTATTAACAAGTAAGTTCTAAAATAAAATATGGTTAATAAAGAACAAAGAGTTGGTGTATTTGTTGATGTACAAAACATGTATTATTCTGCAAGAGCATTACATAATTCAAAAGTAAATTTTAAAGAAATACTAAAAGAAGCTGTAAATGGAAGAAAATTAGTTAGAGCAATTGCCTATGCAGTAAAAGCTGGAGAAAAAGATGAAGAGAATTTCCATAAAGCATTAGATGGAATAGGATTTGAAGTTAAATTAAAAGAATTACAGATATTTTATGGTGGAAATAAAAAAGCAGACTGGGATGTCGGGTTAGCAATAGATTCAATAGAATTAGCCCCTAAATTAGATGTAGTAATTTTAGTTTCTGGAGATGGAGATTATATACCTTTAGTTGAACACTTAAAACGTGCATTAGGATGTAGGGTGGAAGTTATGGCATTTGGAAGAAGCTGTTCTGGAAAATTAAAGGAAGTTGTAGATGAATTTGTAGACTTAGACAATAAAAAATTTGTATTTGCTAAACGATGAAAATAACTTTTTCTAGTAATACAAAAAGGCCCAGTTTAAAAGATCATATAAAATGCGCTAAAATGTCTGAAGCTTATTTTAAAATGAGCAAAGATAAGTCACAAATAAATTCTAATATAGAAGATGAAATTTGGGCACACAAATATAATCCAGATACACTTAATTTAATAAAAATTAATAATAAATTAATTGGTTTTGCTTGGATTGTACCCTGCAATAAAGAATTAATGAATAAATTTTTAAGAAAAAAAAATAATGAAAAAACATTACTCAAGAAAATACAGCAAAATGAAATTAATCAAAAAAATTTTGAGACGCTTTATTTATGTGCCTCGTTTATTGTTCCTAAATACCGCGGACTTGGTATTTGTACAAAAGCCATAATAAAAACGATTAATAAATTAATTAAAATTAGAAAAATAAAACCAATTTTATTCTCTTGGCCTTTTAATAAAGAAGGTTATAAACTTGGATTAAAAGTTAAAAAAATTACAAAATTAAAATTATTAACAAGAAAATAATATAATAAATAACAATAATCCTTAAATATTTATTTTTAATACAAAACTTAAATTCATCTTCATCCATAAAATCTTCAGTAGAACTAACTTTTAATTCTGGAATGTTTAATCCTAATTTATATAATTCTTTAAAATCTTTTAATACAACTTTTCTGATATTCATTATAATATTATATTAAAACTTCTTATTAAATATTACTAGAAAGATTAATATTGATATAAAATACTATTTTAATATGCCACAAGAAAGATCATTTGGATCAGTGATCATAAGAAGAGAAGAAAATGAAATTCTTTACTTATTATTATATAAAAAAGCACATGACCATTATAGCGAAATGTGGGATTTTCCAAGAGGATTAATTGAAAAAGGAGAACAACCTGAAGAAACAGCAAAAAGAGAAATAAAAGAAGAAACTGGAATAATAGAAATAAAATTTATAGAAGGATTTAAAGAAAAAATAAAATGGTTTTATAAAAAAGAAGGGAAAACTATCAGTAAAGAAGCAGTATATTTTTTAGCAGAAACTAGAACGCAAGAAATAAAAATAAGCAATGAACATAATAATTATAAATGGTGCACTTATGAAGAAGCATTAAAATTAATAACTTATAAAAATACTAAAAATATTTTAGAAAAAGCACAAAATTTCTTAAATAGTGGATTGAATAAGTTTTTATAATAAAAAATTTTATTGTTTAAAACAAGTAATAATGTTATTAATAATATCAAATTTAACATCTAAGAATTTTTCAATAAGATTAATATTAGTTTTCATATGGTCAGTTATATGAGATACTTTAATAGAACCAGAACCTTTTAAAGCTATATAAATCAATAATTGATCTGCATTATAAAAATCAACAATAGCTTCAGATTTTATTTCAGACAATAATAATCTTGCACATTCACATCCTAAATCTTCAGATTTTTTACCTTTCTCACCAAGAAGCGTCATACCTAATTTAGAATTAATAGTTTCATAATTAACATGAATATATACCCCTGAACTTATTGAATCTACATATAACTCTTCATAATGCATTTTATATTTTATAGGAAAATTAATGCTAAACCCTTTAATCAATCTTTTAGAAATATTCTTATCTTTTAAATCTTTAGAACAAACACCAAAAACATTTACTTTAACATCTAATTCATCTCTTTTAGTCAAATTTAATTCTTTTAATTCATTACAAGGATTAATTACCACTTTTATTATACCACCACCCTTAGGATAAAAACCTTCTTGAATAATTTCTAAATGAACATTAATTCCTAATTTTTTTAAATACCATAAAAAAACTTCTTTAATTTCTAAAGCTGGAGGAGCTAATGGGTTTGCTGTCCCGCCAATAATTTCAATAATAGACTTTTTATCAGCCATTATTAAAACAGGAAGAATTGTTTGTAAAACTAATGTTGTAGAACCTGCTGTACCAATATCAAATTTGTATTTATTTGCAACAACTTCTGAAGGAATAAACTCTAAAGTAGTTGAACCTATTTCATTGCCTTTAACTTGAGCGCCACAAATTTCAGCCATAGCGTTAACTGCAGTAAGATGCTGATTCCTTAATCCAGTATTTTCTCTTTTACCCCTTATATTAATAATTTTAAAAGGTTTTCCAGTTAGTGAAGATAATGACAAACTTGTCCGAATAATTTGCCCACCACCAATTGAACCATCTATTTCTATCATAAAAATAAAATATTAGAAATGTTTATATATTTACTCTATTCAATATTCATATGAAAAAATATTTTTTAATTTTAATATTTTTAGTTATTTTAAGTTCTTTAATATTAGCAAAGAATAATATTTGTACTTCTGAGGCATTAGTATGCCCTGATGGAAAACAATACCCAGCACGAGGAGATAATTGTGAAAAACTAAAATGTCCAGAACTAAATACACCTAAATTTTTAATAGAAGATATAAACCAATTTAATTATGGATTTTATTTAAATAATTTGGATGAAGTTAAACATATAATAAATAATAATTCAGATAAATTACCAGGATATTTAAAACCTTTTATAACTAATGAAAAAATAAACATAAACTTTGTTACAATAGATAAAAAAATGATTAATTTAAAATTAGGATTAAGAAATTCACAAGTAAATTTACTACAAAAAGGAAATTTTGATAATCCAAATTTAGAAATTTACTTAATAGAGCAAGATATTAATGATATTATGTATGCAGATAATCTAAGAAAAGAAATAAAAAGAAAATTAAATGCTAAAGAAATTACATATAAAACGCACGGATTTTTTACAAGCATAAAAATAAAAATGTTAATAAATTTTTTATAAATTAAAAGAAAACTATATAAGACACTTAACTGTTTAATGATTAATGACAAACGAAGAGAAAATAGGTTTTCATAAAGGTAGTTTAGCAACATTAGCAAAAGAAAGAGAAGAACTTTTAAAAATTGTCAATATAACAGAACAATTAATGGCTATGCATTTAAAATCCTTAAAAGAATTAGGAATAAATTTGGAGAAAGAAACTAATAAAAATGATAATATTAAAAGAACTGTTTAATAACAGCTGGTTTGTAGTAATAGGCGTTGGATTAATTATTTATACAGCCTATAAAATACTGAATAAAAAAAATAAAACATTAGAACAACTAGAAATAGAATACAATGAATTAGTAAATTCTGAAAAATATAAAGTAAAGGGACAATTTTGAATAATTTTCTAAATAATGTCTAGTAATGTTTAATAAGTTTTCTAATTATTGATTTAAAATGGATAAAGAAGAAATAAATGAAATATTACTAAATACAGCTCCTAGAAATATATTAGACTCTTTTATTTCAGAACATTTGGGAAAACAATTATTAACAAGAAAAAAATTTATAGAAGGAAGCGGAATTATTGAAATTGGTTCAGCAAGCACAAATGTCATTCCTTATATATTTCAGACCAATATTCCATTTTATATTGGTGTTGATCCTTTTTATGAACCAGAAACAAGAGATGCTATAAATAAATTTTTGAAAAATAATACACAATATGAAGGAAGATTAAATAGTTTTCAAGAAGATGCATTAACATTTTTAATAAAACAAGAAAGTGAATCAGCTAATATTATAAGTTCTGGAGTTTTAGATTCTATGGTAATTGGATATTATTGTTTTTTTCGATATAGGGGAGCTATAATAAAAAAATATCAGGAAGAACTTGCATCTGAAATTTACAGAGTAACACCGCGTGGCGGATTATCTTATCATCATGGAATTGATGAAGAATGGACAACCAATCTTTTAAAAACCGGATTTAAAAAAGAAGATTCTATAGACTCTTTTTTAAAATTATAAAATAACCCATTTAATTATATAATAACTATATTCTATAAAGTATATTTTGTATCATCAAATACTCATATCACCTATGGTCTATTTGTTTATAAATAGAAAAATTAAATAACTTATATGAAAAGTTATAATAAAATCAAAGAAGCTAAAGAAATGTTTAATGGTTATTATATTAAAGATGAATATAAAAAATATATAACAATAATTAATATTATACCTGGTATTACAAATAAATAATTAATAAAATACCGTTATAAAAAAAGAAATCAAAGAGAATTAAAAGCATTGTTTGAGTAAAATATGATTATGAGAAAAAGAAAAAGAGTTGACGAAAGCTTTAAATATTATCCTACATCGGCAAGTATAAGATGGCTGAGCAAAGATTGATTTCAGAGGGGGGAAGGGTCGAATGATTATACCCATACGTTGCTTTCTCGTGCGGTAAACCTCTAGCACATTTATGGGAAAACTATAAGGATAGAACCCTTAAAGGTGAACCTATAAAAACAGTATTAGACGAATTAGGATTAGAAAGATATTGTTGCAGAGCATTATTTATGGGACATGTTGATCTAATAGATATTGTTGCAAGATTTAAAAAAGCTTAATACATAAGATTAAAAATATTTTGTCCTTATACAAATTAAAAATGACTAAAATTTTAGCTTTTAGAAAGAAAAACGAACTAGAAAGTAATTTACGCTCTAAAATTATTGAAGAAGTTGGAAAAAATGAAAATTGTTTAGTAAATGATATTTATAAATTAGCAAAAAAATATTTTTCAAATAATATAAGTGAAAGAAATATAATAATATTTACAGATAATTGTTTAATGGAACTAGAAAAAGAATTTTATATTAAAAATTATATTGAATATGAAAAAAGAAAAGTAAAATTAATAAAACCATATATCCCTGAAGAATTATACCCTAATAAAGAAATAAGAATAGTAAGAAAAAATGAAAATCCTGAATACCAAACAAATAATCTAGATGATACTTTATTTAAACTAAGCCAAGAACAAATAGAATTTGTTATAAACAACCCATATGCACAAGTAATACTGGCATTATTACAAAGTTCTAAAGAAATAGAAAAAACAGGAGATTATTCTAAATTATGTGAAACTACAAATTTTATACTTGGATATATAGATGAAATTAATATGGAAGATACTGTAGAAAAATTAATAATATTAGATCTTGTTGAAAGTTATAGAAAAGGAAATGAAATACTATTAACATTACCATTAGAAATACACCAAGAATTTCCTAAAGGTGATGAACTTTATAAATTACTAGTAGATTATAGTGAAAATGTTGCATCTAGATAATATTTTCTAAGATATTTTTTATAATTTTTGTTAATATGTCTTTAATTGTTTATATTTAATCCAATATAAACTTTTATATAAACGTTATTATTTATTAAATAAATGAGGGATAATATTTTTCTAGGAAAAAGACTTGATGATATATGGGAAATGCTTTTTACAGATGTAGAAAAGAAAAATAATGTAGTTATAAGATTCAAAGGAAAATGGAAAAATAAATTTGGGCATATTAGAAAATTAAAAAATGGTGATAGCGAAATAATAATAAATGGATATTTTAAAAATGAAAAAGTACCTGAATATATAATAGATTTAACTATTGCACATGAATTAGTACATTATCACCACGGATTCAATTCCCCACACCCAAAGATGTTTAAACACCCACATAAGGGGGGAATAGTAAATAAAGAACTAAAAAGAAGAGGTTTTGGGCATATGGTAATCTTAGAGAAAAAATGGATTAAAGATGAATGGAGAAAAATAATAAATGAGGAATTTAAACCAAGAAGAAAAAGATTATTTAGATTTTTTTAAAAGTATTTTATATTACAATAATTATTATAAATAGAATAATAAAACTTAATTTATGTTTAACTCTTCTGCAAATTCAGAACTTGCAATGAAACCTTTATACCTAGAAGCAATGCTAATAGCTTATAAAAAATTAGATTTAAAAGGGTTTGTTCAAAATTTAAAAACATTTTTTGAAATTAGAAATTTTAGATTTAATGATTATAAAGAAAAAGATGAAATAAAAACAACATACTTTGATGTCAATCGATATAAAAAAGAAAGAAATTTTTGTGCTGTTACAGAAATAAATAATAAAACAATGGAATTAATAACAAATATTGGAAGAATTGGAAATTTTATTACAATAAATGGAATATACAGACCTATAGAAAGTTTAACTTATTATACAGAAGCAAGACTTAGGAATGAACCAATAGGCGGAGGATGGTTTACATCTAAAGAAATACTTAAACCATCACTTGAATCAAAAGCAAAATATCAATTATTTACTTATATAAAAGATAATAAAAAAATATTAGTTAGAGCAGGTAAAATACATTATAAAAAAGACCTTGCAGAAAGAGAAGAAAATATAATATTAATAAGAACAAAAAGACCTGAAGAAGATTTTTTAGATTTCTTTTTAAAACAAAGAAGTTTTAGCATTTATAATTATGGAGAATATTCAAGAGGCATGTCATTGTTTAAATATTAAAAATAAGATTAATATGTGTAATATAAAAAAATAATTATTTCATCAAAAACTTCATATATTTTTTACATTTTAGACAATAATAAATAACCATCTTATTTCTAGTCCTTACACGATAATTTCCTGATTTAAAATAAATATGACAATGTTTACAATATTTTCTTTTAAATTCTTTAGGCATTGGTAAATTAACTTTCATAGCAATCTTTCTAGCAATTTCAACATATCTATCAGCTTTATAATTATTTAATTTAGCTTCGTTAAATAAGATTTTAATTTTTTCTAAAGCAATTTTTTTTAATTTATTTTTATTTTGCATTATTAAAATAAAGATATAGTTTTATATAATACTTATTATTTTTAGAAACTATGCCATTCGCATTCGGACACTTAACAATAGCCTGGTTAATAGGAAAAATAATAGAGAAAATAAGAAATATTAAATTATTAAGACCTGAATGGTTCTTATTATTATTTGGTGCAATATTCCCTGATATCGACTTTTTATTAGACTGGACATTAGGAACATCTTTACACAGAACATTTAGTCATAGTATATTTATGGTGTTATTAGGTTTTTTAATTATTTATTTTATTTGTTTAATATTTTTTAAAACCCAAAATGCAAAAAAATTAGGAATATACTTTTCTTTAGGAATATTAACACATTTAATAGCAGATATGGCACTAGGATATCCTGGATTAAGCCTATTATGGCCTTTAGATTATAGAATTTGGTTTTTTGGAACAATGAAAGGAAATTTAAGTTTACATTTAGGTGAAATAACAAAAGAAGAACTTTCCAAAAGGATTAATCTTGCGATATTTGATATGGGCTTAGGAGTTGTTTGGATAGGATATTTATTTTTAAAAAGAAAAATAAAAGAATTTTAAATTGGATTATTATTATCCATTGGACTTTTTGGAATATCAATTTGTTTTTCTTGGTTTTTAATTTCATCATTAGAAATATAACTAGGCTTATTCGGTCTATAAGCAAAACCATTTGGTTTATCACGTTTTCTTTTTTTAATATAAATATTAATGAATAATAAAATTATAATAAATAATAAAACAATGGCACCAGGCTTTACTAACTTAACAGAATTTGATGATTCATTAGATTTTATAACATAACCTACAATATTTATGTCAATAGCATTATCTTTGACCAACATCTCAAGTCTTCTTTGCAATTCCTTATCCTTAGTATTTATCTTAAGATCTGAAGAAAATCTCCCAGGTTTAATACCTTCAGTATCCCAAAAAGTATAAACTGAAGATTTTTTACCTGGAGATAGAACAGTTATAGGACTTTTTATATCCCCAACATTATCACCTTCACTATCAACAATCTTCATACTAGCAAAAACATCATCTAATGGATAATTAACTTTATTCTCAATAACTATGTTAAACTTAGCTATACCTCCAATTTTAAAATCTTTAACAGAAATACCAATCAAATCTAAAATAACATAACCTAAATCAAATTTTTTCTTTATCTCAATATTATTTCCATCATAATTAACTTTTATAACAGCATAATATTTACCTGGCTTAACATTAGAATGCCAAGAACTGACAAGTTCTCTTTTTTCCATTCTATCTAAACTTTTACTTTCAGTATTCACCGAAGCAATCTTTGAATCATTTGCATCGTAAATATCAATGACCGCACTTGTTGAACTTATTTTTTCTGAACCCAGATTAGTAACTGGAACAAATAATCTAATTTCCTGATCTATATTTTCACCCAACATATAAAAATCAGGTTCTACATATTTATTAGGATAGGGAACTCTGACAAATAATAAAGAAGCAACAGCAACACTAAGGCCAACAGATGTTCCACTATTACTATTTTCATTAACATCTAAAGCTATAATTTTAGCAGAATGAGTGCCTGGTTTAATTAAATCTTTGTCAATCTTAATATTATAACTAGATAAAAATTCATTATCACTAGATTTTAATCTTATTTCTTCATCTTTTAATTTAATTAGATCTTTTAATTCACCTTCTGTATATAATACTACTTTCATATCTTTATGTTCATTGTTTAAAATTTTAAAATCAACTTTCTGCTCCCTTGTATTTAAGAAATCTAAAGTTGACTTACCTGGAGTAATACCAATAGCAATTATATTAACACTAAGTACAATAACAAACAATAATATTAAATTAAGCTTCTTGTACAGAAACATTTTTTTCTCCTTTAATTTCTATAGACTGTTTTGGATTTAGTATAGCAAAAGTTGTCAGCTTATCTGATAATATTTCTTTAACATTTCCATCATTAGTTATGTTCGTAAAATTAACTTTTACAGAAACTTTAGAATTTATATTTAATTTTCTTATTATATTATTATCTAATTTCCAATACCATTCACCAGGTTCAATATTAATACTATATTTATTACTAAATACTTTTCTTATAATTGGTGTTGAAAAATCTTTATTGTCATCAATATAAAGTATATTTTGTTTTTTTAATGATAGCCATCTAAAAGTAATATTATCATCTTTAATATAAGGACTTAAAGGAATGCTAGTAAAGAATAATACAAAAATTATAATTAATATTAAAAATATTATTATTTTCATGCGCTAACCCATCCTGTTATTAATAATATACTGCTTTTATTGCCAGCAGGTTCATCAGAAGGAACAGTAATCTGAATATGAAGATTAGCACTATTCTTAACACTAGAATAATTTAATTGTTTAATAGCTGTGTTATTTACAATAGGTAGATTAGTGTATGTTAAAGTGGAACCACTGCTATTAAAAGCACCTTCTTGACCAGAAACATTATCAATTCTATACATAAAATTAGAAGATGGACTAGGTTTAGACAACCATAATTGTTTTAAAAGAGAGATATTAATATCAGTTAAAACATTACCATCATTTCTAATAATAATTGGTGGAAAACTTGGATTAGAAGTATTAAGAGTATCACCTAAAGAAGGACTACCAAAATTAATATTGTTAGTAGGAAGTGATAAAGTCACAGTAGAAGCAATAGTAAAATTAAAAACACTTGAATAATCACTATAAGCTGTACTATCATAAGCACGAACTTTCCAAAAATAAACAGTATCAACACTTAATTCTTTAGTATTATAATAAATAGTGGAAATAGAACCTTCTGATATATTTGAAATATTTAATTCAGGAGATGTAAAACCAGAAGCATCATCAACTAAAAGTTCATAGGTAATAGCATTATTATCAGAATCAGTAGCATTACTCCATTTAAATAATCCTGTTCTATTAACCACAGTTCTGTTATCATTAATTGGTTCTAATAAAGTAACATTAGTTGGTGCAGTGTTAGTTGAAGCAGAAGTAATAGAATAATTACTAAAACCAGTAACTTGAATAGTAACAGGATTACTACTAATTTTAGTACAAATAGCTGCAGGACAAGAAGAGCCATCAACAAAAACATTGAAATTACTAACAATAACAAAAACATACTGAAAAAAACTGAAATTCATAGAAATATTAAGAATAGGATGATACTTACTACTATTAACAAAAGCACTACCATTACCAATAACAATACTATTAAATAAACCTAATCCTATATCATTATATAAACTTAAATTAGACTTATTCCAAATAAGACTAGAAAACTGATTCTCATAAATTAATACACTATTAAAACCACTTAATGCACTGCCATTGATAATAAATGTACTGTTTGCTATTGTATTATTTATTAAAACTAATTGTGTAGTATTTGTATATTGTATACCTACTGTAACATTTCTTATAATATTATCACTTAAAGTCCAATTACTGCCAAAATAACCAAACTGACCATAACTATTACCAAAAAAGAAACCATAAGACGCATTAAAAATCTTATTATTATTAATCTTAATACTTTCCATCTCACTCTTAGTATTCCTACCAACAAGACTAAAAGCATAATTAATAATATTATTAAAACTATTATTACTAACAGTTAAATTAGGATAACCAATAGTCTCAAAACCAAAAAGAAGATTATTAAAAATATTATCATTAATAAAAAAGTTTCTAACACCAACATCAGTATCAGCATTATCCATAATAACACCAAAACCAAGATTCTTATTATTAGTATTAGTAATATTACTAATCGTATTTCTTAATAATGTAACATTAAAAAAATTACTTTTTGTTGTATCAATATTACTAACAAAATTAAAACCATTAACACCATCTAAAGGACCACAACCAACACAACTAAAATTATAAAAACTATTATCAACAAAAACACTATCACTAATATATTGAACCATAATACCATCAACATAACTAGTAACACCACTATACAAATTTCTTACAGTATTATTCTGAAAAGTAAAATTATTAACACCATTAACATTAACACCAGTACTAAAACCCTCAATAATACAATTCTTAACAGTAACATTATTCAAATCAATACCATTAAGATTACCAATAAACAAACCAACATGACCATTAACACCAGCAACCTCACCACTACCACTATAATTTCCACCAATAATATTACCAACACAATCCAAAAAAGTATTATTACCAAGAACATTATTAATCCTATAACTAATATTAAGACCAACACGACTATTACAACCAGTTAAAATATCATCACTATTTAATGTTCTACTATCATTTAAAACATCACCACATTGACAAGCAACACTACCACCACAAAAACCAATACTAACCGGACCAGCAGAAAAATTAGTACTATAATTATTACCAGTATTAAAAAAACTGGTTATTTGAAACTTAACAGGATTACTGTTAAGTTTAGTACAAACAGTATTAGGACAAATAGCGCTACTATTAATAAGAATGGTATAATTAATGATACTTGAATAACTAACACCTCCAAGAGTAATATTGGCAGTAGAATTAAAAGCAGGAATTGCAGTAACATTAACATAAACACTATTATTTTGTAAAATAAGACTAGCATAAGTATTTTGTCTTATAGGATAATAAAAGCTTAAATTTGGATAAAATAAAGTAACACTCTCATTCTTACTAATAAAAGTAGTATTATACATAGAAATAGTAGAATTAATATCTAAAAAATTACCAAAACCTTTAAAAGTATTATTAAAAAAACTAGCGTTACCATTATAACCAACAATAGTATTATTTTTAGGATCACTTGTGTCAAAAATATTATAACTAAAATTAACATCGTTTAAAGAGACTTTATTATTTGGTTTACCAAAATAAACAACAGGAGAGGCATTCATAGAATAAATATTATTATATTCAACAACACCATTAGAATAAATCTCAGTTCCT
>CAYSFG010000024.1:0-99961 GCA_964430545.1 Candidatus Woesearchaeota archaeon
AAAAAAGCAAGATACTTGAGTATATTAATAATTTAGTTTAAATTATTATTTTTTGTGAAATTAATATAAATAAATATATATTAGAATTGTTTAATTTTATTTTTTGTGATTATATCTAGTGGGAAAATTTTGCTAGACGTACCCCGAGCTTGCTAATCACATAACCAGGCTTCCTATAGAGATTCAAGCACAAGTCAGAGTTCCGACTACGAAAGGCAGCCCGCAAGTTTTTATCAGTAGTCCATAAATAATATTCTCCATCATATTTTATATTAGTTGGATAACCATATTTATTTAAGTCTATTCTACTAAAATGCCCATCATTTTTAGAAAGTGTTATTTCTTTTTCTTTTTTGCCTATAACTAATCTTTTTTGGTCTAGTATTTTATCTTCTAACCATTCAGCATAACTATTTATCATTTCTTTTAGTGTTTCTTCTGCTCCTCCATCTTTATCATCTTCTTTTTTTAAGTATGGTATTACTATTTTATACATTAATCCTGTTGTTAATAATTTATAGTTTAATGCTTCAACTATTTTTCTTGAATCTTCTTGATTAATGTTTACTATAACATTATTATTATTGGTTACTAATTCTATTTTTTGTTTTTTAGCAATATTTTCTATACGTTCATCTTTTCTTAATAATTTTTTACCAACTAATAAATAATCCATTTTATCAATACTTCCATAACCAGCTTCTTTTAAAAAACTTCTATAAGTTTTACTTGTATTTTTTAAAACATAACTTATTGGTATATGATGAAAACTTGATTCTAATAATTGTTCAGAAAAACTATCGCTATCTTTACCATATTTTACAACTATTTCAGTTAATTCAAGATCAGTAACATACAAATTTGGTCTTTCTAATCTTCTTTCCATAATTACTAAAAAAATAATAAAATATATAAAGATAGCGAAAAGTAAAAATATATTATTAATCAAAAATAAATATTTAAAATATAGCCACCCAACAAAATAATTAAGTCATTTTTCGTTGGTTATTGATTCACAGTAAAACATTTCTAATCTAAAAACTTATGTGGTTTGCTATAATAAAAAAATTTATTAACTAAATATAAATTAGTAAGATATATAATATAAAAAAATTAATATATTTAAATGAAATCAACAATTTTATTCATTTTTATAATATTTATCATTGGTGTGATAATTATTAGTAGTTGTACAAATAATAATTTTGATCCTGATAAATTTTCTGATGAAGAATTAAATATAGAATGCCACAGTCACCCATGGTCTAATGATTGTAAAATAATTAAAAATATTGAAAATATTAAACTTTGTAATAAATGTAAATTGTCATATCCTGAAGAAAATATAAATAATAAAAGAAAAGAAAACATTGTAGAAGAAGTTATCATTAATAAAATAGTAGTAGAAAAACTTAAAGTTTATTCAGATAAGATAGTAAATAATGAAAAAATAATTTTAAAGAATAATGATGTTTTAAAAATAAAAGATAAAAATTATATACAAAAAAATAGTATAATATTAAGAGACAATTCTAAATTAATTATAGAAGATTCATTATTTGAACATTTGCATGATTATTCATCACAATATAGTATAGAAAGTTATGATAATTCAATAATAATTATAAACAATTCTAAAATTGTTTCAAGTAAATGGCTTAATTGGAATTTTTTTAACCAAGCTTCTTTAATTATGGATAACGTTGATGAAAAAGAGTCAAATATTTGGCATTCTTTTCAGGGAAAATCAAAAGCAGATATAAGAAATTCTATTTTTAGAGGTACAATAAGTAATGAAGTAAGTTTTAGTATCGAAAACTCTCCAGAAACATTTATTGAAACAGTATACCCTATTGGTGCAGTTGTCGATGAATATCTCCCAGTAAAAATAAAAGATAATTATATTTTTCCTAATGCTAATGATAAAAATATTCTTTTTAAATTAAATATTATCAATTCTGATAAAGCCATTTGGGGCATTACCGTTAATCCTAATAATAAAATTACAATTAGAAATGCTAATCCTTTAGTTGTTACTTTTAATATTGGTTCACCGTGGAAATACATTACAGCTGAATTTGATGGAATAAATGAAGGTTTTTATGCTAATAGAAAATTTGTTGTTGAAGATTCTTATTTATATTTAATTAATGTTACCACGTGGCCTTGGAGTCCAATTGTTAGTAATGACAATACTTTAATTATTAAAAATTCTAAAATTGCAGATAATGCTTTTAGTTCTGGGAATGCTAAAATAATAATTGAAAATAGTACAGCAAGTTTTTTAAAAGCAAATGATAATGTTGAAATGACTATTAAGAATTCTATAGTAGATGGTGATGTTATTGCTTCTGGTAATAGTAAGATTAATTTAATTAATAGTATTGTTAAAGGAAAAACAATAAAAGAAAATGCAGGGGTAATAATATAATAAACCTTAAATCTTAATAAAACTAATAATTAATAATGAAAACAGGTTGTTTAGATTTAGATAGTTTAGTAGAATACCCAAATAATAAAATATCAATAATTTATGGTGAAGGCGGTTCAGGTAAAACTACTTTGGGTTTATTGGTTTCTATACAATCATTAAGAAATAAAAAGAAAGTATTATACATAGATGTAGGTAATAATTTTTCAGTAGAAAGATTCAATCAATTAAGTAATGACCAAGAACTATTAAAAAAAATTCTAATTATTAAAATAAAAAATTTCAAAAACCAACATGAACAAATAAAGGGTTTATTAAATTTAAAAGTTTTTGATTTAATTGTTATAGATTCTTTCACGACATTTTATAGAAGACTTTATTCAAAAGAGCCAGAATTAGCAAAAGCAATGTTAAACAAACAATTGAATATTTTAAAAGAGTTAAATACAACAATTATTTTAACTTCAGAAGTTTATTCAGATATTAATACACATTCTATTAATTCTATTGCTAATAAAATATTAAAAAGGCATACTAAATTAGATATTAAACTAACTAGAAATCCAAGAAAGTTATTTATTAAACAATTAAATAATTATTTCATTTTTAAAATTAAAAATGAAGGTATTTTTAGAATTAGGTTATTAAACCAAGATAATAAAGCATGAAAAAAATATTTTATGAATAATCTATAAAATTAATTTTAAGTTGAATAATTATATAGAAACAATATCTTTAGGCATTTTTTCAATATATTTACATTTAGGATATCTAGGACAAGTTAAAAAAGGGCCATACATCCCTATTTTAATAATTAATTGACTTGTACAATTTTGACATTTTTTCCCTTCTACTAATTTTTTTAATTTCTCTTCAGCTTCTTTCTTAGTAGGACATTCTGTATTTATACATAATTCCTGAGGTTTTCTTTTGGCTTTAAATAAAATTATCATGGGATGTTCACATCTTAAACAATTTTTATTAGCTGACTTAATAGCCCCATTTTTAGGTAAAGCAAAAGTAGTCTTACACCCTTCTTCATATTTGTCACAAGCAGCAAACATCCCAAATTTTCCTCTTCTTGAATGCAATTCACCTTCTTTACATTTAGGACATTTTCCTATAAAAGATTCTTTATCTCTAGTTTCAATAGCTGCTTTTCCTAATTCTTTTCCTATTTCATTTTCACTTTTCTTAAATTTAATTAATGTTTTTTCTAAAAATTCCTTAGCTTCTCCTATTATTTCTTCTCCTTTTTTCTTATTTTCTTGTATTGCCTCCATATCATCTTCAAATTTTTTAGTTAAATTTACATCTATAACTTCAGGGCAATATTTTTCTAATGCTTGTACCGTTGCCCTGCCTAGATTTGTAATTTTTATAGGTTTATCAACAATATAATTTCTATCAAATAAATTTTGTATAATTGCACTACGTGTTGCTTTAGTCCCAAGTCCCAATAAATCAAGTTGTTTTATTAAACTAGCATCATTATATCTGGCAGGGGGTTTAGTTTCTTTATCATAAATTTTAATTTCTTTTACTTTTACTTCTTCTCCTTTATTCATATGAGGTAATTCAACATCTTCAGATTTTACAAATCTCCCGTATAATTCATACCATCCCTTTACTTTTGTTGTTGTTCCCTTCAATAAGAATAATTCATTATTAACATTTATTGTTATAGTCATTGTTTCTCTTATTGCCTCATCTCCAAATACAGAAAAGAATCTTCTTACAACTAATTCATACAAATCTCCATGTTTTCCTTCTAAATTTTTAGGTATTTCACCAGTTGGGTATATTGATGGATGTGCAGGATCAACTTTAATGCCTTCATTTGGTTTTAGTATTTTTTTATTTAATAAAAATTTACATTCACTAGAAAAACTCTTGCTTAATTTTTCAATTATTTTTTTATATCCTATATTTAGTGGTAATTTTTGTGAACTTGTTCTTGGATAGCTTATATATCCAGCACTATACAAATCTTGTGCTATTTCTAATGTTTTTTGTGGATTTATCCCAATTACAGAATACGCTTCTATTTGTAAACTTGTTAAATCAAAAGGAAATGGGGGTTTAATTTTTGATTCTTTTATTTCTATATCTTTTATTAATGCATTTTTATCTTTTGTATTTTTTAATACTAATTCTGCTTCTTTTTTATCTAAAAATTTTCCTTTTATATGCCAAGCATTAATTAAGTTTTGTTTTACATTACCTATTAATTCTATTTCCCAATAAGGAGTAGATTTGAATACATCTATTTCTTTTTCTCTTTCATTTAATATTTTTAATGTTGGGCCTTGCACTCTGCCTGTACTTAATAATGAAAATGTTTTAGTTGCATTTTTAACGCTTAAAGTTAATGCCCTAGATAAATTAATTCCCCAAAGCCAATCTAATGAATGTCTTGTCTCACCTGAATAAGCTAAAGGAAAATCAATATGTTTTTTTAAATTTTCAAAAGAGTAAATTAAATCCTCTTTTGTAAGGGTTGAAAATTCCATTCTTTTTGCATCTTGTCTATCACATATAAAACGAATAATATTATAACCTATAAGTTCACCTTCAATGTCCTTATCAGTAGCAATTACAAATTCATCAGCTTCTCTTGCTAATTTTTTTAAAATATCAACATACTGTTTTGTATATTTTGCATCTTTATTTATTAAATAACTTGCTTTCCATTCATAATTAAATATAGGATAAGTCCATGCTTTTTTATTTTTTTCAGCTAGAGTAAATAGATGACCAACAGCAGCAGCTACAACTATTTTTTTTCCTTTATGTTCTATTTCATAATAAGATACCTTGCCAATCGTTTTTTTAGTTACTTTTCGATCGGCTAGTGCTTCTGCTATCTTTAAAGAAGCATTAGGTTTTTCTGCGATTATTAAATAAGACATAAAAGAAATACAAAATAGAAAACATATAAAGATTTCCTATTTTATAAAAATGAAAATTATTCCATTTTTTAAAAAACCTTTCCAGAAATTCTAAGTAAATAATATAAAGGGTTAAAATAAATATATAATAAATGATAAAAAAAATTTTATTAAAACAAGGAATAAGTTTACAGAAATTATCAAAATTAACAAATATAAGTAGTTGGTTATTATGTAAAGGAAAGAATAATTTAAGTCATTTAAATGATAAAAAAATTAAAATGTTAAGAAGATTATTAAATAAAAAATCATTAATAATAAAAAATGGGAAAAGAAAGATAATAAAAATAAAAAATAAAAAGTTTATTATAACAAAAAATATTTTACCAAATAAATCTAGAAATAACTTCAGTTTATATTGTAAAGAATATAATAAAACTATAAAAGTATGGTACCAACCAAAAACAAGAGGTAAAATAGAAGTTATATTACCTAAATACATAAAATTGGATAAGAATTTTATATTAGGATTAGGATTATCTATAGGAGACGGTTTAAATAATCCATCTAAATATAATACTCATTATAACTTTTCAAATACAAATTTAGAATTAACAAAAATTGTTTATAATTGGTTAAAAAATTATTTCAAAATAAAAAAAAATAAAATACAGATATATGCAATAAAAAATAGGGTTATATTTGAAGAAGAGATAAATCAAATATGTAAAAAATTAAAAATAAAGAAAGAAAAAATTAGAATATATAACTATAAAAGAAATAAAAAATTAGAGGTTATATTACAGCTCAGCAGTCCAATATTTCAATGTTTATATCTAAATTTATTAAAAAATATTCAAAATATAATAATAAAAAATAAAAATTATAGAAGAGCATTTCTGAAAGCATTGTTTGCAGCTGAAGGGCATGTAAAACATAGTATATACAAGACGTTAGAAAGTATAATATTTTCATTTAATCCGAAGACAGAGGTAAAATTAGCACAATTTGTAAAGAAATGCCTAAAAAAAGAAGAAATAAATTGCAAAATAAATAATAATGGGATAATTTATTTTTGTAGTTACGAAAAGATGTTAAAATTTTACAATTTAGGTTTGATAGAACTAAATAAAGAAAAGGAAGATAAGTTCATTAAATTATATAATCATTCAATAATATATCTATACTTCAAAAATAATTTTATAAGGAAAATAACAAAAGAATCACAAGTGAAAACGAGCAAAAAATGGAATATTTGCCAATCTTCTGTATCAGAATATAAAAAGTATAATAAATTAAATATAAAACTAGCTAATAAGTTATTTAGAAAAAAAGAACTACAAAAGAACATAAAATACGCAAAAATTGGTAAAAGTATCGTAAAAAACAAAGAAAGTATAAATTTAATAATAGGAAACTATATGTTTACAAGAATTTATAGCTTAATTCTATAAAAATTCTTTTTCTATCTTTAGTTTTATGATTTACATATTTAACAAAACTTTTCATTTTATCATCTGTAATTATTATATTTAAAGAATTTTTGACAGGATTTATTCTTAATATTTCTTGATTATTTTTAATAAAAGAAGTATATCCTCCATATTTTTTATTCCATTTTTCTGTTAATTCTAAAATTACATTTATACCATTAGTTTCATTTATATTATCATTTAGTAAAGTATAATTATTATGTTTAAATAAAAATAATTGGGCATTATGAAATTTTACTTTTTTTTTAAATATTTCAAATAAAAAGTATTCTATTAACAAAATTAGTTTTTTATCTTTAATATTGAAACAATCATATTTATATAATTCAGGTTTATATTTTTTTTTTAATTTCAAATTTTTAATATTACATAATAATTCTTTGTAATAAATATCACTCAAAAACTTTTGTAATTGCACTTTTCCTTCTTTATTTATTACACCAACTATTTTATTTATAATTTCTAAATTAAGATAATATTTATTTATCATTATACCATCCTGCAATAGATATTCTTTTTTTATCAGTTAATATTTCATTTACCTGGTGGAATGTTTTATTAATTTCTACTTTAAAAATAGTAAGAGTATTAAATTCAGGTTTTATTTTTTTAGTTATTTTATTATTATTAAAAAACACTAATTCTCCACCATATTTATTTACAAAACCCTTACTTAAGTTTAACACATAAGCTATTTTCCTACTTTCTAATTTATCATCATGTGGCAACAAATAATCATAATTATTATATATAAATCCAGAACAATCTATTTTTTTATAAGCTTTTATTCCTGTTATTTTTTCTAAATATTTTTTAAAATCTAAACTATTTAAAATATTATAGAATTCTTTTATAATTTTATTTTTACTTAATTTTAAATCATTTGTTTGATTAAAACTATACAAATCACTTTCTTGTTTTATAAATTCTTGTTTTAATAATTCATTAGAAAAAAGTCCTATAAATTTATAATCAAAAAAATCTTTTAGAACTAAATGGTGAAATGGTTTATTATATTTAAATTTCTTTTTTAGTTTATTAATTTTATTCTCTTGTAAATATTTTTTATAAATAAATTTATTTAACATTATTAAAGGATTTAGAGTTCTATTTATTTATATTTCTATTACTTTACTTGTTCTTGAAACATTGATTATTCTAGTTTTTCCTAGTTTTTCTTCAAATCCTGATAATTCATGTAAATGACTACAAAATAATATATCTGGTTGAAATTTGTCTATTGCTTTTTTAATCCCATAACTGCCTGGAAATCCAGTTATTGATTCCATTTGTGTATGTGATGGGTGTACATGTGTTATCATTATTTTTTTTTCTATATTTTTAACTTTATCAAATCCTTTTCGTAATGTTTCAAAAAAATCTTCATCATTCATTGCATCTTTTCCTATATTAGCTAACCCTGATCCAAATATACCTACATTATATGATATTACATAAGTTCCATGTAAATGTTTTGCTCCATATTGTTTTTCCAAAACATCTCCTATAGATAATCCATCATGATTTCCTGTTACAAATAATACTTTTTTACCTTTATCTATAAATGGTTTTATTATATTTTTAGTATCAACATATCCTGTTAAGTCCCCACATAATAATACAATATCAACATTTTCTTTATCTGCTTTTTCTGCTAACTTTTGAACAAGATTAGTATCTCCATGTAAACATCCCGCGGCTAATATTCGCAATTTTTTTTCCATAGGTTTTAATATATTCATAAAGTTTATAAGATTTAGCTTGTTTATATTACTTACTATTTGGTAGTTATAAAAGAAAGATTCATAAATATTAATAGAATAAGAGATTATAATAATAATTTATCAAAATTTAATAAAAAGACTATATATTTTAAGAAATAGAATTTTTTTTATTTAGGAGGATATGCCTTTGTTGATTGTTATGGTTGCAATAATAAAACAATTGATAAATTAAATATTAATAATAATGAAGATTTAAACTGAACTATCGATGAAGTTGGTAGTTGTAATATTAATAAAAAAAGATTAGCTTAAGTTGATGTTTCTTTATTAGAAAAGTAGAAAGAAATAAGAGAAATAAACCCTATCTTCCTCTTTTTCTCTTTCTCCCAGTTTCAAAAGCATCAGCACATTCTTTAGAACAAAATAAATAATGTTTCTCATTAATTTCTTCTTCAATAATTTCACTTTCATCAAAGTCAGTTAATACTTTTTTGCATTTAGCACATTTTGCTTCATGTTCCCCATGTTCATAACCTTCCATAAATCCTTCCTCAGCATCTGTTATCTCATCCTCATCTACCAATTTTTCTTTTCCTTCTTCATCATAAATATCAGGATCATTTTCTCCTTCTTCAAAATCAGAATCTTGTGCAATTGGTTTTTTTACCATTTTTCATTCAGTACGTTTCTTTTTAATTATTTTCTTCTTATTATTTTTAGTTTTAATCTTTTTTATACTTTTCTCTACTACACCAATTATCTTTTTTCCATTCATATATTTAACTAATACATTGGGAATCTTAACTGTTCCATTTTTTTGTTGGTAATTCTCAATTATAACAACTAAAGCCCTGGTCGTAGCCACTAACGTACTATTCAAGGTATAAATATATTCATTTCCTTCATTAGTATTATATTTAATATTGAGTCTAGCTGCTTGATAAGCAGTGCAATTAGCACAACTTACTACTTCTCTATAATTATTTTGTACAGGACACCATGCTTCTAAATCATATTTCTTAGCAGCAATTATTCCTATATCACCTGTACAAATATTAACTTGTCTAAAATGTAACCCTAAACTATTAAAAAAATCTATTGCATTTTTTATTAATTCTTCATGAATTTTCCATGATCCTTCTTCTTTAGAAAATACTAATTGTTCTACTTTATTAAACTGATGTACTCTAAATATTCCTTTTTGATCTTTCCCGTGTGCCCCTGCTTCTTTTCTAAAATTTGTACTATAACCAACAATTTTTATTGGCAATTCTTTAAAATCTAAAACTTCATTCATATACATCGCAGTTATAGGATGTTCAGAAGTGGCTATTTGATACAAATCTTCATTTTCTACTTTATATAACATCTCTTCAAATGATCCTAAATCAGTTACTCCTTCGTAAGCTTTTCTATTGATCATAAAAGGTGGGACAACAAATTGATATTCTTTTTTAATCATAAAATCTATTGCATATCTTATTATTGCTTGTTCTAATAATGCTAAATCTCCTTTTAAAAAATACCATCTTGCTCCAGATATTTTTGCTGCTCTATCTAAATCTACCCAATTATTTTTTTCCATTAATTCAATATGGCCTAATAATTTAAAATTAAATTTAGGTTTTTTCCCAAATAGTTTTACAACTATATTTCCAGTTTCATCCTTTCCATAAGGTACTGATTTATGCAAAATATTTGGCAGTCTCATTAAATAATAATCAATTTCTTTTTTTAATAATTCTAATCTATTTTCTGATTCTTTAATCTCTTGTGGTAAATTTTTTGCTTTAACTATTAATGAACTTATATCTTTTTTTTCCTTACTTAGTTTGGTAATTTGTAAAGTTAATTCGTTCCTTTCACGTCTCAATTCATCTATTTTACCTTTTAATTGTCTCCATTCTTTATCTTTATTTAATAAATCATCAATCCATTTTAATTTTTCGAAGTCTTGTCTTTTTTCTAAATCTTTTTTTACAATTTCAGGATGTTCTCTTATAAAATTAATATTTAGCATATTGTCTAAAATTATAATTGCTTATTAAAGTTTACTAAATAAATATTAAATTTGTTATTACTACATAATTTAATCATTTCGAAAACATTGAAAATAATCTTTTAAATATATACTTTACAAAGAAAAGCTTTAAATATTAGCTTTTTAATCTTATAATGGCTGAAAAAGAAGGTGTATATTTTATGGGGGGAAAAGAATTGTCTAAAAAGAAAACTACAGATATATTTGAGGTATTTTTTAGAAGGAAACCTGCTATGATATTAGTAGCACTAAGAAAAAACCAAAAAAATAGGTATGGCTCAATACTAGCAAAGGAAGTTGATTGCACTTATTCTCATGCAGTTAAGATTTTGCAAGAAATGGAAAAAGCAAAGCTTGTTACATTTGAAAAACACGGTAGAATTAAAACCATTGCTTTAACAGAAGCAGGTAACAAAATTGCTGAATATATAGAAAAGATAGAAGAAAGTTTAAGATAACTCTTTTCTTTTTTTATTTTTATATTTTACAAATATATAAAAAGTATAAAAACTCCTATATCCTATGTTCAAAATAATAAACTTCACTCCAAGACCTTATCAAATAAATATTTTTAAAACTTGTAAAGAAAATAATACCTTAGTTTGTCTTCCAACTGGTACTGGAAAAAGTAAAATCGCAATTTTATTAGCTATAGAAAGATTAAATAAATTTCCAGATTCAAAAATTATAATCTTAACCCCGACTAAACCTTTAGCTAATCAAATTTGTAATGAGTTTAAAAATTTTACAGATATCCCCCATGAAAAGATTATTTTATTAACTGGTTCATTAGCTCCAGAAAAAAGAACAGAATTATATTTAAATTCAAAAATTATAGTGGCTACACCACAAACTATAGAACAAGATTTAAATAATATTAGAACAAACTTAAAAAATACAAGCGGATTAATTATTGATGAATGCCATAGATCGAGAGAGAATTATGCTAATACTAAAGTTGCTAAAATATACTTTGAAAATGGTGAGAATCCTTTAATCCTAGCCTTAACTGCATCTCCAGGTTCAACTAAAGAAAAGATTGATGAGATAAAAAATAATTTAATGATTAATAATATAGAAATAAGAACAGATATTGATGAAGATTTACAAGAGTTTATTCAAAAAAAAGATATAATAAAAATTGAAGTTGATTTTCCAGAAAAATTTAAAGATATACATAAGTTAGTAAAAGAAATTTATCAAAATAGATTACAAAATATAAGAAGTTTTGGGGTTACTAAACCTTTAAGCGCAATAAACAAGGTAGATCTTATTAATCTTCAGAAAATGTTACAAATAGAAATTAAAAAAAAAAATAAATCTGCTTTTTATGGTATATCACTAGTTGCCCAATTATTAAAGTTAAGTTACGCTTTAGAATTATTAGAAACACAATCTTTATTTTCATTTAAAGATTTTATTGAAAAATTAAAAATTGAAGAAACTAAAGCAGCAAAGAATATAATAAAAGAACCAAATTTAATTAAGGCATTAGAGTTAACAAATAAATTAATATCTGAAAATGTAAAACATCCCAAATTATTAAAACTAATCTTAATAATAAAGGAAGAGATAGAATTAAATAAAGAATACAAATCAATTGTTTTTGCTAATTATAGGTCAACAGTTCAAGAAATAGTTAATGAATTAAATAAGAATAATATCAAATCTTCTAAATTTGTTGGTCAAGCAGATAGGATTGATAAGGGCCAAAAACAGAAAGAGCAGATAGAGATTATTAATAAATTTAAGAATAAAGAATTTAATATTCTCGTTGCATCTTCAGTTGCAGAAGAAGGAATTGATATTCCTGAAGTTAATTCAGTCATTTTCTTCGAACCAATTGGATCAGAATTAAGGCGTATCCAAAGATCAGGCCGTACAGCTAGGACAATACCCGGTAAAATTATTTTTTTAATTACTAAAGAAACAAGAGATGTTGGGTATTATTGGTCTAGTATTAGAAAGGAAAATAAAATGAAAAAAACATTAATAAAAATGAATAAGGAGGATAAACAATCCAAATTATCATGACAACTATTATTATTGATTCAAGAGAAAATAAACAATTTATTAAAGAGTTTACTAAAGAAAAAATTAACATAGAAGTTAAACAATTAATTACAGCAGATTTTATAATTCAAACTAAAAATTTAGAGGGGAATATTCAGCAAGTTGGGATTGAAAGAAAAACTATTACAGATTTATTAAATTCTATAATTGATAAAAGATTAATTAATCAATTAATCTTATTAAAAGAAAATTTTGATATACCATTATTAATTATTGAGGGTGAAGAAAATATTTATAAAATAAGAGATTTTCATCCAAATACTATAAGAGGGATGTTATTAACAGTTGCAGTTGATTTTCAAATTCCAATTATAAATAGCAGGAGTATAAAAGACACTTGTCAAATATTATTATTATTAGCAAAAAGATTAGAAAAACCAAGAAAACCTTTTAGTTTATTAGATAGAAAAAAACCTTTAAGCATGAAAGAACAACAATTATATATAATTGAAAGTTTACCTGGTATTGGTCCTACTTTAGCTAAGTCTTTGTTAATTGAATTCAAATCTATAAAAAATATTATTAATGGTTCAGAAGAAGATTTTAAAAAAATTAATAAAATAGGTGAAAAAAAAGCTAAAAAAGTTTATGGATTAATTAATGAATATTTTATTCATGAACCTTAGATAATTTTTGGATATAATCCACATCAACAGTATAAGCTTGTATAGATATTTTGTTTGCATTATTATAATCTAATATATTTGCAGGATCAGATAATATATACAAACTTCTAGGATGACCATTATTTCTATTATTAATTATTGATTTTATTATACTTTCTAAATTATTAGTATTATTTATAATCATTAAAGTAAGTTCATAAGACATATAGGCTATTTCACTAAAATTTATATCTACACTTCTAAGATTTAACATGGTTCCTTCTTTTATTTGACTTAAATATTGTAAAAAATCTTGAGCAAGTTTAGTTGTATTAGTTTCAGTTGAATTTCTAAAAGATACAATTTTGTGGCCATAAGAACTAACATAATAATTAATTTCAGAATAGAGTTTTTTTATAACATTTTGATCGAAAATTTGATCTTCCATCAAAAATTATAATCATAATATTAAGTTAATAAAGATTATTAGTGTAGAATATACTCTTCCAAAATAACGTATTTAGGTCCTTCTTTGCTTAACAAACTTTTAATTAAATTAAATTTTTTAACTTTAAAACTGATCTTTTGAACTTTTATCTCTTTTATTCTTTTAAGAAATTTTTCTTTATTTTTTAAATTTTTTATTCTTCCTAAAGTTATATGCCCTCCAAACTTTATTCCTTCTTTAGATAAATTAATAGTTGCTTCATCTATAATTCTTTGCAATTCTTTTATTTTATTTTCATCTTCAAATCCAAGCCATATAACTTTAATATGGTATTCATCTGGAAATATCCCAATTTGTGAAATTACTAATTCAAAATTATTATATTTAATTTCTTTTAATAATTTTTTTAATTCAGATAATTTATCCTCTTTGATTTGACCTAAAAACTTGATAGTTAAATGAAGATTTTTCTTAGCAATATAATTTATTTTTGCTAAGTCAGTTCCTATATTTTTTTGTAATTTATATAAATATTCTCTAATTTCATCATTTAGTTCAATTGCTATAAATAATCTCATAATATTATAATATTAGTGGATTTTATAACACTATTGTAAATAAATTTTCAATTTAGAAATAGTTTTATAGTTATTTAATAATAAATAAAATTTATTATTTTGTTGGTTTAATATATCGTAAAGATAGCTCAACTAATGCATTTTTAATCTTTATATGTTTTTGAAGTGAATATTCAGAATTATGTTTCTCTGAGTAATCAGAGAGGGGACTATCAGACCAAGAGGTAATAGTTTTTGCAGTATTTTTAGATGTATTTATTGAAGTTAATATTTTTAACATTCCGTAATTTCTCCAGCCTATTTTTATTGGGGGATCAAAATTTAATTCAGTTCTTAAGAAAATATAAAATCCATCTGGTTTTTGTTATTCTTCCAAAAAAGTTTTTATTATTACGTTTTCTAATTTTTGTTTTATCATATTTTATATTATTAAAAAATATAACAACTAAAGATCTAAAAATCTATCCAAACATTCCTTGGTAATCTTTATCTTCAATATTATCATTAATTACTTTAGTTATTGCATTTACAAAATCTGCTGTATGCACCTTATTTCTGTTTTCTCTTATTGCAAAATATCCTGCTTCTGTGCATATTGATTTTATTTCAGCCCCATTTAATCCTTCTGTTTCTTGTATTATTCTTTTATGGTCAACATCATCTAACTTCATTCTATTGGTGTGTATTTTAAATATAGATTCTCTTCCTTTTTCATCTGGTGTAGGTATTTCTATTATTCTATCAAATCTTCCAGGCCTTAATATTGCTTGATCTAAAATATCAAACCTATTTGTTGCTCCTATTACTTTCACATTAGTTAAATTATCAAAGCCATCCATTTCTGTTAATAATTGCATAAACGTTCTTTGTACTTCTCTTTCTCCACTTGTTCCAATTTCTACTCTTTCAGCAGCTAGTGCATCGATTTCATCTATAAATATAATTGTTGGCGCTTTTTCTCTTGCTAATTTAAATATATCCCTAACTAATTTTGCTCCTTCCCCTATAAATTTTTGTACTAATTCTGAAGCCACGATTTCTATAAACGTTGAATTAGTGCTTGTTGCTACTGCTTTTGCTAATAATGTTTTTCCAGTTCCAGGTTCTCCATATAATAATATCCCTTTTGGGGGGTCTATTCCTATTTCTAAAAATAATTCAGGATTTTTTATAGGCAACTCAACAACTTCTATTATTTCTTTTATTTGCTCTTCTAATCCACCCAAATCTTCCCATTTTACATTTGGTTTTTCTAATATTAAAAAATCGTCTACATCAAAACCTTTTGTTTTTTCTAATTTTTGTACTACTGTCAATGATCTTTGTTCAACCAAGACACTTTCGCCTGCAACTATTTTTAGATTACCAGATATATTTACATAAAACTGGCTTCCATTTGGTACTCTTATTATTGCCTTGTTTCCCACCACTCTTTTTACTTCAGTTACTAATAATGGGGTTTCTTTAAATTTATTAATTTCAGCTTTCATATAATTTAAACTATTTTTTAAAAGTTGATTCTCCTGTTGTATTGATATTATTGAGGGAATTTGTTGTTCTAAATAATTTATAGTATCATCATTTTTATTTTTTATTAGTACATCCATAAGTTATTTGCTTACATATAAATTAATAAAAGTTTCTATATATTATTTTAATAGTATATACAATATTTTTATTAATAATTTCAATTTTTTGGTAATATATTTCAAAACTCAAGTAGACTGTTACAAAATAAACCGCATAACTATTTTAAATAATTAAATAATATTAATTTAAATGGATAAAAAATTATTATTAAACATAAGTTACTTATTAGCTTTCACAGGTCTTTCCGTGTTATTTATAATTAACAAAATATCAGTAATAGAAAAGTTAGATATTAATAAAATTGATAATGGATATTTAGATAAAACAGTTAAAATTTCGGGGATAATTACTTCGGTTAAAAGTTTTGACACAGTTTCTTTTTTAACAATTAAAGATAATACAGGCAGTATAAGTGTTACATTCTTTAAATCTGGCATAATATTTAATATAAATGATCTTATAATCATAGAAGGCAAGGTAACTAAATATAATAAGAAATTAGAGATATTAGCTGATTCTATAAAAATAATATAAGGATAAATAATTATATATTAAAAAGATTAGAATATAGAAGAGATAAGTATTTAAATCAAGAAAATATAAACATATTAGATAACAAAATGGATCACATAAAAAGAGATGTTTCAAGAATGGTCGAAGAATATTCTAATACTAAAGAAGATAATCCTTTTAGTAAAATAATTCCAGCTTTAATTAAAAAAGGTTTGGAAAATGCTAATCTTTCTATGTTTAGTGATGATAAAAAAAAAGAATTATTAAATGCTGCAGGTGATGAATATCAAAAGAGGAATCAAGTTCTTGATGCTATAAAAATATTCAAAGCTACAGATAATAAAGAAAAATTAAATGCTATTGGGGATGAACATGTTAAAATAGGTTTATTTTCAATTGCTATTGAGTCCTACAAATTAGCAAACAATAAAGAAAAGTTATCAAAAACGGGGGATAAATGTTTAGAAGAGGGACACATTGCTGAAGCTATTGCTGCTTTTAAAATCATTAATGATCAAGATAAATTAAATAAAGTAGGGGATTATTGTTTTGAAAAGGGCAAAGTAGAATTTGCTATTGAAGTTTATAGCGCTTTAGATAATAAAACTAAATTATACGTTTTAGGTAACAAATGTTTTGAGACTAAACAATATGTTCTAGCAGCTAAAGCTTTTGAATTATCAGGAGATAAGGATAAACTTAACATTGTTGGTGAAGAATTTATGAAAATAGGTTTATTAGCAAATGCACTGCGTGTTTTTGAAGCATCAGATAACCAGATGATGGTTCAATTTATCAAAGAAAATTTTGGGGATAAAGATTTAGCATCCAGAGTTTATGTATAATCATGGAAGATTTTAATTTAATTCTTAAAGAATTGATAAAAAAAGATATTGAAAAAGTTAATATTCCTTTATCTGATAATTTAAAAAATGAATTTGAATCTACGGCTGAACGTTATATAAAAAATGGCAATTTATTGGACGCTATAAAAGTTTTTGTTTTAACTAAAAATAAAGATAAATTGATTACTACAGCAAAATTATGCTTAAAAGATAATAAGCCATATGAAGCCTTACAAGGTTTTTTATATAGTGATTCTGTTGAATATTTAAATAAGATAGGAAATATTATGATGCAAATCCCTGATGTTAGTAATGCTTTAATAGCATTTAGAAAGGCAAAAAATTTTGAAATGGTTAATTTTATTGAATTAAATTTGTTATAAAAAATACAAAAATCTTTAGTTTATGGATAGTTTATATAATTAAGTTAGAACATATTTCAACATTCCTATAAGATAAATAGAACTTTTTAGTAATATTATTCATAAAAAACAAAAACTCTTTCATATTTTTCTATAAACTAATTTAAATTATAATTTTAATATTATATTATGTTAGATATTTTAATAGCAATTATTATAGGTTGTTTTTTAGGAATAATAACAGGGATAACACCAGGTATTCATCTTAATTTAATCTCAAGTTTAATAATAACATATTCTTTATATCTAACAAGATTATTTTCCCCAGAATTAATTGCCGTTTCTATAGTATGTATGGCAGTTTCACATACTTTTTTAGATATAATCCCAACGACATTTTTAGGTATTAATAATGATGATAATTTAGCACATATTTTACCTTCACATAAACTTCTTTTAGATGGTAAAGCATTATTATCAATTAAACTTTCATGCATAGGTTGTTTTTTAGGTTTAGTCATAACTATAATTTCAACACCATTATTATTAATAATAGTTCCAAAAATATATCCTATCATAAAAGATTATATAGCCTACATCTTAATTACAATAAGTTTAATAATAATTTACAAAAGTTCGAGTATAACAAAATCTTTATTTATATTCAGCTTATCAGGCGTTCTAGGAATAATAATCCTTAATATAAAAAATTTAAATCAACCATTATTGCCTTTATTTTCTGGTCTTTTTGGTTTAAGTTCATTATTATTAAGTATTAATAATAATACTAAAGTTCCAGAACAAAATAAAAAAGTAATATTAAACATAAATAAAAAATCTCTTTCAATTAATATTTTTTTAAGTCTCTTTTGTTCTATTTTAACTTCTTTTCTTCCTGCATTAACTTCTGCCCATACTACTAAGCTTGTTTCCTGGTTAAAAAATGATCTTTCGGAAAACGACTATATAATAATTAATAATTCTATCAATACCATATCAATGTTCTTAAGTATAATCGCATTATATACTATAAATAAATCAAGGAATGGAGTCATAGTAGCTTTATCAAGTATAATAGAATTAGATTATTCTAAATTAGTATTATTAGTTTCAGTTGCATTGATAACTTCTTTTTTAGCAGTATTTTTAACAATTAATATAAGTAAAATATTTTCAAATTTTATAACAAAAGTAAATTATAAATTGTTATGTATCTCAATCTGTTTTTTAATTATATTATTAACTTTTTTAATTAGCAATTTATTAGGTTTATTGGTATTATTAACATCAATGTTTATAGGTATTGTAACAATAATAACTAATACTGAAAGGATTAATATGATTGGTTGTTTAATTATTCCAATTATTTTGTATTCTTTATTATAATATTAATAAATTATTCAAGAAAACCATTTATTTAATACAACTTGTTTTTCTCTTTCTTTTCCAAATACTGCTTCTATTCTTTGTTTAGTTAATTCTAATGTTTGTTTTAAATAAGGAGGTAGATTATATTTTTCAACCAACCTTAAACTAGGTTCTAGATATTTTATAACACTTCCTTCAGATATTGTAAATATTAATTTTCCAGAACATTCTAAACAATTTCCTTTTAGAGGAGGTCTCCTATATTTTTTATTACATCCTACACATCTAAATTGTTGTGAACTGAATTTTCTTAAATTACCTTTAATATCTCTTAAAAAATGTCTTTCAACTACTAATCTTGCAACATCATTTATATCTATTGCTCTTATTTTTTCACTAAGTATCATTTGTTTTTCAACTTTTTCTTGCATTGTCGGAATTGTTTTATATTTACTACACCTTACTGTATTATTAAAATCTTCAGTATCATGTGTAAACCCATATCCCTCATATTGTTTGTCATTTCCTAATCTAGATTTTAATGTTTCAATTTTTACTTCATTCGCAGGTTTATACTGCATACATGCTTCATAAAGTTCTAATGGGTACCTCCAAGAGACATCCATATCAAATACCATATCATCTACTTCAGATGGAACTATAATAGAACTTAAAACTAAAGGTTCATCTTGCGTTGCGCCTCTATGATCGCTTAATAATTTTGGTGAAAAATTTAATAGCCCATCTAATAATAACATTACCCCAGCTTCATCGGCATCGCACTGACCAACTAAAAGACCATTAGCATTAATTATATGATTATCTACATCTAAACAATAAGTTATTTCAGCAGGGCATTCAATAATTTCTTTAATTTCTGGGTAAACATATTCATCATCATGATCAATTTTCATTTCATAAGGTTTTGTATTTTCAATTAAATATTTTAAAATTTTTTGTTTTCTAATTAAAGAAAATCCTATTTTATTATAAAACAAATTATAATATGTACTTGGGATTATTAATTTAGTTATTTCAAATTGGGGTGTTGGTCTGTTATTTTTTATATAAAAAGCTTTAAGTTTTGGGCCGAGTTCTTTTTTGTACAAATATCTTTTTGTAAATATAGAATATCTCTTCAAAGAAAATTCTAAATCTTGTAATAATTGTTCAGATACACTATCACAACAAACTCTAAAATCTGTTTTACTTACACTACCATTACCATCGAAATATCCTTGTAAAAAGAACTTTAATTTTTCTAATGATAAATTCATTACTATTTCAGGTATTCTTTTTTCATGAGCATTTCTACCACATTTCAATATCTCAACAAAAAATTCATACAAAATTTTACTAGAATAAACTATATGATATTTATTAATATGCGTAGGTTTAAGATTAAAATTAATTTTCATAGTTTTAAATATCCTTTGTCTTATTTCTTCTTCAGTTACAGATAATTCTATTTGATATAATCCTTTATTTGAAATCTTTTTTCTAGTATAACCTTCAGCAACATACAAACCTATTAAGTTTAAAACATCTTCATTTAAATATATTTTATTTGGTAAATTAACATTATCTCTTTTTGCTACTAAATAACTATCCTTAGGAAGTTCGTAAACATTAATCATAGAAGATAAAAACAAAAACATGGGTAGAGGGAAACTATCTCGGGATAAAAAATTATAGATTGTATTTTTAGGAAGATTCATTATTTTTCTTAAATAAATATTGCCCCCTAATTTTTGAATACATTCATTAATAAATGGTTTAATATTTCTAATCATTATATCATCTCTCTTTAAGAAATATTTTTTAAAATCAATAAATTCAATATTTTTTGGTGGTATATTAATTCTTATAGGGGTTACAAGTTTCATACCTTTAGCAAGTTCAGAGGCAAATGCTTTTCTAGTTTTATTATTATCATAAACTAAAAATTTATGTGTCTCGGTAACTTTTAATTCTCTACCATCATTTGTTTTTATTTTTAAAATTTTGGAAGGCAGATGTTTAGTAAAATCGTTTACTTTAACAACACTTATTTTTCCTTTTTTATTTAATCCAATAGTGTAATAATTTTCTACTTCTTTGGATAAGGTGCCAAATAAATCTGTTTTTTTATCTGGTTTCAATTCTTCTACTATTTCTCCTATTTTAACATTTTTCCAAATACCATTTTTCATAATGGGAATATAAGTATCATAAGTAAAACAATCTCTTCTCATAATACTATGCATCAAAGGACTAGCTAACATCACTTGTACTTTTGAAAACCCAATTATTCTTGCAACTATCCCCGCAGCAGTATGCGGACTTAAGCCTATTAATAAATGCCCAACTAAATCTTCCTTTTTTTTAATATTATAAAATCTTGGCAAACCATAAACTTTTTCAAGCAGATCATCTAAGAAATTAGCTACTCTATTAAATATGACATCTGCTCCTTCATCTGTACTTTCAGGACATGCAGGCAATATAATATCTTGACATTTTAATTCCAATATTTGATCAATATTAACTAAATCATTTCCATAAACATCTTTTAAATATCCACATTCTTTTAAAGTTTCTATACTGGTTCCTATTTCTTTAGGTTTAAAATGTGTAATTGACATTTCAGTCATATCATATCTTACTGTTCCATCTTTATTTACAGTTACATTATTCATTGCCCTTAGTATCCCTTTTTCAAGTAATTCGGGTATGTGCATTTTATTAGCTGTTCCTCTTACTCCTTTTACTATTTGAGGAGCATTATGGATTCCCAACCTTTTTATTGCACGTTCATAATATTCCACAATGTTTACTGATCTTTCACTATAAATTCTAGGATTATGTCCGCAATCTCCTAATTTTGAATCACAAGTTCTACAAGTATATCTTAAAATACAATTATTTCTGCACTTATCACATTTAAAATAAACCATATCTTCTTTGCAATTCTCACAATAATAATTTGTAAAATCAGCAGTTACTTTTCCCTTGTATATTGCTTCTTGTAAAGACCTCAATCTTCCTCCTTCTTCCCCTACAGGAAATAAGGTGTGTGGGCTTCCTTTCATTTCTCTCATTTTTGATTTTTCTGGTCTTCCCATTCTAGCCCCTATATATAATCCAGATTTATCTCTTAATTTTACTAAACTCACTTTATTAATAACATCTAAAACTTTATCATCTTCTTTTATTTCATTTAATATTTTATCAAAATCAAACACATCATTAAATCCTAAACTAACCTTAAAGGCTTTTGCCCAATCTTCTTCTATAACTACATATTCTTTATTTGCAAATTTATGCGGCACTCCGATTAATTCTAATATTCTTTTAGGATTATCTTCTAAACCTATCACTGAAAGTATTATTTTATCTTCTGTTATTATACCATACTTTAACCATTCTAATAATCTTTTAAATTCTTCCAAATTAACATCATTCCAATGATATGTAAATCTAGGGTGTAGAGGTATACTAAATTCTTTGCTTAAATTATAACAAAAATCAAATTCTAATATATATTTTCCAGGATCAGAAATTATTTCTTTATATTTTATTTTATCATTACCAGAATTTTTTTCTAGTTCTAATGCCCACCAATCTTCACAATATCCAACTGGGGCTAATGTGTGTCCTCTATTTAAAAAATATCCATAATTTATTAATATATCACCTAAAAATATTATTTCTTGTATTTCTTTTCTTATTTCTTTTGCTTTTTTTTCATTTTCAACAAATATAACATCTCCATTTTTTAATTTTACAATTGGCCCTTCTATTCTATCACAACTACTTATTGTTGTTGCTTTTCCTGGTCTTTCTGTTTTAAGTTGTGTTCCATAAGCAATAAAATCATCAAGAATAAACATAGTCGCTGGAGATAAAGCTGTATCACTGAGTCCTATTGTCCTTGCTCTTCCTAATCTTAATCTAAAGGCTCCTGTTCGTAAAGGATAGCCTAATATTGGTCTTCCTGCAACTAAATCTTTTATATAAGTATAATCAGGAACTATCTTAGTTGTATCTAATTTTTTTACTGCGCCTTTTGCTCTTATTAATTTTTGTAATTTTACAAATTCTTCTAAAAATATCCAATGACCCATTCCCATTTCATTATTCCATTTTGAAAATTTCCCCCAGAACTTAGCAAACTTTTGGCATAATCCCTCGGCAACAACCAAACAAAAACCATTTCTCAATTTATTACTACTAATCCTACTTAAATCTTTATAATTTGGTACATCTATTTCTTCACTAGCATCTCCATCTATCTGAATAGGTAAATTTTTAGTTATAAATTCTGCTTCTTCTTCTGATGGAAAATATTGTAAATTGGTTACTCTTTCATGAAAATATTCTAGTTCGCTAAATGTTCTTTTTATTTCTTCTTCAGTTGGATCATAAGGTTCATATCCCATTCTTACTCTTAAATAATCTGCTACACCTAAAAATATGCATACTGCTGTTGTTCCTGCACTTCTTATTGGCCCTCCAAAATACAAACAAAAATATTCTTTTCCATCTTTTCTTTTTTTTAATTCTAATCTTACAAATCCTTCCAAAGGTGAAGACACTACCCCATTGGTTATATAAGCCAGTCCTGATCTTAGTGCAACTTCCATAGCTTCTAATTTATTTTTGAATTTACAAAATTTTTCTAAAGCTATCTCTTCAGATATTAAAAACGCAATCTTCCAATTTTGACTCCCCAATTCTCTTTCTAATTCTTTTATCCTTTGGCTTATTCCACTGCTTTTTATTTGCGGTGCAGCTACAGCAATCAATCCTTCAACCCTTTCTGCCATGTCTCTAGCTAAAGGAATTTCTACTTTAGTATCGGGATCTAATCCTTTTTCTCTAGCCTTATTAGCTAGATCATAACAAATTTTTATTCCGTTATCTATTTGTTGAAAATATTTTTGCATTTGCAGACTTGCTTCAACCATTTTTTATTAATACCTCTTCTTCATTAGATAAAAAATCCATTATTTTTACTTCTCTTGTTTTTAAATTTATTATTGGTATTTTTCCAGGGTGTGGGACTATTCCTCTCTTTGCTTGATTTTCGCTTTGTGTCACCCAACATGAACTATTTATTAAAGTAATATTTCTATAATTTGATACTGTTATTTGGTGTATGTGGCCTGATACAAATATATCTGGTACTATCCCTATTACTAAAGGATCGCTATCAGGATCAGGCACATACAACGTTGCATCATGTGATATTGATAAATGTCTTTTTTGTAATAAATATTTCATTATCATATCTACCCTTGTTATTCCTCCCTTTGCTCTTATACTTGAAACATTTTCTGATATAAAAAAAAAACTTCCCCCGTGGTACATTAATACATTAAATCCTGGGAAGAATTCTGAACTATGTATATTTACTATTGCAGGATTGCTGACTTGAATCATATTAGGTATTTCATAAAAACCTTTAGCTATTTGTTTATCAAATACTGGCTGTGGTTCTGACATTCTTATTGCATCATGATTACCCCCACAAATTATTATTTTTATATAAGAAGGAACTTTTTTAAAATATAATGTAGCTTCTTCATATTGTTTATAAATATCTTTTATTTCTAAATCCTTTTCCTGCCCTGGGTATATTCCAACTCCTTCTACTATATCTCCTGTTACAAACAAATATCTAACTTTTTTAGCAACTTCTCTTTGTTGTTCAGTACCATAATCTCCATTCAACCAGCTTAACATTTTATTAAAATCATTTGATATAAAATTCTTTATTCCGAAATGTATATCACTTATAAATACAGCATAAACTTCATCAGGTGATTTTTTTAATTCATGGTTTATAGGTATGTCTGGAAAAACAATTGAATTTACAAAAACAATCTTATCTCCCATTACACCTATTATTCCTATAACTTCATCTTTTAAAATATCTTTAGCAGAATCAAATAATTCTCCTTTGTTTTTTAAAACTAAAACATTTATCATTCCAGTTGGATCTTCTAATTTAAATATAATATTCCCATTTTTTGTTTCAGATTTTTCTAAAACCATACCTATTATACTAATACTCTCACCTTGATTTTTTCTTTCCAATCTACTTATAGAAATACTATCTTGTAAAGATTGTCTATTAACTAAGATATCTCTCAATTTATCATATCTTTTTCTAAAATAATTTAAAAATGAACTTACTTCTTTTTTTTTTAAATTATCTACATAAGAAAATAAAACATTAACCCTTGCTTCACATTGTTCAATTTTTGGTTTTGCTAATACTATTGTTTTTTTAAGAAAATTATTTGCGGGAATTTCTTGTTTAATTTTTTCTTTCACATTATTAAATTTTTCTAATGCAGTTTTATAATCTATTTCATCTGGTAATTCTTCTAAAAAATCTGGACTTATTAATATTCCATTGTCTAAAAATGTTCTTAATACTTCTGTTTTGGTCATTTTTTAATTTAATCATAGATTTAAACTTTCTTTTAATACTTGTTTTATAGTTAAAACATTTGTTTGTGGTATAGTTACTTTAATTTCCTTAGTTCTTCCATATCTTCCTTTGGATACTACCTTTGCATTTATTATTCCTAACATATCTAATTCTACAATTATATCAGATATTCTTCTTTGAGTTAAATGTTTTAAACTTATTGATTTACAAAATTCTTTATAAACTTCATATACGTCTCCTGTAAATATTGGTTCATCTATTTTTTCTGATATGGTTAATATTGCTAATAATGCAAGTTGTGATTGTTTTGGTTGTGTTTTTGTTACTTCTAATATTTTATCTTTCTCAATTTTATCTTCAGCTTCATCTATATGTTCTAATTTTATTTCTATTTCTCCTTTTCTTTCTGCTAATTCACCTGCAACCCTTAATAATTCCAATGCTCTTCTTGCATCTCCATGTTCTCTCGCAGCATAAGCAGCACATTTTTCTATTACCCCTTCTTTTATTGTATTCTCTTTAAATGCAATATTTGATCTTTGTCTTAATATATCTTGTATTTGTATTGCATTATATGGTGAAAAAACTAGTTCTTCTTCACTTAACGAACTTTTTACTCTAGGATCTACACCATCCATAAAAGATAAATCATTAGATATTCCAATTAATGATAATTCTACATTTTTTAGTTCTGAATTTATTCTTGTTAGATTATATAAAATTTCATCACCTGCTTTTTTTACTAATTGATCAATTTCATCTAATATTAATATTACTAATTTTTTTTCTTCATCTATATGTTTTAAAAATATTTTATAAACTTCATCTGTTGGAAGACCAGTAGCAGGTATTTCCAAATCAAATTCTTTTGCTAATTGAACTATTAGTCTATATTCAGTATCTGCTACTCTTTTTAATTTACAATTAATATAAGCTATTTTTATAGGTAAATTTTTTTCCTTTGCAATTTTTATTATTTGTGAAGTTACATATTTTGTTACAACTGTTTTTCCTGTTCCAGTTATTCCATATAAAAATAAATTTGATGGTTTTTCTAATCTTAACATAGGTGCTAAAATTCCAGCTATATAATTTATTTGTTCTTCCCTATGTATTATACTGCTAGGAGTATAATTTGATTGTAAAACTTTTTTATTTAAAAATAATGGTTCTTTGTTTAAATATCCTTGAAAAAATTCTGTTAATGAATCACCTTTCATTATATCACCCCTATATTATTATAAATAAAAATTAATTCATTTATAAGGATTATCATACTTGAAAATACACACTTACACCATCATTTCTAGTGGAATTAAAAAGTAGTAAATCTTTCCATTTTTTTGTAATTTATTACAACTTTTTTAATATTTCTTTTTACAAAAACAATATTTATATAACAATTATGATATAATATATATAATATAATATAGAAAAATTTATAAATAAAATATATAAAAAAGCAATTTTTAATAAAAATATAAATAAATACAATTTTAATATAGTTTTAGTCATTAATAAAAAAATTTCTATTAATATCTTCCATACGAAACTATAGGGGGTAGGTGCAGTGGAAACAATGGTTAAAAGTTTTAATTATTTTTTGTTTCTATTTTAATTAGTTTTATAAAAATTAGAGATATAGTACTTGATTTTAGAGGTTTAAAAGATTTATTGTTTGTTCTATTTTTAATGATTACTATTATTATCTAACATAAATTTACAGAAAACTATTTTATTAATGATAAAGTGTTTTTTTTTAATAACAAAAGTGTCAAGGAATTTTAATCAGAAAATAAAATTGAAAAATTAAAAAGCAAAATAGGGTTATTTTGTAAGAAAAAGTAAGCGTTTATTTCATTTGATTTTTACAGTTCATAAAAAAGTTAATTATAAAACTATTGTACTAAAACAATAATCTTTATAAATAACTTATACTCTATTTATAATAATGGATGAAGAAAAAAGATACTCAAAACAAATTGTAGGTAAAAAAGTTGTTTCAAAAACAGGTAAAGTTTTTGGTGAAGTTAGTAATATGATATTTGAAGTTCGTACAGGCGAAGTCTTACAACTTGTTCTAAGAAATACAACAGGTTATTGTGAAGGTTTAGATTTGGAAAGGACAAAACAAAATGAAGTTTTATTACCTTATACTGCTGTAGTTGCTTTGGGTGATTTTATTGTTGTAGCAGAAGAAGAAATAATTTAATTATGAAATTAACTAAAAGAATTTTTAACATTTCTTATGTAATAATTAAAGAACCAAAACATTCTAAGTTATATTCATAACCTTTTTATACTTTCTTTTATTCTTTATGATATGGTTGTTAAAAAATCTAATGAAGTTAAAGAATTAAATTTTAATAATACTTCAGAGATAAAAATTCCCAAAAATCTTTCAGAACAAATATTAGGTCAGGATCATGCAATAAATATTATTAAGAAAGCTTCTCAACAGCGACGTAATGTGTTATTAATAGGTGAACCTGGTACTGGAAAAAGTTTAATTGCTCAAGCTTTAGCAGAATTATTACCCCCAACAAAATTAGTTGATATTTTATGTTTACCCAACGATCAAGATGAAAATAGTCCATTAATTAGGGTAATGCCTAAAGGTAAAGGTAAGGATCTTGTTACAAAACTTAAAATTCAAAATAATTCTATTTATAAAAACCAAAACATTATTTTTTTTATAGTTTTAATATTAACATTAATAACACCATGGTGGATTAGGAAACAATATGGTGATATTTTAGCAGCAGCTTCATTAATCGGTTCTATGATTTTTTTAGCTATCTTTGTAATTTTTATTAACTTAAATAGAAGAGTAAGTGTTAATAAAATAAAAATTCCTAAATTATTAGTAGATAATTCAGAACAAAAACTATCTCCATTTATTGATGCAACTGGTGCGCATACAGGTTCACTGCTTGGTGATGTACTTCACGATCCACTCCAATCAGGAGGTCTAGGCACTCCAGCACATGAGCGTATAGTTTCAGGAATGTTGCACAAAGCTAATGGTGGTGTTTTATTTATAGACGAAGTTAGTTTATTAGATTACCATTCTCAACAAGAATTATTATCTGCCTTACAAGAAAAAAAATATAAAATTACAGGACAGTCAGAACGTTCTTCTGGTGCTATGGTTGCTACTGAACCAGTTCCTTGTGATTTTATTTTAGTTGCTGCTGGTAATCTTGAATCAATTGAAAAAATGCATCCAGCATTAAGATCTCGTGTTCGTGGTTATGGTTATGAAGTTTATATGAACGAAACTATGGATGATAATATTGAAAATAGAAATAAGCTAGCTCAATTTGTGGCACAAGAAGTTAATAAAGATAAAAAAATTCCTCATTTTACAAAAACTGCTGTTGATGAAATAATTAAAGAATCTCGTCGTATGGCTGGAATTGCAGGTAAGTTAACAGTAAGATTACGTGAGCTTGGTGGGCTTATTAGGGCTGCAGGCGATCTTGCTAGAGAAGATAATATTAAGATTGTTACTGAAGTTTATGTTAAAAAGGCTAAGTTATATGCTAGACCTCTTGAACAACAAATTGCTGATAAATATATTGAAAATAAGAAAAAGTATGAAGTTATTTTAACAGAAGGCAATAAAATTGGTCGTGTAAATGGGTTAGCAGTTATTGGTTCAGGCGCCGCATTATCTGGACTTGTTCTTCCTATTGAATCTGAAGTTGTTCCGGGTGGCAACAAGGTAGAATTTGTAGCTACAGGAAAATTAGGAGAAATTGCTAAAGAGGCTGTTAAAAATGTTTCTGCTATAATTTTATCTATTTTTAAAGAGGACATAAAAAAGAAATATGATATTTATATACAATTCTTACAAACTTCTTCAAGTGGTGTTGAAGGAGATTCTGCATCTATTGCCGTTGCTACAGCAATTGTTTCTGCATTAAAAAAGGTTCCTATAAGACAAGATACTGCGATGACTGGTTCATTGTCTATTAGAGGAGATGTTCTTCCTATTGGGGGTATAACTGCTAAAGTAGAAGCAGCAATTTCAACAGGATTAAAACAAGTAATTATTCCTAGGTCTAACAAAGATGATTTAGTATTATCATCTGAACAACAAAAAAAAATTAAGATTATACCCGTATCAAATATTATAGAGGTATTAGAACAGGCTATGTTGTGGGATGGTAAAGATGAGATATTAAAGAAAATTAAAAATTATAACCAAGAATAATATAAACTTTAAAACAATTTTATATTCCTAATGAAAAATAAAATTCTAGAACAAAAAAACAATTAATCACAGAAAAAAAAGAGGAGGACAAAATATTAGTTTATTATAAAACAACATATCAAAATAGAAAATTAAAATCTGATAATTTCCAGCCAAAGAAAGTACTAGTACCAAAAATAATAAATCTCTCTAAAGAAATAGTCAAAATGATAGGGTTATATCAGGGTGATGGGCAAAAATCAACAAAATCAAAAACTTATCAAGCAACAAGATTTACAAATTCAGAACCAGAATTAATAAGAAGGTTTTTAAGATTTTCATGATATATATACATATTTTAGGAAATATTTTAAATTATATATTTTTATCAATTCTAGAACTTTAAAATTTTTCTAAAATTCCTAATCTCAATTGTAATATAAAAACACTAAGTAAAGCATAAACTGCGATAATATAATTAATATTTTGTTTTAAAACTACAGTCATAATAAGGATTGGAAAAACGATAGAAAAAATAATTGATAAATATATCAACTGTTTTAGTCCTATTTTTATTTTTTCATTATCCATAAATTTATTAATAAGAACCAGTATATATCTTTAGAAGTATATTTTAAACAACACACTTTATCATTCTATTTTTTCTTTTATATCCAACAATTTTTGTACTATTACATAAAATCTTTCAGCATTTATTTGTAATCCCAATTGTTTCATTTTTTTCATTAATTCCATTCCTTCTTCCCTTCCATTTATTTTTTGAAACTTAAACAATTCTTCTAGATATAAACTACAAATATATCCTCTTTTTTCATTTATTTTTGCTATAGCCTCATTTCCTTTAGAATGAACCATCAGTCTATTTAAATCAATTATTAAATCCCCACTAAGATAAACATTATCATTTTTCTTAAAATTAGAGTTTAATAATTCATATTCTATAAATTTTTTATAAATATCCTGAACAGCATTAGTTTCAACAAATTCTTCAAAATTTTCTCCCAAAAATTCTTCAAATGTATTAGTATATTCAGGTTTATAACGATAAACTCTTCCAACTTGTTTTATATATTTATGTTCTGGCCATTTGTTCATTCCTTTTCGTTTAGCTCTTTTTCTCCATTTAGAATTAACTAAGTATCCATATTCATACTCTTTTCCACTCTTTTTTTTTACTTTTCTCAACCTTAAAAACATGCTTTTAAAGTTGTACACTATATAATATAAAAATCTGTCGTGTTCATTATATTGTAATTACACATTATAATAAAGAAATAACCTCTGGCACATTATTATTAAGGAAGGTACGAAAACAAAGTTTCTGTCAACACCCTATTATTTTTTTAAGTCTTTTTTGTATTATAAAATCTCATTATAATTAGTTTTCCGTTTTTTGTATTATAAAACCATTTTTAATGTAAATTCATTTTTTCAATAAACTTTATTACTAACCTATATTCTATATCATTGATGAACTTCAAACAAAATTTAACAGATATTATATCAAAACAACTTAATCAATCAATCACGTTAGAAATCCCACCAGCAATAGAATTGGGCAATCTTGCTTTACATTGTTATAAATTGAAAATTCCTCCAGATCAAATGCAAAAGAAATTAATTTTACCAAAATATATAGAAAAAACAGAAATTAAAGGACCTTATTTAAATTTTTTTATAAATAAATCTTATTTTACAAAATCAGTAATAGAATCTATTCTAAAATTAAAAGATAAGTACGGCTCAAACAATTTAGGTAAAAATAAAAAAGCCTTAGTTGAGCATACATCTATTAATCCTAATGCTTCTCCTCATGTAGGTCGTGCTAGAAACGCAATTATTGGTGATTTTATAGTAAGATTATTGAAATTTGAAAATTATAAAGTAGAAACCCATTATTATGTTAATGATATAGGTAAACAGATAGCAATGTTGGTCTTAGCCTGTAATAAAAAAAAGCCATCTTTCAATTCATTGCTTCAATTATATATAGATTTTAATAAAAAATTAGAAAATAATCAAGAATTAGAAAAAGAAGTTTTTAATTTACTAAATAAATTAGAATCAGGTAATAAAAATATTATAAAACAGTTTCACGATGTAGTTAACATTTGTATTAAGGGGCAATCTAAAATTTTATCTGATCTAGATATTAAATATAATTTTTTTGATTTTGAGTCTAAGTTTTTATTTGATGGTTCAACAAATAGAATTTTAAAACAATTAGAAAATAAAGGAAGGTTATTCAAAGATAAAGATGGAAGAACAGCAATTAATTTAGAAGGGTTTAATTTACCTATGGAAAATCCTTATTTACCATTAACAAGGGCAGACGGTACAAGTTTATATTTAATTAGAGATATTGCATATACTATTTTTAAAGATAATAAGGCTAAAGATAAGAATATTGTCGTGCTTGGTGAAGATCAAAAGTTATACTACTTACAATTAAAAGCTATCCTTTCATTATTAAATTATAAAGCTCCAGAAGTCGTTCATTATTCTTTTATTTTATTATCTTCAGGCAAAATGTCTACAAGAAGAGGTGAAGTCGTTTTATTAGAAGATTTTATGAAAGAGGCTTTTTTCAAAGCCCAAGAAGAGATTATTAAAAGACACGGAAAAATTAAAAATATTAATAGATTATCCAAACAAATTGCTTATGGTGCCGTTAAGTTCGCTATACTTAAGGTTTCTCCAGACAGGAATATAATTTTTGATTTGGAAAAAGCGTTAAGTTTCGAAGGTGATTCAGCACCATATATTCAATATGCCTATGCTAGAGCAAATTCTATATTAAAAAAAGTAAAATCTAAAAAATTAAAGTTAGATTTTAATTTACTTAATTCAAAAGAAGAACTTTTATTATTGTCAAAACTAGCAGAATTCCCAGAGATAATAAACACATCTATAAAAAATTTACAACCCCATATACTTACTTTTTATTGTTTAGATATTGCTAAATTATTTAATGAGTTTTATCATTCTTGTTCAGTATTATCTTCTAAAAATAGTATTAAACAAATAAGATTAAAACTAGTTGAATCAACTCAAATAATATTAAAAACTTCTTTAAATTTATTAGGAATTGATGCTCCAGAGAATATGTAATTTAAATACAATAAACTTTATATACTTTAGATTTTGCTAAAGTTTATGCCAGTAATAGGATTTAATTTCACAAAATTACATATAGCCAAGAAGGAAGAGTTTAGACCGGGATTTGAATTTTCTAGTAATGTAACAATTACAAAAGTAGAAGAAAAAGAATATAATCTTTCTAAAGATGAAACTTTAGCTCTATTTGAATTTGAGTTTAATATAGGGTATGATAAAGCTGGTTCTATAAATATAGATGGCAAAGTGACTTATTTAGGATCAAAAAAAGAAGTTAAAGAAGTAGTTGAAGGTTGGAAAAAAGATAAGACCATGGATTCAATTATCTTAAAGATTGTTCTTAACACAATTTTGTATAAATCTAATGTGAGGGCTCTTGAGATGTCCGAGCTTGTAGGCCTTCCAGCACCATTTAATCTACCATTTATTAGAGATGAAGAAAAGAAATAATTAAACTTCTATTTTTAAATAGGTATTCTACAATCCAATAATACTTTTTAAGTTAATTAAACAAATAAAGTCATGACAAATCAAAAATTAATAAAAGAAGCATTTCTAAGGGTAAAAAAAGATATCTTAATATTAGAAAAAGAGAATTTAACACTTAAAAACCAAATTTCTAGCCAAAATGAATCCTTTTTTAAGATTAAGGGGGTTTTAAGTGAGATTTTAAATGCCCTAAAAGAGTTAAAAGAAGCTAAAAAGGAAGTTTCCAGTGGAAATGATGGGGTTAATCAATCAATCAATCATTTAATCAATCAATCAATCAATCAATCAAACACTAATCAATCATTTAATCAATCAAATGAACCCTTAGGTGAGTTAGAATCACCTATAACCCCAATTAAACATGATTTTAAGCTTGATAATCAAAAAATATTTAATACAGTTTCTAATCAATCAATCAATCAATCAATCACTAATCAATCATTTAATCAATCAATCAATCACTCAGATCCTAATTTTCAAGCTCTAAGAACAAATTTAGAAGGAGTTTTTAGACTTTTATCTAAACAAGAACTAAAACTTTTTCTTACAATATACCAATTAGAAGATGAGGGAAAAGAACCATTTTATACTGCAATATCCTCGAAGATGGGGCTTTCTGAGCATTGTATTAGGAGTCATTTGTTCTCACTTTTCAAAAAAAATGCCCCATTATATAAAAAGCGCCTTAACAATAAAAGGAATATTATCCACATAAAACCAGATTTTAAGGCTTTAAACTTAAAACAAAAACTTATTGGAATTTATTATGATTCAGATCCACATCAAACCACACTTTTTGACATTTAAAAACCTTATTTTATCTTCATTTTTTCAATTTTAATCGTTGTAAACAAATTTTTTAGTATAATTTCAATAATTTCCTTTTAATCAATAAATTTTATTCTCACTTATGAGATTTTTCAATTTTTTTTTAACTTCTTTATAATTATTTTCTATAATTTTATTGTTTTTTGTGCTATATTAAAATTTAAATATCACTTTTTTATATCTCACTTTTATAAAATTAATATATCTTTAGTATTATTTTTTTAAATTTTATACTTTTTTCAACAAATACCAAATTTTTACGTTTTTTTATTAAAACATTCAATTTTTTTTGTCTAAATTAAATAAAAACCGTTCACCTACTGTTCACCGAACCGTTCGGTGACGTCACCTACGTTTACCGAACCGTCCGATAACTATCAATAAAATAGGTTATAACATGGTATAAACATAAATTATTTTTCCAATAAAAAAGGATTGTTCGGTAAGTTCACCGAACGGTTCGGTGAACAATAAAAATTAGTAAACTATAAGAATAAGTATTAATACAAAATAATTAATGGGTGTATTCAGTTTTTTATTTAAAAAAAAGAGTGACGAAGAGCACATAGTAAGAATTAATAATAGTTTAAAAGGTTCTTTCTCAAATATTAAAACAGATATGCTACATTTACATAAAACTATTTCTAATCATACAATTCACACTTCAAAAAAATTTCAGGAAATAGAAGAAAGTATCAAGCGTATGGAGTTAGTTTTAGCTACATTAAATTATCAATCTAAAAAACCATTTAAAGAACCATTAACTATTACACCTATTAAAATAGAAGAAGAAATTGAAGAATCAGATCATAATGATATTTTAACAGTACTTAATGGTATACCTCACGCAGAACTTAAGTTATTTAAAACAATTTACGATCTTCAACTAAACCTAAATACTAAACATATTTCTTACAAATCATTAGCAAGTTATTTATATCCTGGAAAAGATTATAATTCTATAAGATCCACAATTACCCAATTTGTTTTAAGATTACATACTGAAGGGCTTATTGAAAAACAAAGGATAGGTAAGGAGACTTATGTTTGTACAAGTAATCACGGTAATAAAATATTAAAAGATGTGAGAATTAAAAGAATAATAAAAGATATAACACTCAAAGATTAAATCTTTTATTTACAATTTCCCAATCTATATTTTCAAAAAAGATTTTAATATAATCCGTTTTATTAGTTCCATAATCAAGCATAAAAGCATGTTCAAATACATCCATCACCAATAAAGGAATTCCTCCTGCTAAATGCCCTCCATCATGTTCATTTATCCACACATTACATAATCTTTTTGATTCTTGATCTAAATATAATATAACCCACCCTATTCCCCTAATAGTGCCAGTTCCTTTAAAATCTTTTTCCCAATTTTCATAATTTTCAAAATCTTCCTCTATTTTTTTAAATATTTTTGTATTTTGATCTAACTTTTTCCCTTTTTTTGTTAAATTTTCAAAATAATATTCATGTAATCTCATTCCATTAAATTCCCAACCAAATCTTCTTTTAAGTTCTGCAAATTCTGGTGTTGCTATTTTTCCTTCTTTTGTCATATTTTGTAAGATGTTTAATAATTTATTTATATTTGTTACATATCCATTGTATAATGCAAAATGTAGTTTTAATAGATTATCACTTAATCCATTTATTCCTAATAGATTTGAAAAATCTTTTGTTTTATATTCCATATTAATATCACAACTTTGATTAGTTATAATTATTTATATCTGTTTCTATATAGTTTATATGATTAAACTATTTAATCATTAATTATAAATTTATTACTTATCGTCGATAAGATAAATCATCGTCGGTAAATAGAAAACTATATAAATAAGCTCGTCGATAAGATAAAATATTATATTAATTAATTAAAAAAAGGAGGTGAAAATAAATGGGGAAAATAATAGTAAAAAATGCAATTCAACGTAAGAAAGGATTCTTATATTATGTTGATGGCCAGGGAAATGTCTGCGAAGCAGCTATGGCACGTGGGGGTAAAAAGAAGAGAAGATAATTATATTTTAACTTCTTAGTTTTTTTCTTTATTTTTTCTTTTTAATTTAATTAAACTAGTTAATAAAAAACAGGATATTATTTTCACATTCATTTTAGTTATCAAAAAGTTAATATTAGCTTAGCTAAAATTTTAGATAATACAAATAAGTAAATAATCTAAAATTAGCAAGAAATCATGTATTAAATAATTTTAATATTTAATTTAATAACCTTTTAAGAAGTTTATAATAGAAGGTAGATACTTATTACTCCAGAAAAATATAAAATTTCAGTAGATTCAATAGAAGATTCAATATTTTTAAAAAAGGGTACAGAAAGACAATAAGACTTACAAGATATAAAAATACTTAAAAAAATAAAGGAACACAAATATAAAAAATAATTGTTTTTTAGAGATAGATAATATTTAAGAGATTGTTATAGGTTTGCTCATATGGGTGTTTTTCTTACGTTTAACAAAAAGGGGGAATTATTAAAATTTTTTCAGATGACATAAAAAACAAATTACAAGGAACAGGTACAATATTTCAGATAAATCATATCTACCTAAATCATCAAAATAACTCAAAAGATTATCTTTAAAAATTAAACTATTTCATTAGCCTTTAAACAAATTTTACTATATATATCACTAAAAAGGGTATTAATAATGTTATTCTATAATTGTAATGGGGCTTTCTGAAAATATTGTAATATTTTTTGTTTTTTCTTAATTGATTAGTGCATCTTTTTATTTTTTCTTTAGTTTTTTTTAGTTAAATAAGTAATGTTTTACACTTAGGGATACAATTTATATTGTTAAAACCAAAGTTTAATTAATACTTAAAGATTTTGAGCAAATTTTATATAAATTTGTGCACTAAGGGAGCCCTAAGTTAATAAAAATAGTAAAATATATAACCCTAAGTGCATAAACAATATGAAAAAGATGGTAAACAAACCCTTAGCAGCAATTTATATAAGAGTTTCAACTGAAGAACAAGCCTTGCACGGATTTTCTTTGGCTGGACAAGAAGATACACTAAAAAATTATTGTTCTGCTTTAGGATACGAATTATTAAAAGTTTATAGAGATGAAGGGAAATCTGCAAAAGATATTAAGAATAGGCCTGCAATGAACGAGCTTCTAAAAGATGCAGAGAGTAAGAAATTCTCAGCAATATTTATTTACAAATTAGATAGGTTTTCAAGAAGCTTAAAAGATTTAATCCTAACTATAGAAAAATTAAAAGAATGGGGAATAGATTTTATTTCCTTACAAGATAGAGTAGAAACTGCTTCTGCTTCTGGGAAACTAATGTTTCATATAATCTCTGCTTTTGCAGAATTTGAAAGAAATATTATAGGAGAAAGAACAATTTTTGGAATGGAAAGAAAATCAAAAGAGGGCGGAGCAATAACTAAAGCGCCATTTGGTTATAAAATGATAGAAAAAGCATTAAAAGTGGATCTTGAAAAAGCTATACAACTTAAACAGATATATGAAGATTTTTTGAATATGTCTATAAGCCTAAATAAGTTAGCAATAAAAAACAATTTAAGTGTTAATGGTCTTAAGAAAATATTAAAAAATAGGGCGTATTTAGGAGAAGTAAAATTTGCAGGAAAGAATACTAAAGGAATACATGAACCGATATTAACTGAGGAATTATTTGATAAAGTACAAGAAAAGATGAGAAATTTTTGAAATGAAACTAAATAATTTAATCTTTTATTAGAATATTGAATCTTACAATTTTCATAAAATTTTCTAAAGCTTTTAAACAAATGTATTCAATGACTTATAAATCAAGATCCAAAATTTATAACATTGGAAAAGCAGAATTAATTGAATTATATATTTATGAGAAAAAAGCAACTAGAAAAATTTCTAAGAATTGAAGATTTCCAAGATGGCAATAGATATATTTAATTAAATTTAGATAAAGAAAAGAGTCAGAAGAATGCATTATAAAATTGAGAAAACAAATCCGAATAAATAAAGATTTTATTTTTTGATTAAAAGTTGTACACTATTAAAAATAAAGATTTTATTTTTTGATTAAATATTATAATTATATAAACTAATCAAATATTATGATAATAAATTAAAGATTATAATCAAAGAATTATTGCTAAATAAATTAAATTTTAATATCAAAGATTAAATTATTTAAGCATTAACTTAATACTAAAATAGCCATAACTTATAACTAAAAACTAAATATTTTAATCCTAAATTACAACCTTAAATATATACTTCATAATATATAATAAATAATATCATTAATAAAATACAAAATAGTTAACATACTTAATAAAATAGTAGTTATAAGATATATAATAAAAACTATAATTAAACTTTTAAAATTGATTTTAAAATTAAAAAGTGAGAGTTAATTTATTAAAAAGCTTTATTAAAAATAAAAATATAATTTTTACTATGAAATTATCAAAAAAAATTTTAAGAGATGAAATAAAAAGAATGAATGCTTCTATTTCTCAATTATCTAAAATATCAAAAAGAAAAATTGATTTAAATAAATGTTTAAAATGCAAACAAGATGCAGGCAAAAATTTTATCTTCTCTTATAAAAAAAATAATGAATTAAAAGGAAAAGTTTGTATTAGTTGTTATAAAAATAATTTATGATTCATATTTTATATAATAAATTAATATCCCAATAAATGCAACAATAAATGCAATTATTATTTCTAATAATAATCCATATTTTAAAAATAAGAAACTTATTATTACAAAGATTAGAGTAAATAACCATAATATTATAGATCCAAAAAATATTTTACTTCCGTCTAAATTAGATAAAGGTAATAAGCTAAACAAAGCCATATAAAAATTTATTTTAGTAAAGTTTACAAGATTTATACCTAATGATTTTGATATTAATATAGCTATTACAACTAATAATACATGTGTTATTACCCCACTTAGGACTATTAATGCTTCTTCAAAATATTCTAAGAATATTTTTTTGTTTCCTGTTCTTGCAACTAATTTTTCTTTTAGTTCATGTATTCCTATTGCTGTAAAAAAGAATTTTCCTTTTGATATAAATATAAACAATATAGCCAGTATAATTCCCATAGGGATTCCTTTTTTTATTTTTCCATATCCCCCAAACCATATTCTGTTTATATTCCAAATTTGGTAAATGCTTTCAACATTTTTGCTTAGTGCAACTAATTTTATTACCCCTTCTCTTATTAGTATTGATATAGCAACTAGAAAAATTATTTTTAATAAATTAATTAGCCAGTCTTTTAATATAAATGTTTTTGCTCCGTCATCAAATCCGAACATTAATCCTAATAATATTATAGAAATTCCTAAGTCTCTTATCTCTTCCAGTTTAAACATATTATTTATATATTATATTTATATTTAATGTTTTCTAAATTATAGACTAGTATAGGATCATTTTAGTTTTAATAATTACGGTTAACATTTATAAATAATAAAAAATTTCATTATCTGATATGAAAACTAAAAATTATTTTCCTAATATAAATCATTTAATAAAGCAAAATAGGAGTTTTGTAGACGTAGCTAAAAACAAAATATATTATAAAGAAATTTCTGAAATATATGAATTAGTGTGTTCAAGAAATAAACAAACTAAGGAGGAAGTTATATTCTTAAAAAAATTTATTGAAAAAAACTGCAAAGGAAAAAAAGTATTAGATCTCGCATGTGGTGTGGGTAGGCATTCACGAGAATTTTCAAAATTCGGGTTTGAAACATTTGGTATAGACCAATCCAGAAGTATGCTTAAAATAGCTAAAAAGCTAGACCCAATTACAATTTATAAATACTCAGACATTAGAAATTTTTATCTAAAAATTAAAATTGATACAGCTTTCTGTTTATGGACAGCTTATAATTATTTATCAACAAAAGATGATTTTTTAGATTTTATAAGTTGTGTGCATAATTGTTTAAAACCAAATGGTTTTTTGATATTAGAATCTAATAATTTTTTTAAAAATCAGATAAATTAAATTTTAGAAGAAGATTACATGAAAATCAAGATTATAAAATTGAATTGTTTATTCGAAAAAGTATCGATCTTAAAAATAAAATACAAGATGCAATATATGTTTACTTAATCTTGGATAAGAAAAGCGGGAAAACATATTCTTCAATAGACACTGAATTAGTTAAGATATACTCTAAAAACGATATTGAAAGATTAACAAAAGATAAATTTAAAATTTATAAAATATTAGGCGGTTATTCAAATTTTCCTTACAATAAGAATAATTCTGATAGAATGATATTTATTTTCTGTAAAATAAATAATATTTTATAAATTCATGAATTTGAGTTTTTTATATCACAAATTATTATTTATTATAAGTAATGTAATGATTAGTTATTTTGTCTCTAATAAAAGCTAATCCTTTTGTATTATTTATCCATATTGCTATACCGTCAACTTTTTTTGTGCAACTTGAAGTATTTTGTAATTCAAAATTATTTCTGCTTGTTATCATTACTACATCTTGTGATGTAACTATTAATTCATTTAATTCATTAAATAAATGTTTTACTGAAAAGCTTATAATATATTTATTGTTAATTGTTTCTTGTCCATTTTGGTTATATAATACATAATGGCCTGTTGTAGGGCTTTTTTTGAAGATATAATTATTTAGGTTTGTATCTTGGAATAAAACAATACTTGATGTTGGAGTCCCTCTTCTATCCCCAAGTGCTAAATTTCTTCCATTTGTTGATTCTATTATTACTACACTTTGTATTGTAAAAAGTCTAGCAGTATCATCTCTATTATATAAATCCAAAAAATCAACTCTTACGCTATAATTATCAAATTCTATAAGATTTGGATGGCAATATGTAGTCTGTTGTCTTTGCAATGTAAAAAACCCTGTTAAAAAATTTGCCGAAACAATTTGTATTGATAAAAACAAAATTAATAAGAATGGTATAATAATCTTTGTTTTTAATTTTTTCATAAATATTCTTTTCTTTTGCTATTTATTAAGATTTATATATATATATATATTAGAGAATATACTTATAAAAGTGTTTTTCTAATTAGATTTTTCTAAATTTTTTATATCATTTATTATTTCTATTTCATGTCCTGCTCCAATAATAGCAATAATGTTATCGTAATTTTTCATTATTAAGAATAATTTTTTTGCCATGTATTTATTTCTTTCAGTAATCAATACCTTATAGAAATTTGGATATTTTTTTTTTATTTGTTTTAATAATTTTATTATTAATTCTTTATCAGGAACTTTATTTAAGTCTATTTGTATTTTATTTTTTATAAAAGGGGATTTTATTATCTCGAATAAAAATGTGAATTTTTCTTTCCATGTTATTTCTTTTGAAAATCTTTTTAATGTTATTTCAATATTTTGGTCTATCAATGCTACTTTTATTCCTAATTTAACTGCAGTATTATATGCAGTTATCATTTCTTCTCCAGGTATTACCCCAACATACTTTCCTAATTTATGTTCTGCATAATGCCCTAGTTTACCAAATAAATATCCCTTGATACCAATTTGTCTTATTGCTTTTATACTTAATTTTCCCTTTTCTTTTGTTAATAATCCCTTTAGTCTTCTTTCGTCAAGTTCTAAAGTTACTATTTTTGGTTTTAATTTTATTATTATTTCTTCTACTTCTTTTATACTTTCTTTTGAAATATGTGATGTTCCAACCAAAACTAGATTTTTATATGTTTTCATTAAAGGAACATTTACATAAATATTAATTAAACTATTGGTTTTATACCAGAAAATATATTTTATGTAATATAAATGAAATAATTATACTTTTATATTAGTTATCCCGCAAAAGAGAAAACTATATAAACTTAAAAAATGTGAATAGAATATTAACTCGCTTGAAGGTGATTAAAAGATGTTAAAAACAAGAAAAGTAACTGATGTTTTTGGAATGCCAGTATATACTGATGATGGATATTATTATGGTGATATTGAAGAAACTATAATCCAAAGTAATAGGGTTGTTGGTTGGCGTGTTAAAGCAACTAAACATTCACAATTAACAAGAGTCTTAACTGGTGCTAAGGGTGTTACAGTCCCACATAATTTAGTTAAGTCTGTTGGCGATATTATGATAATTTCAAGTTCAGCTCTTCCTGCAGAAGAAATGGAAACTGCTGAAGAATTAGCTTAATTCTATTTTATTTTTTCAATTCATTTTTTTTATTAGAAAGAGTTATATAGTAATTTAATTAAAATTTACCTATGTCAATTAATAAAATATTAAGCAAAGAAAAATTTCAAATATTAAGAAAAGATTTAGAAGGAAATAATTTTTTCTTTAAAGAAAATAATTTAATAGCTAGAATAAAAATAAATGCAATAACAGTTTTTTTATAAAAGAGAGGATATTAGATTATAATTTAGGTATTGGCGCATTAAGCATTCATAATAAAACAATAGATAATTTACCAGAAGAAGCAAAATTAAAAATAAGATCAGCATTAAGTAAGGTTGGAGTAAGAGAATAAAAATTATAATAAATTTCTTTTAACTAAATATAATTTTTTATCACTTAAAAACACAAATCTTATATACTAATTATTATATTTTCTACTTATGGTTTCCCCTTTGCAAAATGCAGTAACTTTCTTTAAAGAGTTTGGTTTATTTGATGTAGTATTGCCATTCTTATTAGTTTTTACAATAATATTTGCTATTCTTGAAAAAACAAGGATTTTAGGAACAGAAAAAGATCCTAAAGACAAAGATATTTCAAGAAAAAATTTAAATGGTGTTGTTTCTTTTGTTATTGCTATGACTGTTGTTGCTACAAATAAAATTGTTATGGCCATAAATACAGCCCTTCCAAATGTAGTTTTTTTAGTTATAGTATGTGTCTCATTTTTAATTTTAATCAGTGTATTTTTTGGTACAGGTGAATTAAATTTTAGTGAGAATGACAAAACTAAAACTTATGCTAAAATTTTTATGATTGTTTTATTAATTTTAATAATTGTTATCTTTTTAAATTCATTAACATTAAATAGTGGTGAGTCTTGGTTAGAATATGGGGCTAGTTATGCTCTTGACAATATTAGTGGGCCTGTTGTTACTTCATTGATTTTCCTTGTCGTTGCTTTAGGTGCTATATTTTTTGTTGTAAGTTCAAAAGGGGGTAAAAAAGAATAATGGTAGTTGATTTTAATTTTGGTGATACTATTCAGGTTTTAAAAGATGTTGGTGTCTTTGAGTATGTTTTGCCTTTCTTACTTATATTTTCTATAATCTTTGCTATTCTTGAAAAAACAAAAATATTAGGGAGTGATAAAACAAATATTAATATTGTAGTTTCATCTGTTATTGCTTTATTGGTTTTAGTTCAGCAAGGGATTGTTGCGACAATTAATTTATTTTTACCAAGAGTTTCTTTAGTTATTGTAGTTATACTTATGGGTTTATTGATAATTGCTATGATTTCAGGTAAAGAATTTACAGGATTAAAAGGCGGAGTATTTTCTATTGCTGTTATTTTAATAATAATTGCAGTTTTGCTCTCAGTATTTTTACCTGAAGATAGTTCTGGTATTTATATAAGCCCACAAGATAGAAATTTATTAATTAATATTGGTATTCCATTAGCCGTATTTTTGATTGCTATAGCTTTAGTTGTTCAGAAACCTAAAAAAGAAGGAGAAGAAGGAGTATTTTCAAAACTTATTAAAGGTATAGAAAGAGGAGCTAAGTAATATGGCAACAGTGCTTGATGTTGGATTATTATCTTTTTTCATGCCATTTTTTGTATTTTTTTTTGTATTTGTATTAATTTATGCTTTATTATCAAAAACAAATATTTTTGGTGAGAAACAACAAGTTCTTAATTTTGTAGGAGCAATTTGTGTTGCAGCTATTTCAGTATTTACTGGAACAATTACTGGTGTAGTTGTAAATATCGTACCTTGGATTACTCTTATAATTATTGTATTATTATTATTATTTGGATTATTTATATTTTTCAGTCCTAAAGCAGAATATGCAGAAATTTGGGATACTATTGGGGGTAAAACAGTTATATATGTTTTGATTTTAATAGTTGTTCTTATAGGTTTAGTTAAATCTTTTGAACAAGATATAAGTCCTTATACAGACAAAAATGGTATAGTAATAACACCAACTTCTAATGATCAGAATTCAAATGTTAAGGGTGCAGTTATTTCTACTTTGATACATCCTAGAGTGTTGGGTGCTTTGTTTATTCTCATTGTTTCAGGTTTATCAATTAAAATTATTTTAGATAAAATTTAATTTATTATTTAGGTTTCTTTATAATAATTATAGTTTTATTTTTTATAATTTATTATTCCATAATATAAAATAGCCGCAAAAGGAGTGTAAACTATTAATGGATGGCTAAATTTAATTGATTGGTCATCCATTAAAACATAACTTTCTAATATAATCCCACTTAAACCTGCGACTATAGGTATTACTTTTTGTATTTTATCCAATATTTTTTCTTTTTTATAATGATTATATACTATTTTTTCCATTATTTTTAGTGTATAAAATTTTTTACTTCTTATATTTTTTCATTTCTTCAGTTATTCTTCCAAGTTCTTTTATATTTGAAGTTAATGGTTCTAATATTTTTTCAAATACTTTTTCTAATGCTTTCATTTCTGATGTTATATTTCTTATTCCTTGGTCATAATCTCCCAATTTTCCAGCTATTGCATTTTGTAATCCTTCAAATCTTTGTTGTGTTCTTATTATTTCTTGTTTAATCCCAATTAAATCATTGTTTACTTTATCTTTCCATACAGCCAGATTTCCTACTCCTTGCGTCATTTCTTCAAATTTTTCTTTTACTACAGCTTCTACTATAGCTTGTATTCTTTCAGAATCTAATGTTTGTTGGGGATAATTTGTTCCTGCTTCTTGGTAAGCTGGCGCATCTTGAGTATAATTCTGATTGTCAACATAATTTGTTTCAGGTAATTCTTCTGCAACTTCAACATTTCCTAAATCTGCTTCTGTAGGTAATTCAGCTCCTTCCGTAGGTTCTGGAACATCACTTAAAATTCCATCAACACCTGATTTTATATCTTGAAAACTATTTTGATTCTCTGCCATGTTTTTCTACCTCTTTTATTTCATTTTTTATTATATTTTTTACATCTTGTTCTGTTACAAATTTCATAGGATTCCATAAATTAATATACTTTTCTAAAAATTTCATATCTTCTTTTCTTGCGAATGAGTCTAGTTCTTTTAATAAATGTCTTAATGCTTCTTTTATTCTATAAATATTTACTTTAATTTCTTGTACATCTTCATTTACTAATTTTATTTCTGTTGTTGTTTTTTTATATTCTTCAATCATATTATTATTTATTAATAGCATTCTATCTCTTAATAAATTATATTTTCCTTCTATTTCTCTTATTCTTGTACTCATATCAAAATAGAAATTCTGTTCTTGTGACTGTTCTTCTGTCATAGTTAATTTATATCTAGTCTACTAAATAAAGCTTTTGAATACTAATCTTTATATAATTCTTTATTATAATATTCTTAATGGTGTTATTTAAAAAAGCTAAAAAGCCAGGTGAATATGAAATACAAAAAGAAGGTAGTGATGATGTTCTACATTTAAATTATGATTCTTATCCTAGAATTCCTTCAATAGAAGAAGATTCTGTTATATTTTCTTTAATCATTGAAAGACTTGCTTTAACTCCTAATGTTAGTCGTATTGTTTTTCATCAAAAAAAGAAATATGAATATAGTTATTCTCAGACATTATTATTAGTAGAAATTGCAAGAATTTATAATCATTTTATAAAACAAAAAAGCATTTTAACTCAGGCAGCTTTAGAAGTTTTTGGACCATTACAAGATTCAATTTACAAAATTAAAAATTTACAAAATTTAATATTAAATTTATTAAAGTCAGATCCTGTTGGTGCTTTTGTTGAGACTAAAAGATTATTGAGAGAAGAGAGAATAAATATTTCTAAAAATAATTCTGAAGATTATAAAATAAAATTACAACCTTACTTATCTGTTCTTACAGAAATTTATTCTTTATTAGAAAACACAAAACTTATACAAAATTCTAAAGATTATATAGATGGTTATATTGTCGGTCAGCGTGAAGTTTACAAATCTTTATTCAGGCCAACTATAACCCCAGATTTTATGTACACCAGATTATTAGCTACTCCGCCTTTAGATTCAGAAGCTGTGGATTCTTATTCTTTAGAAAAAAATACCCATGTTCAAATTTTTAATACGAGTGAAACTATCAAACCGCTATATCATTTAATCCCTCCAGAATTTCAGATTTCTGAAGATAAATATGAACTTTTAGACCTTGCTAGAAAAGTTCTTTCTGAACATCAGCCTAAAGCTGAAGAATTTATAGATTCTGAAAAAATGCGTGAAACATTTTTTAACATTGGTAAAGATTTAATTACAGAATTATCTCAACATAAAAATATTTCTTTATCTTATCAAGAAGTCGAAGAACTTGCAAATATTCTTGTTCGTTATACTGTTGGTTTTGGTCTAGTAGAAACTTTATTACAGGATCCAGAAATACAAGATATTAGTATTAATAGTCCTGCTGGTTCTAGCCCTATTTTTATTGTTCATGGTAAATATGATGAGTGTGTTTCAAACATAATAACTTCTATTGAAGATGTTGATAGTTGGGCTTCTAAGTTTAGGTTAATTTCTGGAAGACCTTTAGATGAAGCCAATCCTGTTTTAGATACTGAACTTTTTATTCCAGGTGCTAGAGCAAGAGTTGCTATTATCCAAAAACCTTTGAGCCCAAATGGTCTTGCTTTTTCTATTAGAAGACATCGTGATAAACCGTGGACTTTACCTTTATTTATTAAAAATAATATGATGACTGATCTTGCTGCAGGGCTTTTAAGTTTTATTATAGAGGGAAACAGAACGTTACTTGTGGCTGGTACTCGTGGATCTGGAAAAACTTCAGTTTTGGGTTCAGTTCTCGTAGAAATTATGAGGAAATATAGAATAATAACTATTGAAGACACTTTTGAACTTCCAAATGATGAATTAAGAAAATTAGGTTATAACATTCAGGGAATGAAAGTTCGTAGTGCTCTTGCTAAATCTGGTTCTGAATTAGCTGCTGATGAAGGTATTCGTACAAGTTTACGTATGGGTGATTCATCTTTAATCGTTGGAGAAGTTAGAAGTCTCGAAGCTTTAGCTATTTTTGAGGCCATGAGAACTGGTGCTTTGGCGAATACCGTTGCTGGTACAATTCATGGCGATTCTCCATACGGTGTTTTTGATAGGATAGTTAATGATCTAAAAGTTCCCAAAACAAGTTTTAAAGCTGTCGATATTATTATTGTTGCTAATCCTATTCGTTCTGCTGATGGATTGCATAGGGCAAGGAGAATTACACAAATAACAGAAGTTCGTAAAGAATGGAATGATGATCCTTTAACTGAAGGGGGTTTTGTTGATTTAATGCGTTATGATAGTAAAACAGATTCCCTAGTCCCAACAGAAGAATTATTAAATGGAGATTCAGATATAATTAAAAGTATAGCTTCTAATGTAAAAGAGTGGGCTGGTTCTTGGGATTCGATTTGGGAAAATATTTTATTAAGAGCTAAAATTAAAAAGACTATTGTTGAATATTCTGAAGAATTAAATGATCCAGATTTATTAGAAGCTAAAACAGTTATACAATTAAACGACGAGTTTCATAGAATTAGTGAACGTGTTAAACAAAAAACTGGGTTTTTAAATAGTAAACAAATTTTTTTTGAATGGGAAGAATATTTCAAAAAATATATTAAATTAAGTTATAAACAATGAATTATTTTCTAAATCATAATTAATTTTTTCTTCTTAAAAAAACTATATATTATTAATAAATAAAAGTTATAATTTATTAAATATAAAATAGAAATATTATTCTGTCTGACTAACACTAAACACAATATAAAAATAAAGTTTCAACAATCACTTTTATATATTCTTAATTTCTTTAATATATCAAAAGAAGATGACAGAAGATAAAAAATTAAAGGATATATTATCAAAATATAGAAATAAGGTAGGTGAGCATATTGATTTAGACTCTGGTGATATTAGTTCTGAGGATATTAAAAAATTTTCTAGTGAATATATTAAATTTAAAGAAGAAGTTTTATCAGTTAAAAGGTCTAGTTATGAAAAATGGTGTAATGCTACTGAAAAATTAATTTCTTTTAAGCCAGATAAGAATAAAGAAAAAATATTACAAGAAAGTATAGATGCTGCGCATATTGATATTACTCCTGCAGGTGCTGCTAGTTTTGCTGTTTTTATTGGGTTTATTATAATTTTATTTGGTATAATAGTTAGTTTAGTTTCATATTTAGTTTTCAATTCAATTCCTTTTTTTACTATTTCTTTAATTTTAATTTTTGGTCTAATTGCCGTTTTGAAATTTACAGATATTCCTATTTATATGGCTGCTCGTTGGCGTTTAAAAGCAAGTAATCAAATGGTTATTTGTATTTTATATGTTGTTATTTATATGCGTCATACTTCTAATCTAGAACATGCTATTAAATTTGCAGCTGAACATATTGATGCTCCTTTGTCTTTTGATCTTAGAAAAATATTTTGGGATATAGAAACTGAAAAATTTTCTACAATTAAAGAATCTTTAGATAATTATTTAGAAACTTGGCGTCATCATAATTTAGAATTTGTTACTGCTTTTCATCTTATTGAATCTTCTTTGTTTGAACCTACTGAATCTAGAAGAATTGATTTATTAGAAAAAGGTTTGAATGTTATTCTTGATGGTACTTATGAAAAAATGCTTCATTATGCCCAGGATCTTAAGGGCCCGATAACTACATTACATATGTTAGGTGTTATTTTACCAATTTTAGGTTTAGTTATATTTCCTTTAATCGGTTCTTTCCTTAATGGTCTTGTTAAGTGGTATCATCTCGCTCTACTTTATAATATTATACTTCCTATTTTAGTATTTTATTTAGGTATTAATATTTTATCTAAGAGGCCTACAGGTTATGGTGATTCTAAGGTTGCTAAAAATGTTTACAAACAGTCTTTTAATCCATTTTTTATTTGTTTTTTTATTGCTGTTTTATTTTTAGTAATTGGTTTATTCCCATTATTATTTCAGTTGACTTTACCTGTTGCAAAAGAAAGTCTTGGTTGTGTTTCTGGTGATATTGATATTGGTAGTTTTGGTTGTTTTTTTGGTTATGTTCCTTTTGGTAAAGAATATTTTGGTCCTTTTGGTATTGGTGCATTATTTTTAGGTTTTTTTATTCCAGCAGGTCTTGCTATTGCTATGAGTGTTTATTTTAAATTAAAAACTAAAAATTTTATTGACATTAGAAATGATACAAAAAATCTTGAATCTGAATTTGCTTCTGCTCTTTTTCAATTAGGTAATAGGGTTGGTGATGGTATTCCTACAGAATTAGCTTTTAGCAAGGTTTCTCAAACTTTAGAAGAAACTCCGTCTGGTAATTTTTTTAGAATTGTTGATACAAATATTAGACAATTAGGCATGGGGCTTAAAGAAGCTATTTTTAATGAAAAAAACGGGGCTATACTTTCTTATCCTTCTTCTTTGATTGAAAGTTCTATGGAAGTTCTTTTGGAGAGTTCAAGAAAAGGTCCTTCTATTGTTTCTCAGTCTATGATTAGTATTGCTAATTATGTTGATAAGATTCATCAGGTTTCTGAAAGATTAAAAGATTTATTAGCAGAAGTAATTTCTTCTATGAAATCCCAGATTAATTTTTTAACACCTGTAATTGCCGGGATTGTTGTTGGTATTTCTGTAATGATTGTTAATATTATTGTTGTATTAAACACTAGCATTTCTAAAATTGCTTCTCAAAATTCAGGTGATCTCGGTACTGGGGGTATAGAAGGATTAAGTGGTTTGTTTAGTATTAATGGAATAATTCCAGGTTATTTTTTTCAATTAGTAGTTGGCCTTTATGTTGTTGAGATTACTTATGTTTTAACAGTATTACAAAATGGAATTGAAAATGGTAATGATAAACTTAATGAGCAATATCTTCTTTCTAAAAATATTATGAGGAGTTTTTTATTATATGCTGTAATTGCCTTAATAGTCACATTATTATTTACTGGTCTTGCTAGTGTTGTATTGCAAGGTTCTAATATTGGTCTTGCTTAAAAACATTTATATATAATATAATAAATTATTTCTTATATGAAAAAGAAAGGGTGGTCAGATTATGCTATGAATGTTATGATTATTATTATTTCTATACTTATTTTTTTAGCAGTTATTTGGTATATATTTTTTAAAAAATTAGAGGTGTTTAATTTATTATGAATAAAAAAGGTTTGAGAAATGATGTTTTGATTCTTTTAATTCTTTCCCTAGTTATATTAATGATTATTGGCAGTTTTGCTTATGCTTTTAATCTGTTTGCTTCTAGAGAATCTAATGTCGAAATTGTCCAGGCTTGGGTTGGTCAAAAAGTAAATTCAAAATTAACTCTTGGGGGTAAGTGGCCTCCTGTTAGGGAGTTAGATAAACCTTTAATTATAAAAAATCCTAAAGATTTAAGATATAATGGAAATGAACCTCCTAAATTTTACAGAGAAATTGCAGATTCTATGTATGATTGTTGGAGAGCTTTTGATAAAGGTGAAAGTGATTTTATTGGTTCTGTTTCTGGTATTACCGATTATGTAAAGAATGTTAAGAAAGAAATTTTTTGTTATCCTTGCAGAGCAATTTCTTTTTCAAATGAAATAAAAAATGATGTGCCTGAAGTTCAAGGTTTTCTTAGATACTTAAATGAATATAAACCAATTGAAGGTGAAGATAAACTTACTTATTTGCAATACTTAGCTAATGATGATACTTATACTTTAAGTAATGAAGATTTAGAAAATGATAAATTTGCTACAGACAAAGATCTTTATGTAATGTTATTTGCTGCTTCTGGAAGAGCATGGAATCAGATTGCGTGGGAATTATTAGGTGTTCAGTCTGGTGAACTTCAGGAAGCTCAAGGTTATTCTCCTAAAAATATTAATGAAGGAAGTGAAGGACAGATTACATCAACAAATACAAATTCTGGAGTAGGTAATCTTGCAGCTTCAGGTGTTACAGCTGGTGTTACTGCTTCTCGTAAGATTATTGCTAATAAAATAACTTCTAAACTTGCTGAAGAAGGTGTTGTTGGTTTAAGTGAAACTGCTGTTAATTTTATTCAAGGTGAAGGTCAGGCTGTTGAATTTGGTGCTTCCAGATTAACTGCTAAATCAGTTACAAAAGCCGCAGGCAGAACAATTGCTAAAGGTTTTGCTAAAACCTTAGGTGCTAAGTTCATACCTTATATAGGGTGGAGTCTTGCTTTGTATGAGTCAGGTACTGGTGTTTATCGTTTAGTTTTCAATCCTAAACCTTTTGTTGCTACTGTTATGATTGTTGAGCCAAAAGATTTTTTAACTAAATGCAATGGCCCAAATATAGAACAAATTAATGAAAATATTCAATCAGATGTTGAAAAATTTAAAGAAGCCCAGAGTGAAACATTCACACCTGGAAGAAAATTTTAATTATTAATTTTATTATGAATTTAACTTTTACATTAATTAATTTTAGTATTGGAAAACTTAATATAATTGATAATTTCTTTTAATAACTATGAAAAATAAAAAAGGAGACTTTACATTTAATATAGTTATAAAATTAGTATTAGCATTAATATTATTAATTTTTTTATTATTATTTATATTTTCATTAAAAGACAGTTCGACTAATATTTTTAACAAGATTGTTCAAGCTTTGAGGTTTGGTAATTAAAAATGGAAATGAGTTTTAAAGTTATAACATGGGTTGTTTCAATTATTGTTTTTATTATTGTTCTTTATGGTTTTTATACTACAACAGAAAATCCCATTAAGTCATTATTAAGTTTTGGAAATGAGTCAACTTCTAGTGGTGATAGCATACATCAATTAAATGATGTGGATAAGATTTATTTTTATTCTAGTTTTGTTTCAGATGTTAAGAGATGTTCTGATTCTAAAGATAATGAATGTTATTGTCCTTTGACTAATACTATTATTCCTAAAACTTATTCAATTTTATTAAAGAATGTTGCTGGTCGTGCAGCTTTATTATTATATAAAGATGCTTTAATTTCATCATGCACTATTCAAAATTTAGAACCAGTTTCTCAGAATAGTTTTCCTTTTAGTTTTTATATAGAAAATATTCGTGGTAAACCTTCATTAGATAATTATGAGGAAAATGGTTATACTTTCAATAAATTAAAATTAAATGATTTTACTATTGCTACTGATATTTTATTTCAAAATAATGAAATATGTTCAGCAAAAGATATAAACGGAAGAAATTATATTGATTTTAAGAATGGAATTTTATATAAATTTAATAATAATATTATTGGAATGACAAGAACCCAGCCTAATCTAAGAAGATGTTCTTTTGATTTAGTTACAGAAACGTCAGAATAATTTAGTGAAATATTAAATTTTAGAGAGTTACCAAAAGCTTTAAATATAAACTTCATCATAAAATATTATTCAGAGGTGTTTGATGTTTAATAAAAAGGGTATGGAATTACCACAAGGTGTTGTTATTGTCGCATTGATTCTAATAGTTTTAGTTATAATTATTTTAGTATTTGTTGTAGGAGGATTTGGTACTGTTGGTCAAAAATTAAAAGATATATTTTCTAGCCAGACAAGCGGACAAAATATTGATTTAGCAGTTAGGACTTGTCAAAATCTTTGTGATTCAGCTAAAACTGTCACATCTGATCTTCAGCGTACTTCAGGTTATTGCAGACAAACATTTATGATAGATGAAGATAATAATGCTAAAACTGCATTAAAAAAAGCAACATGTAGTGCTACTAATTATAATTCTGTACTAGCTGTTAATTCTGAAACATCTATTGGCGTTGAATGTTCTGAAGTCCAATGTTAGTAAAAATGAATAAAAAAGCAGTTAATCTTTCTTTAGAGACAGTGGTTGTTATGATTATTATTTTAATTGTAGTAGGTTTAATAATTTATTTTGCTATAACTTATCTTCCTAATTTATTTGATTCATTCAGACAACAAGGTGTTACTGCAACAAATCTTGTTAAAGATTCAAGTATTCCTAAACCATAAATAATAAATACTAAAGTCCTTATTTTATTTATATGTTTAAAAGAGGTGCATTAAGTACAATTCAGGATTTGTTTATTGGTTTAGTTTTTGCCGCTTTAGTTATCTTTATATTTGTTTTTATATCTAATAATTTTTTAGAGTTGTTTAATCAGGATAAAGGTTCATGCGATAACAAACTTCAATGGAATGGTGTTAAAGATTTAGTAAAAAATTTAGATAAAGGTGAAGTTAAGTCTATGATCTTTATTAATGAAAAATGCAACCTTGTTAGTTTCTCTTTTAGTCTTGGTTTACAAAATCATCCTATACAACCAGATTTTGAAGTTGCTAAAGATCCGCAATTATGTATGTGTAAAGTTGATGGTGAAAATTGTAAACATTATAAATGTTATAAACTTACTGATGTAACAGCAATAGTTGATGAAAATGATAAACCTTTTACAACATCTGAACTTCAACCTTATACTTATCTTACATTTACAAAATTAAATAATAAATTAGTAGTCCAAACTATAGGTAATTTTAAATCTCCAGAACCTATTACTGGGGCATTAGATGTTAAAGAATTTAATGAAAATAATATTTTAAACAAATTAACAATATTATTCAATACAAGGTCTATTAAATCTTTTATTCCTATTATTAATATAAAATCAGACTCTTTATTTATTCCAGAAGGTATCCCTAAAGATCATAATCTTCCTTACTTATTTGATATTGATTTAGGTTTACCTTCAAAAGAAAGTTTAGGCAATTTACAATATCTTTCTAATCACGAGTCTATTGATACTAACTTTGTTGTTCAAGCAGATATAGAATTATCAATTCCAAAAAATATTTTAGAAAATATTGATTCAAGTAATATTGCTTTATATTATAAAAATTTTGATTCATGGAAATCTTCCCGTTTATCTTGTGAAACTCTAGAAAATTTTTATTTATGTAAATCAAATATTAAAGGATTTTCTAAGGAATTTGCAATTAGTGTTCCTTCTGTTCGTGTTTCTTTTATTTCAAATTCAGAATTAGAAGTCCAATTAACTCCATTAATTAATGGTTTATCTTTTAAGTATAATGTTGATCCATTATTAGTTAAAGCTATTATTCAAAAAGAAAGTGCTTGGAATGAAAAAGCAATTTCTAAAACTTGTGGTGCTGGTGGTTTGATGCAATTGATGCCCGGTACTGCTCAAGAATTAGGTTTACTAACTTTTGAAAATTCTAATATTATAAAATGTGATCCTGATTATGCTTCTAGACTTTTTTCATTTGTTAATTCCAACACAGATTCAGCAAAATTAGATAATAGATTTAATTTTGAATTAAATATTGATGCGGGTATTAGATATATTTCAAAAATAACTAATCAGTTGAAATTAAATAATATTGAACCTTCAGTTGAAAATATTGCTGCTTCTTATAATGCTGGGCCAAATAGAATAATAAAAGATAGCGGTGTTCCTAATATTCCAGAAACTAAAGATTATGTTGTTGCTGTTATTCAGAATTATAATAAATTAGTTTCATCATCTTATGATTTAACTGGTGATAAAGTTTGGCCTATTAATAACCCTATAATAACTTCTTGTTATGGTTCAAGAGTTTCTCCATTAACTGGTGATCTTGATAAGTTAGATTGGCATGATGGTATTGATTTTGGTATTCCAATAGGTACTCCAGTTTATAGTGTTGCTGATGGTGTTGTTATTAGTGTTCATAATTGTGATCCTGATTGTACTAAGGGTGGTGGTAATAGTTTATTAATTAAACATAATGACGGATTTACTGGTTATCTCCATTTATCTGAAATATTAGTTGAGAATAATGCTAAAGTTACAAAAGGTCAAGTTATTGCTAAGAGCGGTAACACTGGCAGATCTACTGGCCCTCATCTTCATTTTAATGTCTATATAAATCCAGATTTTAGTACTGATGTTGGTAAACCTAATTATGAGAGAGATCCTTTAAATTATCTTCCTAAATTGTCAGAATATAAAGTAAAGGCAGGTGCTAGAAATTGTTTAGAATCTCCATCATTTATTGCATTAAAACAACAAGATGTTAATATTGTTATGGTATAAAAAATGAAAAAAAAAGGTATGTCAACAACAATGACAGCATGGATTATTGATTTAGTTATACTTTTATTTATTACAGGTTCATTTTTTGGGGTTATTATAAAAATTAAAGATAATACTAATCATGACCTTAAATTATCTTCTTTAGAATATTCTTTTTCTAGAATTTTTTCTCAAATTCCTTATAAAAATAAAGAATTATATTTTATTTATAATTATAATCCAAATATAACCTTATCTTTTTCAGAACCTTGTATTATAAAAGCAAAACTTAAAGATGAAAAGTTATCAAATATAGCACAGTATAATTGTGTTGTTTCTGATAGAATTATTTCAGAACAGTTTTTAGAAAATAAAATAGTGATGGTTTCAAAATGAATAAAAAAGCTTCTTTGCCTACTGAGATGTTGAAATGGTTAGGTAATATAACATTAGTTATGGTTGTTGTTATATTTATTTTTATGGTTGCCGTTTCTTTTTTAAATGAAAAATTTGATACAAGAGATCTTGAAGTTTATACATTGTCAAGATCTTTGCTTTATTCTGAGAATTGTCTTGCCTTGAGTGATGAGTTTAAAGTTAGTGTCGGGGTTATAGACATTGAAAAGTTGACTCCAGAAAAATTAAGTTCTTGTTATTCTAAAGAAGATTTTGGTTATACTGTTAAATTATCTGATATTGATAATAATGAAATTGCTTTTGTTAATCCAAAGTTTAATATTAATTATAATATTCCAATATGCGCAGGAGTTAAGTTTTATAAATGTTCAAATAATAAATATTATGTTTTATATAAAAAAGATAATAAAATTTTACCAGGTATATTAGATTTAGAGGTGATTACTATTGTACAATAAAAAAGGAGATTTTGGTTTTCCATTATACTTTGTTCCTAGTTTAGTTTTATTAATCTTATTTTTATTATTTTTCTCAATTTTATTTTTTGTTTTAGATGTTGCTAAATCTAAGGATAATGTGGTATCTAATGAACTATTTACAGATTCTTTGACTTTAAGGAATTTATTATTAACAGAAGAGAACAATGAAAACATTGCTGATATAATATCCGATTTACCTGATGATTCTGCTTTGATAAAACTTAAATCAAGAATTCCAAATATTTTAAAAGTTATTCCTAAACCTCATTCTGTTAGTTCATGGAATTTTATTATCTCAAATGATCAAGAAATTTTGCATTTAGGTGAAGATTATCCTTTTTCTAAAGTTTATTATAACCAAACTTTATTATTACCAATTAAATCAAAAAATTCCGTTGTTGTGTCATTGTACTTAAATTGTGGGGGCTGCAATGAATAAGAAAGCAGTTTTTTTACCTTTATTTGTAATTGTTACATTAGTTATTTTAGTTCTATTATCCTATACTATTACCAAAGTTAAATTATCAAGACAAGATAAAGTTGGTATAAAAAGTCTTTCTATCATGAAAGCTTATGATGAAGGTGAAAAAGATTTATTGTATTTAGAACAATCTCTTAAGTTATCTAAAACATTAGTTATGAAAGAACTTTATGATAATGGAGGTTATCTTTCTTCTAATTCTTGTCAAAAAATTAAAGACAATGGTGATATGTATGTTTTGATAGATGATTCTTGTAATAATTTTGATATTGATAATAATTTTTTAATTGGTCTTAATAATGAATTTAGTTCTTATATCGTTAATTTTAGGAGTACTTATGAAGAGTTTAATCCTAAAAATTCTTTTAGTTCTAGTGCTTTTAATTTTCTAGGTTTAGTTTCTGATACTATTGTTTCTGAAAGAGGCGGTATTTTAAAAACTTATTCTGAGAATTCAGTTAAAAATTCTAAGATTATTGGTTTTGATAAAGATAAGTCTATTGTTACATTATCAGATTTAAATTTTAAGATAGAAAATTCTTTGCAGTCTTCTTATATTATTCATCCTAAGATATATTTAGGAACAAATGATTTAATTAATTTTAATAAAGTCTATCAGTTTATTGCTTTAAATTGTATTAAGAAAGAACCTAATGAATGTGTTTCTAAATTAAATTCGGAATTTAAAGCTTTAACTTCTGTAAATAGAAAGATTATAATAGTTAAAATTCCAGTTAATGATCATATTCTAAAGTTTGCAATAGATATTGATTCTAAACTTCCTAATGTTGGGATAAACATATAGAAGGCAAGGAACATAGTTTTATATAGTATTTTTTACCTTAAGATTATTTAATAAATGGATTATACAAAATAGATATCAAAAAAAGTATAATAACTAACTACCTGTAGATGAACCAAAATACTTTTATAATAAACTAAATTTATATTATTATGATTCTCGGCTATGAAACAATATTAAATAAAATTATTGAAGTTACACAACTTCCTAAAGTAGATATTGAATCTAAAATTAATCAGAAACTTAAGGATTTACAAGATTTGATTTCTAAAGAAGGCGCAGCCCATATTGTTGCTAATGAATTAAAAGTTAAATTATTTGATTTGTCACTGCCTAAAACTTTTAAGATTAAAGAAATTAAAGCTGGTTTAAATGCAATTAATTTAGTTTGTAGAATTATTAATATTAATGATGTTAGAACTTTTAAGCGCAATAATCGTGATTCTAGAGTGGGTTCTATGCTAGTGGGTGATGAGACTGGTTCTTTGAAGATTGTTGTATGGGATGAAAAAATTATTGATTCTTTAAAAGATTTGAAAGAAGGTTCAGTGATTAAAGTTTCAAATGCTTATTCTAAAGAAAATAATAATTATCTGGAATTACATCTTGGTAATCGTGCTATTATTGAAAATTCTAATGAAACTATTGGGGAGATTCGTTTAGGTATTATTTCTAAAAGAAAACATATTAAAGATCTTAAAGAAAATGATTTTGTTGAGGTTTTTGGGACAATTGTACAAATGTTTGATCCTAGATTTTATAATGCTTGTCCTGTTTGTAGTAAAAAAATTTTAATGCAAGAAGATTCTTTTGTATGCCAAGAGCATGGCAAAGTTCCAGTTAAACAGGTCCCAATTTTAAATATTGTTTTTGACGATGGTACAGGTAATATAAGATCTGTTTTATTTAGGGAAAATGCTGAAAAAATTATAGGTAAAGATTATTCTAATTTAGATGCTGTAAGAAAAGATGTTTTAGGTAAGCAGTTATTATTAAAGGGTAAAGTTAATAAAAACGAACTTTATTCTAGAATGGAGTTTATGGTTAATTCTGTTGAACCAGTTAATCCTGAGATTTTAATTAAAGAATTAGAAAACTAAACTTTTATAAATAAGCTTCTATTCTAATATTTTATGAACATAGGATTATGGATTTTAATAAGTATAGTTGTTTTAATAGTTTTATATTTAATATTTACTTTTAATAGATTAATTGTTTTAAAAAATAGAATTAATAATGCATGGGCTCAGATTGATGTTCAGCTTAAAAGAAGATTTGATTTAATTCCTAACTTAGTTGAAACTGTTAAAGGTTACGCTAAACATGAAAAATCTACTTTCACAGAATTAACTAAAGCAAGGGCTATGATGGCTAATGCAACTTCAATGTCTGATAAATCTAAAGCAGATAATATGATCACAGGTGCTTTAAAATCTTTATTTGCAGTTACAGAGAATTATCCCGAATTAAAAGCTAATGAAAATTTCATGCAATTACAAGAAGAATTATCTGGTACTGAAAGCAAGATTGCTTATTCAAGACAATTTTATAATGATTCAGTTTTATCTTTTAATAATTTAATTCATACTTTTCCACCTAATATTATTGCTAATATGTTTGGTTTTAAAGAAAAAGAATTCTTTGAAACTAAAGGCGTTGAGAGAGAAGCTGTTAAAGTTCAGTTTTAATCTATATTTTTAATTAACTAAGTATTTATAATTTTTTTTTGTTAGTAGTGTTTTTTAGGAAATAAGTCATTTTAGTAAAGTTTATATTAATTTATTAATTTACATATTCATGTCAGAAAAAACTAATTTTTACAATGAAATATCTAAGAATAGATTTAAGACAATTTTATTAATATTAATTTTTTCAATTTTAATTCTTTTCTTAGGTTATATTTTAGGGATAATGTATACAGGCAATCCATTTATAGGTTTAATCGTAGCAGTTATTATTTCATTAATCTTAATTTCCATAAGTTATTTTTCTGGTGATTCTATTGTTTTAAATGTTACAGGTGCTAAAGAAGCAACTAAACCACAATATACTTATTTGATTAATACAATTGAAGGCTTGGCTATTGCTGCAGGTTTGCCAAAACCTAAAGTGTGGGTTATTAATGATCAAAATCCTAATGCTTTTGCTACTGGCAGAAATCCTGAAAAATCTCATGTTGCTGTTACAACAGGTTTATTAGATTTAATGAATCGTGAAGAGTTAGAAGGAGTAATTGCTCATGAAATGTCTCATATTAAAAATTTTGATATTAGATATATGATGATTGTTGCTGTAATGGTAGGAATGGCAGTTATTCTTAGTGATTTTATTGTCAGAAGTTTTTTATGGGGTGGTGATCGTGATCGTAAAATTCATCCTGCTTTTATTGTTTTAGGAATTGTATTTGCTATTTTAACTCCTGTGATTGCAGAATTAATTAGATTGGCGATTTCAAGAAAGCGTGAATATTTAGCAGATGCTTCTGGTGCTTTGTTTACTAGAAATCCCCAAGGTTTAGCTTCTGCCTTAAAAAAATTAAAAAATTATAATGGCCCAAGTATGAAATCTGCTTCTAAAGCAACTGCTCATTTATTTATTTCAAATCCTTTTAAAAATGCTTCTCAATTATTTAGTACACATCCGCCATTAAATGAAAGAATTAAGAAATTAGAATCTATGTAATTTTTTTTTTGTTAGAATTTCCATGTAATAATTCATAAATATTGTTAGATAAAAGAAAAGTATAAATATCAGTTATACTATAGTATTACTTATGGTAAAACAATTATTTAAAAAAATGACGATAGGTCCTAAAGGGCAAGTTGTAATTCCAAAAATATTTAGGGATATAGAAAAAATAAGTCCGGGAACTGAGGTTTTATTAGAATTAAGAGAAGAAGGTATATTAATAAGTAAAAAGGAAGAAATTGATATTATTAAACTAATGAAGAAAATAGCTAAATCCATATCTAAAGATGATCAAATTAATTCAGATAAAGATTATGAGGAAATGTTGGGGGGGAGATGGAAAAAAAGTATTATATAGACTCTAATGTTTTTATATTTGCTTACTGTTATGATAATAAAGATGGTGATTATTGTAGGAATATTATTAAAAAGATAATTAATAATGAAATACAAGCGTTCACTTCTAGTTTAACATTTGATGAATTATTTTACAAAACATTTAAGTTAAAGGATAGAAAAACAGCCTTATTAGTCGCTGATCTTTTTTTAAATTTAAAAAATATTAATTTTATATCAGTAGATTATAATATAATGTGTTTAACAAATTCTTTATTAATAAAACACAGTATCGGGCCAAGAGATGCAATACACTTAGCTTGTTGTTTGAATAATAAAATAAATATAATAATTTCAACTGATAAAGATTTTGATGAAATAAAAGAGGTAAAAAGAATTAATCCCTTAGTATAATTTTATGGTGATAAAAAATGGTGATGTTTAAAACTCATTTAGCAATTGGCTTTCTTATAGGACTATTATTATTTAAATTTTTAAAAGTTAATCCTTTATTTTTTATTCCTTTAGTTACTATATTTAGTGCTTTGCCAGATATTGATCATCCTAGAAGTAAATATGGTAGAAAATTATGGTTTTTTTCAATTCCAATATCATGGGTATTTAAACATCGTGGTTTTTTTCATTCTGTTTTTCCTGCAGTTATAGGATTTTTTATTTTATCATATTTTAAATTTTATCTTATAGCTTGGGCTTTATTAATTGGTTATCTTGCTCATCTTGTTGGTGATGCTTTAACTGTTCAAGGAATTAATTTTTTGCATCCATTCTCAACTTTTGAAATACACGGTCCTATTCATACAGGAAAATTTTTAGAATCTATTTTATTTTATTTTGTTATTATATTAAATGTTTATTATTTATTAAAAATTTTTAATATTTTATAATAAATTTAAATTTTAGAATGATAAGTTAGGTTTATAAAATTTATTATTATATTATTTTAATGTTAAATATAAAAAAGTCTAAATATTTAGGATTATTAGGGGTATTATTTTTAAATTCTTGTGGGCCTGTGCCTGAAATTCCATTAAGGCCACCTAGTCATAGATATAATGATGAAGATGCAGGGAATGACCAAGATGGTGGAAATAATGAAGATTTAGAAGGATTAGTTAATGATGCTAGTAATTTTTGTAGTTTAAAAGGAAAGGAATTGCAAAAAAAAGATTATGTTAAGGGAAGTAATTTAAATGCTTCATGGATTGATGTTACTGATAGTTTAGGAATTCCAGAAATTTATGGTCTTACAGCTTCTTGGGGGGATATTAATAATGATGGTTATCCTGATTTATTAATAGGTAGTAATGAAGGATTAAATTTATTTATTAATTGTTTAGATAAATTTTATAATATAAATCTAGAATATAGGATTAATGATTTTATGGAATTTTTTGGTTTATTATGGAATATCCAATCAACTTATATAACTGATTTTGATAATGATAATGACAAAGATATTCTTATTGCAAATGGACAAAATATTACTTTATTATCTTATAAAAATAAATTAAATTTTGAGGGATATAAACTTTTTGAGGATACTGAATTTTTTGGAAGAACTTTTAGTACTATAAGTGCAGTAGATATTAATGAAGATAACTTATTAGATATATATGCTGCTAGAATGGGATTAAATCAATCAGGTGGTGGTCCAAGTGATCTTGCTCCAGATCCTAATCCAGATCTAACTAATATAATATTATTAAATAAAGGAAATAATAGTTTTATAGAATATACAAATAACTTAAGAGAAATTTTAACCCCGAGCCAGTATCATACTTATTCTTTTCTTTTTATACCAAGAATAATATTTAATAAAAAATCACTATTCCACATAGGAAATGATCAAGGGCCAGATGTTTTGTTTGAATATGAACAAGAAAATTTTAGAAGATTAATGATTCCTCATTTAGAACCTGAATCAACTATGGGTGAAGATTTTAGATATAGAGATAATACAGGTGAAGTTGATATAGTTCTAAGTGATACAGGTAAACATCCTTTATTAAGTGTAGATATGAATAATAATGTAATAGATATATCTTCTACTATATCATGGAAAAGGCCTTATGTAAGTTGGGGTATTGTTTTTGGCGATTTTGATAATGACGGAGATGAAGATTTAGTATATGCTAATGGGTCGATTGGTGGCTCATCGATTAGAGATAATGAACTTTTATATCTTGAAAATGATCAAGAATTACGTCAAGTTGATGAGTTAAATAATTATAATGATAAAGGAGATACTGCAGGAAGTTTTTTTGACGGAACTATAAAAGGAGATCATTATTCTGTAAGTACAGCTGATTTTGATAGAGATGGTTGTATGGACCTTGCTGTAACATCTTCAATTACTTTAAGAAATGATCATGATAGAATAATTGTTTTAAAAAATAAATGTAATTATCCTGGAAATTGGGTTGGTTTAAATTTGCCAGATCACATAGGCAGCATGATTGAAGTATCTTCTTGCGGTATAAAAAAATATAGAACAATAAAATCAATATCAGGTGTTGCTTCTAGAAGTGATTATAATTTGCATTTAGGTTTAGGAAATTGTAATTCAGTAGATAAAATGAAAATTAAATGGAATGATAATACTGAATCAGTTTATGAAGATTTAATAATAAATAAATATAATGATATAAAAAAAAACAAATAATTAAAAGTTTGAAGTAAAAAATGAAAAAAAAATATCATAATAAAATTACAAGAATAACATTCAAACCAAAAGATATATAATATATCAAACATCTATTTATTTATGAAGAAAATAAATTATTTTTATCTAATTATTATTTTATTAATCTTATTATTTTCTTATGATAGTTTTGCTGGTTTTCAAAATAAGTGTGGTAGTTCTGGTATTGCTTGTCTTTGTGGTGATCAATTAAATGATAGTAGGACATTGGTTGGCGGTGTTGATAATTTAACAGGATGTAATACCCACACTATTCTAAATTTATCTATTAATAATATTTTATTAGATTGTGCTGGGAATATACTTGGAGGAAACTATAGTAGTATTGGTCTTTTTCAAGCAGATAGTGGTAATGCAGGCATTAAAATTAATTCTTTAAATAACCAAGGTTATACAAATATTAGTATTAAAAATTGTATTATTGAAGGTGTTGGTGTTGGTGTTAGAATTATTGGAAATGGTGATACTGCAAATATTTTAATTCAGAATAATACTTTTAGGAATATAATGAATAGGGTTAGTAATAGTGCTGTTGGTGGGGTAGTTACAAATAGTTTTATTAATGTTAGTATTTTAGATAATATTTTTCAAAATATGTCGTGTTCTTCTTGTTCTGGTGCTAGTCAAAGAATAATAAAATTGGTTACGGGTGCAAGTACGGATAGTATGGTTAATGTTAGTGTTTTTCGTAATAAATTTTTTAATATTTCAACTGATAATAATAAAATTATAGATATCGGTAATGATTTCAGTGGTAGTGTTAGTTTTAGAGATATATTTATTAATGATAATATTTTTGATCAAATTAATAGTTCTATAGCAATTGGCGTTAATTTAGGTGTAAGTAATATTACTATTAAAAATAATACTATTAAAAATTTTATAGTGAGTGATACTGCAATTGGTGTATATGGGATAAGAATAACTAATACTAATTTTATTAATATATCAGAAAATGTAATAAATAATGGTAATATAAGTGGGGCTATAGATATTAGTCATTCTAATAATATTAGTGTTTTAAATAATACAATTAAAAATTTTATTATTCATCCTCTTTCAGCAAATCCCAGTCTTGTAGGAATACAAGTAGAGAACACTACAAATATTAATATTTTAGATAATATAATTAATAATTTTACATGTATGACTTGTCCTAGTGATTCTGGGGTTTTTGGTATAGGTATTTCATTTGTTTTTAATTCAGTTCTTGAAAGATTAGTTAATATTACTATAGAACGTAATATTATATCTAATTTTAGTGGATCATCTTACGGAATTAAATTAGAAACAAACGGTATTGTTGATGGTATTTTTAATAATTTTTTTATAAGAAATAATACATTAATAGGTTTTTATGGGGGTAGTAATAGTGCAGGAGCAAATGCGATTTCATTTACAAATTTTACTAATATTAGTATAATAAGTAATACTATTAGACATGTAAGTGATTATGGTTTTGTTTTAAATAATATTAATAATAAAAATAATCAGAATAATATTATTATATCTAATAATAATTTATTTAATTTATCTTATGGTTTTGTTTTTGATTTTTTATATAATAGTGGACAAACTACTGCCCCAGGTACTAATTGGACTTTGAGAGATAATATTATTAGTAATGCTACTGTTGGTATTCAAATGACTAATGTCACTCAGTTAATATTAATTAATAATACTATTGCTAATACAACTCTTGCAATTAATGGCAGTGCATTATCTGGTTTTAAGAGTATTTTAATTTATGAAAACCAGTTTTCTAGTCTTATATGGAATCAATCTAATTTAACTATTTATAATAGTTTAGGTTTTGGTCTTATGAATAGTATTGTTATTGGCAATAATAGTGCTTTTGTAAATACAACTAATAATCCTCAATTTAATATTGCTACAAATTTTACTTTTTTTCAGCAATCTTTTACTGCTAATAATCTTTATAGTATATTTAAAGATGGTAGTTTGTGTTCTGGTAGTGTTTGTATTAAACAAGCAAGCAATCCTGTTAGTATAAGTGTTACTGGTTTTAGTAATTATAGTGTTGTTCCAGATAACGTTGCTCCTGGTAGTTTTAGTATTAGTTCTTCTAGTGGTTCTAGTTTTACTCATGGTGTTTCTACTATTATTAGTTGTAGTTATAGTGATGATAATCCGAGCAGTATTTCTATAAGTTCTAGTGATGGGACAAGTATTTGTTCTAGTTCTAGTTCTTGTTCTGGTAGTTATATTCCTTCTGTAGGAAGTAAAACAATAACTTGTACAGGCAGAGATGTTGTAGGTAATTCTGCTTCCACATCTTTAACTTTAACTGTTAATCAAGTTAGTTCTTCTCCTGCATCAAGTGCTTCTTCTGGTTCTTCTACAGCAACTGCAACTACAATTGCAACAACTACTGAATCAACCCCAACAACTGCAACTACAATTGCAACAACTACTGAATCAACCCCGGCAGCAGAAACTCCAGCTACTGCCCCTACTATTGCTCAACTTACAAAAGCAGAAACAAAAATAGAAGAACAAAAAACAATTTTAAGAGAAGCAGATGCACCTGTAGTTTCTATTGTTGAAGGTATATCAACAGTTGTTGAAAGTAAATCTGAAACTGTTGCTATTACTGTAAGTCATCCTTCTGCTCCACCTTCAGGTGTTTTACAAACTGCTAGTGTTACTGTTTCTAATATTAAAAATGAGAAAGCAAGTCTTGAAGTTAGAGTAGTTTTAGATGAAAAAGGCTTAGAAAGACCTTCTTTAAATTCTATTTTTGAAATTAAAGAGCTTAAAAAAATTCCTAGAACAATTAATGTTAGACCTACAGCAAATTTAAGATCATCTGCTTTTGTTGGTTCTTTTCTTCTTGTTGGTTTGCTTTTGAGTTTATTCGCAGAGTTTAAAACTATTAGAAAAAAGAAAATTTAAATTTTAGGTTTAGTAAATCATATAAGTTATTTGATTAAAAGTATTTTAATATTAGTAAACAACAAATAAAAAGAGAACTTTTAAAAACTAAGTTTCTAAGAAATTTGACATCGTAAAATTTAGTTCAAAAAGAAAAGATTATCAAAAAGTGAATTATGCAACATTTTCAAAATCTAGTTACTTTGTTTATTCCACAACTAATAATAATATCATTATTCCTATTCCTAATAAAAATGATATTAGTTGTATTATTGATTTTGAAATTTTTAATTCTTTGTGAAGTTCAGGTATTAAATCTGCACCAGCAATATAAATAAATCCACCTGCAGTAAATGGTAATAAAAATTTACCAATATCAAAATAATTACTTAAAACTAAAGCCATAACAACACCTAAAAATGATGTTAATGCTGTTAAAAAATTTAATAATAATGCTTTTGATTTTGTAAAACCTCCTTGTATTAATACACTAAAATCTCCTATTTCTTGTGGTATTTCATGTAAAACAACTGCTATTGTTGTCGCTGTCCCAACTGGTATACTTACTAAATAACTTACACCTATGATTAATCCGTCTATGAAGTTATGTACTGCATCTCCTATTAAATTTAATATTGCAAATGGATGTATATGTTCTTTACTTTCTGGATTATGACAATGTCTCCAATGTATAAATTTTTCTATTATAAAAAACAAAACTATTCCTGATAATAATGATATTCCTATTTCTATATCAAAACCATAATCTTTTACTGTTTCGGGTAATAAATGTATAAATGTATCACCAAATAATCCTCCTGCAGCAAAACTTACAAAATAAAGTAAATATTTTCTTAATTTTTTCTCATTTAAACTCAATGTAAATATACCAATAAATGAAATTAAACTAACTATCAATACACTTAATAAACTATAGAACCATATATTCAACATATCATTTTTATTTTATGATTGTATATAAGTGTTATGTTTAATTATTTTTAATTAAATGAGAGATTCTAAAATAAACAACTTTTATATAATAATTAAATTTTTATTATTTATGAAAATAATATCATGGAATATTAATGGTATAAATTCTGTTATAAATAAAGGTTTAATTAAATTTATGGAAGATACAAGTGCTGATATTTATTGTTTTCAAGAAACAAAGTGTTCTAATGAAAAAATCAAGAATTTTGATAATCATCTAGATAAATATATTAATTATTGGGCTTGTGCCGAGAAGAAAGGTTATAGTGGCCTTTTAATATCTACAAAAATTAAACCTTTATCTATATTTTATGGTATTAATAATAAAGATTTTGATAACGAAGGCAGGGTTATTACATTAGAATTTAATAGTTTTTATTTAATAAATACTTATTTTCCAAATTCTAATCATGAATTATCAAGGTTAGATTTCAAATTAAAATTTAATAATGAATTTTTAGAATATTGTAATAAATTAAAAGAAAAAAAACCTTTAATTATTTGTGGTGATTTTAATGTTGCACATACAGAAATTGATTTGAAAAATCCAAAAACAAATGTTAATAATGCTGGTTTTACTATTCAAGAAAGAGATTGGTTTACTAAATTTTTAGATTCTAATTATATAGATACTTTTAGAATTTTTAATAAAGAATCTGGTAATTATACTTGGTGGTCTTATAGATTTAATGCACGTTCTAGAAATATTGGTTGGCGTATTGATTATTTTATTGTAAATAAAGAAATTAAAATTAAAATTATAAAAAGTTTAATCTTAAAAGATATTTTAGGTTCTGATCATTGTCCTATTTTGTTAGAGGTTAATATTTAATAAGGGGGCACTTTAATTTCTATCAGTAGTTCATAAATATTTTTTTCTCAAATTATATTTTATAATATATATTTTATAGTATCAAATGCTCGTGCCAAAAAAGAGCTCGTGCCACCTGCCCGCCTAAAGTTTATAAAGCATTTAATTGATATATATTATACCTCATTGAAAAAGAAGCGAAAGCAAAACGAGGCCTTCCCTTTAGTGTTTATAGAAATTTATGGGAGTGGTTATTTTAATTCTTTTTCTTTGAGTTTGAAAAAAATGGGAAACCAACGGAGGAAATAAAATGACAAACAGACCAGTAAAACAATATAGAGCAAAGAATATCTCAGGTGCTATCTGGGAAAATGAAAGAGAAAAGAATGGGGTAGTTATAGGTTTTAAAACTGTAAGTATAAGACGTTCTTGGTATGACAAGGATAAACAAATATGGAGAGACGAAACAATTAATTTACATAAAACAGACATCTCTAAAATGTTAGTTGTACTAAATAAAATACAAGAAGAATTATTATTAAATCACGAAGATAAAGAAGAGGAGGATACTGAAGAAGATTAATTTTTTTATTTTTTTAAATCAAGACTTAAAAGATAATACAAATAATTTGGATAATTATACAATAAATTTGAATGATTTTTCCAAATAAAAAGGTTAAAATTTATAAAGGAGGAAATTAAAATGAATAATAGAAAAATAGAAATACAAGAGCAGGTGCAAGAAGAAAAGATGGAAGAAAAATCTACAAAAAGAGTGGTTGTTAATACTGTTGAAGACTTACCTGGTGTAGGTCCTGCTACTGCTGAAAAATTAAAGGAATCAGGATTTGATACTTTACTTACATTAGCTGTAGCATCTCCAGGAGAATTAGTAGAAGCTGGTGGTCTTACTGAAGCTACTGCTAGAAAAGTAATCAAAGCAGCTAGAGATTCTATGAATATGGGTTTTGAATCTGGTGAAGACTTATTAGAAAAAAGAAAAAATATTTTAAAAGTATCAACGGGTTCAAATGCAATTAATAATATGTTGGGTGGGGGAATAGAATCTGGAGGCATAACAGAATTTTTTGGGGAATTTGGATCATCAAAGACACAAATTGCTCATCAACTTGCAGTAAATATTCAGTTGCCAAAAGATCAAGGTGGTGCTAATGGTGTTTGTGTTTACATTGATACTGAAGGAGCATTCAGGCCTGAAAGAATTAAACAAATGGCTGAAGCTAAAGGTCTTGATTCTTCTACAGTATTAAGAAATATTAAAATTGCTAGAGCTTTTAACTCAGATCATCAAATATTATTAGCTGAAAAAGTTGAAGACTTAATAAAAAACGAAGGACTAAATGTTAAATTATTAATTGTTGATTCTTTGATGTCACATCTAAGAGCAGACTTCGTTGGTAGGGGCCAGTTAGCAGATAGACAACAAAAATTAAACAAACACATGCATACATTATCTAAAATAGCAACGATGTATAATTTAGTTGTTTATGTAACAAATCAGGTTATGTCAAAACCAGATACTTTCTTTGGTGATCCTACTGCACCTATTGGGGGCCATATAGTTGCGCACAATAGTCAAACCCGTATATATCTTAGAAAGGGTAAAAAAGGGACTAGAGTTGCTAAGCTTATTGATTCACCACATTTGCCGGATGCTGAGGTAATATTTATTGTAGAAGAGTCAGGTATTAAAGACGTTTAATTTTTATTTTTTCTTTTTATTTAATTGGGTTATCTAAAAATGATTGAAATTAAACTTATGTATGGAAAAAAAGTTAATTGTTAATGCTACAGACATTAAAAAAATAAAAAAATTATTGTTTCGGTTCACAATATCTTGATGCTTCATTTCCACTAGCATCTAAACTTCTAGTACATTTTTGTGTTTCTTCTTCCCACATTTCTGTAGTAATTGTTCCTAGTATTATTTTTGTACAGCTTTCATCTTCTGATTTCCATGTTTCTGTTTGTTGGTCTATTAACTTTGTGTGGCAAGCTTTACATTCAATTTTTCCATTATCTAATTTTATTTCTTCCACACCTAATATTTCTGATTTATACCCTCCAACATTAACTGTCGCTTTTTTACACCATGAACTTGCATATTCACTAGTTGTTTCTGTTTCAACTTCAATTTTTTGGTCTCCAGATCCATATTCTAATTTTGTTTTTTTTGTAGTACTTCCACAAGCAACTAATAAAAATAGAGAAAGTATTAATATTCCTATTATTATTTTTTTCATTTTTTTCCAACCTCCGTTATTAGATTATAATTATACAGGTATATAAAATTTACTTCTCAGGGTTTGTTCAATCCTTCACACGTTCAGCTCAGAGTTGTTTCATCATCGAAGCAATTAAGCAAAATACTAAAACATTATAAATCTTTACAATGCTTTTTTAGTTAATCCTATTAAATAGCCAATTCCTCTTGTTATTAGGTGTATTATAAAATATAATATTAATAATATAAAAAAATCTTTTAGAGAAATTAAATATATTGGCATTATAAAAACTACAGCTCCTACTATCCAGTCTATTTGGTCGAATGGCATAAAGACGTCTCCAGGTTTTATTCCTGCTTGTCTTTTGAAAAAACTTTTTATTATATCACCAAATAATGCCCCGAATCCCATTAAAAAACCAACAATTATTGAGTAATTTGTTGAGTAATTTATTAAACTTAATTCTTTAAAATAATTATAATTTTTAAATAAATATTCTTGTATTAATACAATTATTATCGCAAATATAATACCAAATATTAATCCTCTAAATGTTTTATGATCTCCAAGTATTCTTTTTTTAAATAATTGTTTTTTAAAATCTAAAGGATAGTTTAATTTTTTAAAATATTTTCTTATTAGAACAGGCGCCATGTTTGCTAATCCTGCAGGTAATAAAAAATATATTAATTGTAATAAGTAAAATGACATAATTATATTATTTTTATTTTGTTTATAAATTTATCTTTATTTTTTCTCAAATATTTATCTTAATTACTCTATCACTAAAATTAATCATCATTTGGAGAAAATATTAGTATTTTATCGTATTTTATAGAATCTTTCTGCAAATTTACATTTTGCACTGAATCCGGTTATTATTGCTCTTAAGATTACAGGTATTATTAGTAAATAAACAAACAACCACTGGCTTTTGAATTTTTTCATTGCTCTTATTTTTTTTCCAAATGTTTTTGTTATGTCTTCATATACCCTTGGATGCATTTCTTCTTTTATATTCCATACTTCAAAGGCATAAACACTTATTTTTCTTTCCTTGTCATATTGTTCTATAGCCTTTATTGATATTTTATTTGTTGCTCTATGATCTGGATGCGGATCGTGTTTTGAATGAATATAAACTCTATCTGGATTATATCTTTGTAATAATCTTTTAATTGTTTCTAATACTTTTGGATTTTCTATTTCTTTTTCTAATTGACCATCTTTTAAGCCCATGAATATTACTTCTTTGCTTCCTATATATTCTGCGATAGATATCATTTCTTTTTCTCTTAGTTCAATTAGAATATTTTTTTTCAGCCATGGTGAGCTTGCCTCTCCCGTGCTCATTATTACACTTATTACTTCATCTCCCCTTTCTGAAAATTTTGATATTGTTCCACCCATTCCTATTTCAAGATCATCCGAATGTGCGCCTATGCATACTATTCTTAATTTTGGCATTTTATCATCTCATCTAATAACCTAAAGAGTTTTTTATTTCCAGGTTCATATTTTTTTGTGCCAAATCTTTCTAAATTTAATAAAAATATTTCTATTGTCCTTGAGTTAGGTTCTTCCATTATCATTCCAAGATTGTTTTCTTTTACATATTGTGCATTTAATATTTGTTCAAAATGATTTTTTATTGGCATTACTAACAATGGTTTTTTTAGATATGTTGCTTCACTTATCAAAGTAAACCCGCCTGTTGTTATTATACCTCTAGAACTTGCAAGATCCTTTAAGAATTCTTTTTCATCAAATTTTTTAAATATTATATTTCCTTCTATTTTGTTATTGTAATTATAATTATATAATATAAATCTTGCCTTGATATTTTTTAATAATTCTATTAATTTTTCATTCTTTACAATGGAAGGATATACTAGGATATGTCCATCATTTTTTATTTTTAGTTTTACAATTTCTTTTCTTAATATGGGATTTACGATATACATATTTTCCTGTCTTAATTTTTGTCCAGGCAACCCAATTATTATTGCCTTTCCATAATTAAATAATTTAGAAAAAAGATAAGTTTTATAATAATCTAATCTATATTTTTTTTCAAAATTTATTAGGCCATATAGTATGAAATGCTCATTGTCTATACTTATTAAGTTTAATTTCTTGTCTCTTGCATATAAATTAGTAAATAATTCCCAATCACTTATTATTATATTTGGTTTAAAATCATCTAATTTATTTTTTAGTCTTTTTATATTAAGATAGTTCTTTATTGATATTTTTTTCAGGTTTTTTATTATTGTGGTTAGAGTAACTATTTTATTCTCTCTTAATCCAAATTCTAGTCCGTCAACTAAGTAGACATTTTTATAGTGTTTTTTGAATTTTTCATAAGAGTTTAGACCTGCAATTATTATTAAATCATTCTTTTTGCTTAAGTGTTCTATTATAACTTTGCTTCTTATATAATGCCCTGCCCCTACCCCGCATACTCCAAAAACAATTTTGGCCATATTATAATATTCTTTCAAAACCTTTATAAATATTTGTTATACTCACCAGTCATGGTAAATGAATTAACATGCACTTCATGCAACGTTAGAATAACTAATTTAAGTGGTTCTGTAAAATTTAAATGTCCTAAATGTGGAAATTCAGAAATAGTAAGATGTACTCATTGCAGAAAGATTGTAGCTCCTTATATTTGTCCTTCATGTGAATTTAAAGGACCAAATTAATTACAATGAAAATTTTAATTTTTTTTATAAGAATATATGGGGGATTTTTTTAGCATGGCAAAGATGTTTGTTACTTACAAGGTTATGCCTGAATCTCCTGATACCAATTTAAAAGATTTAAGAACTAAAATTCAAGTAATTGTTACTAATTTTGGTGGTGAATTATTGGATAGGGATATTATTGAACCTGTTGCTTTTGGTTTGATGGCTTTAAAATTAATGATTATTATTGATGAGTCTAAAGGTTCTGAGGATTTAGGGAATGAAATAGGTAATGTTTCTGAAGTTTCTAGTGTTGATGTTGTTGATATGCGTAGAGCTGTTGGTTAAATTTATATTTGTTGTTGCATAATATATAATATTTTTTCATTAATCGATATTTTTGTATTTATTAAAATGTTATTTAATATTAAATTTACATTTTCATATTTTTGTTCTTCTAAGTAAATTATTATTATAGTTACTTTATTTTGTTTTTAAAAATAATACAAACTTTTATTAATTCTTTTAAAAACTTATTTTTATGCCACAATTAACTAAAGAACAATTAGTTGAAATTCAGTCTTATATAGAAACTCTTCCAGAAGAAGAAAGAGACTCAAAAATGAAAGAAGTAGTTTCAAAATTAGAAAATGAAAAATCTCAATGTCCATTTTGTTTGATGTCAGAAAATAAAATACAAACTACTAAAGTTTTTGAGGATTCCTATTTAATGGCTGTTTTAGAAATAAATCCTGCTAATGATGGCCATACTTTATTGTTTACTAAACTTCATAGATTAAGCATTTCAGAATTAACAGATCCAGAGATTGAATCATTAACCAAATCACTAAAATTACTTTCAATATCTTTAAAATCTTTCTCAGATAGTTTAAACATTGTTATGTCTGAAGGAGTTAATTCTGGTAATAGGTTTGGGCATCTTGTTTTTAATTTGATTCCGAGAATAGTTAGTGATTCAATAAATATAGTGTGGAAAGGCAAGCCAAGTAGTGAAGAATATTTAAAATCAACTAAAGAAAAAATAATAGAAAATTTACCTCAAGAAAAAAAGATCGTCCAGCTACCTATAGAACCTGAAGATTCATTAAAATCTAGAATGAAAAAGAAAAGGCTTCCTTAAAATATAATCTACAAAAATTAATTATATTAATTTGTTTTTGATTAATATTAAACAAAATTATAACTTAAGAATTTATATGATTTAAAATATAACATTACCAAATATTATTGTTATTATAAATCCTATCAAGAACCCAGGCACAAAAGCAATTCCTTCTTTTATTATTACATTTCTTATCTTATATTTTTTTAATATTTTTATATGTTCTGAGTTTATTCCAAATATTTTTTTTGATATTAATATTTTTTTATTAAACATTATATCTTGTGCCAGCCAATCTCCTTCAGTAAGTTTATTTATATTAACTTTTTTATACATGCAACTATTTTCTACTGTTTTTAGCATATTTAATATTAAAGATAATAAAATTAATAACAACCCTAATAAAAATCCAACATATTTAATAAAACCTTCAAATATTATTAAACTTATTATTATTATTAAAATACCTAAAAAAATTCCAATAAATAACATTGTATGGTTTTGTTTCTGCCATTCTGTTTTAAATTTTTCATAATTTTTTACAGCTAGAATTATTGCATAAATTATCCCATATATACTTCCAAATAAAAATATATTTAATATTAATAATAGTAAGAATGGTAAGTTTATGTTAGGATTAAATATAATTATTTCATAATTTCCAAATAATGCACCCAATCCCATTAATAATTTGCAGTCTCCTCCACCCCATTGTTTTGTATAATACATTATATTAGCAAAGATTATTGCTATTATTAGTCCTATTATTCCATAAAATATTATTTGATAATCTTTGTAAATTAATGAGTATAATAATCTTATTCCAATTCCAGAAGTTATCAAAGAATATGTTAACCAATTTGGTACTTCTTTTGTTCTTAAATCAATGATTGTTGCAAATATTAATGCAATTATAGCTATTATTAATAATAAAATCCAGAGTATCATATTATTTTATTTTTAATTATCTTTATAAACCTTTTTTATATTCATAAATCTATGATATCTATAATTGGTGGTGGTCCTGCAGGAAGTTATTTAGCTTATTTACTTGCAAAAAAAAATAAAGAAGTTGAAGTTTTTGAAGAACATTCTAAGATTGGAGATCCTATTCAATGTTCTGGTGTTATTACTCCAGCTTTAAATGATTTAATTAAAATTAAAAAAGATATTTTAGTTAATAAGATTAATAGAATTAAGTTTCATGCTCCAAACGGAAAAACATTTGAAGTTCCTATAAAACCAGATTATGTTTTTGATAGATCTAAATTAGATAAGTACATTGCTTCTTTAGCAGAAAAAGCAGGTGCTAAGTTTCATTTAAATTCTAGATTTTTAGAATATTCCCATTTTAATAAAGATGAATTAAAATTAAAGTTTGAAAAATTTACTAAAAATACTAATTTATTAATTGGTGCTGATGGCCCAAGATCAAAAGTTGCACACTCTGCAAATTTATTTCATAATAGAAAATTTATTATTGGTGTTCAAGCTAGATCTAAGGTTAAATTAGAATCTAAAGATCTTGTTGAGATTTATTTAGGTTATGGGGAATTTGGCTGGTCGATTCCTGAAGATGAATATCATTCTCGTATTGGTGTAGTTTCAGAAACAGATCCTACTGCAGATTTTAATTCTTTAATGAAGAGATTAAATGCTAAATTTATTTGTTATCAATCTGGAATGATTCCGTTATATGATCCTAAAGTTAAGACTCAAACTGATAAAGTTTATCTTATTGGTGATGCAGCTACACATGTTAAGGCAAGTACACATGGATCAATTTTGTACAGTCTTATTGTTGGGCAGGAATTATGCAAAGCGATTACTGAAAATAAAGATTATGAATCATTATGGCACAAAAAATTAGGTTTTGAGTTATGGCTTCATTTAAAAATTAGAAATACTTTAAAGAAATTTTCTCATGAAGATTATAATAAATTAGTTGAATATTTTTCACAAGAAAAGCTGAATAAACATTTATCTTCACATGTTAGAGATTTTCCAAGTAAATTTTTATTTAAGATGATTGCTTCTGAGCCAAGATTGGCTAGATTTGCAACAAAATTATTATAGGGAATTTTGAATAATTATATTTTTAGAATGTTTTGTTTTACAAAACCCCAATAAGAACCATGAGGTTCTTATAAACTTCATTTCTATTATTTGTTTTTTTCTAAAATTAAACCCTTCTAAGCTGAAAATTTATATAGTTTGTTATATACTTAATATAAAATACTTAATAAACTCTACAAAACATTTAAATATTGATTATTATATAATAAATCTATGATAAAAAATAAAAAAGGTGCAGACGGAGGCTCTGTAGCAGTTATATTAATTATTATTGCTCTATTTATGGTTCTTTATATATTATTTATCCCCCCTGCAGATAGAGATTTATTATTAAATCAGCCAAATTCAAGTTCTAATATAAATTCAAATGTAGTTAATGGTAAAATTGAATTATTATTTGCATCTCCGGGCAGATTAAACCCAAATGAAGAATTTGGTACAATGCATCCTTTACAAGATGTTAATTTATTTGTTAAGACAGAACCTAAATTAGTCAGTCTTTCTCAAAATTTAAATGTTGAAAATAGTTTATTTTCTAAGTCTTTTCCTAAAATAAGATTTCAGACAAGTGATTTATCAGAAACTAAAGGCGTTTCATTAAACTTTTTTGTCAGCAAAACTCAAGGTGAATTAAGGATGAAATTAAACGGTAATACTATTTACACTGAAGAAGTGGAAGGTACTGGTGCAAAAATTATTAACATTGCAGTTCAGGATTTAAAAGATAATAATGAACTAGAATTTTCTGTTTCTTCTCCTGGCTTAGCTTTTTGGGCTACAAATAAATATAATCTTAAAGATATTATACTTAAACAGGAATTTAACAGAATTAATAGTGAAGAAGAAAGAACATTTACCGTTTCAGAACAGGAAAAAAATAGTTTGCAATTTGTAAAAATAAAATATACTCAAGTATGTAATCAACCATTACCTAAAGAAACTGCACCATTAACTATTTATATTAATAATAAGAGAGCTTCTTCAGCTTACATAAGATGTGTTACAACATCTCAAAACTTTGATATAGATTCTTCTTTAATTGTTGAAGGAACAAATAAAATACAATTTAAATTAGAGGAAGGAGATTTTTTATTATCTGCAATTAGTGTAGAAACAAAATCTTCAGATTCAAAATTCTCTACATATCCATTTTCATTGCCTGCTTCAGAATTTAAATTAATATCTTCAGGTCAGAAAACTGTTAATCTAGAATTATCAATGCCTACTAAGAGGGGGCTCAAAGCAGCAAGGTTATTAATAAATAATAATGAAGTTTTATTAAATACAGATTCTACTTCTTTTTCAAGAGATATTAGTAGTCTTCTTGTTGAAGGAACAAATGTTTTACAAATAATTCCAACGTCTTCATTTTCTATTAATAGTCTTAAAGTAGTATTAAGTTAAAAGAGGCGATTAAATGGCTAATGATTTAAATAAAAGTAATCAAAAAACTATTATTCAACAAGGTGCTTCACCATTTGCTTGGATACTATCTAAGATTTTTACATTATTTAAATATATTCTTATAATTGTTGTATTCTTTAGTATTATTGGTGCTTTATTTTTTTTAGGAGTTGGGAGTTATAGATCTTATCAATCAGGTCAGGCCGGTTCTTTAATTACGCATACTTCAGTTGGTCTTTCTGAACCAGCGAAGGAAAGTAAAGGTTTTCTTTATACTATTTCTCCTACACTTTATTCTTTCTGGACAGGAGATTACCAAAAACAATTAAGTTTTGATTCTGATGTTGAAGCTAACGCTAATAATAGAAACTTAGGTGTCAAAATCAAAAATCTAGAAGCATTACCCTCTACAGTTTATGAACAAGATCCAATAAGATTTACAGGTTCTGTTTCAGCAGCCAGTATTGGTGAAGATATTAAACTTAGCGCAACTTGTCGTTTAGAAGGTTATAATCATGATCGCCCTATCCCTGCCAAATTATATGGTTCAACAACTACTAAAAGTAATGAAGCTGTTATTTTCAAGGATGCAAATGAAGAGCTTGTTGCTGAGTGTTTATTTCCTGATGGTGTTTCTTTGAAAAATAATAAAGTTAATAAAGAATCTAAGGTTGGAAAACTTAGTATTGTTACTGAATATTTTACAGAAGCTTCTCAGACAGTTTATTTTATGTCACAATCTGAATATCTTACTATAAGAAGTAAAAATCAAGATCCTTTTATTGTTAAAAAAATTAAAAATCCTCAATTAAGAAGTGATAGGAGAATAGATTCTATTTATACTGCTGGTCCTGCTAAAGTTAAAGTAGGTATAGATCTTCCCCAACCTTTTGTTGATAATAGGCCTTATATTTTGAATGTTCAGCTTTCTAATGCTATTGGTGATACTGGCATGATTCAAAGAATAAATGCTATTGTTTTAGAATTGCCTAATGTTCCTGATTTAAGATTAGTTTTAGAAGGCACTGCTGGTTATTCTTCCTCTACTAGTGTTGATACTTGTGATTTTGAATTTGTTGGGCCTGGAGAAGAAGGTTTTGATATTTATCAAGTTAAAGAAGAGAAATTAGTTAGTATTAACAAAGATTGTGGTAGCGCTGATTTGAAAAGTTTACATTTTACAGAAAAACAATGTATTGATTTTTTCAGGGCTAATCCTACTTTTACTTGTGCTTTCAAAGCAGACAGGGTTCCTAAAGAGTTACAATATGATACTATAAGAGTAAGGGCTAAATATTTATATCAAGTTGAAAGATCAAGTGTGGTAGATGTTATTAAAGCTCTTGATTTTACAAATGTTTAATTAAAGAAAAACCTGTAAAAATATAAATTAAAATTATTTATTATATAAAATTAAAGTCATAGAAAGAAAAAATATAATTATAAAAATTCTCTAAAATAATTTATAGAAACCTTTTTATAAAACATTTATATTAATAATATTATGAAAAAGAGTATAATTTTATTATTATTAGTTTCTTTATTTTTAGTTTCATGTACTATTGGTAGTGGTTCTTCAAGTGCTCAAGGTAAGGGTATATCGGCAAGGATTTCAACAAGTCCAGAAATTAATGGAAGAACATTAAGTGAATCAGATACTTTTACTGTTAATGTTGAAATTATTAATTATTTTACTTCTAAAAAAGGTATTAACGGTTATTTATGTTTAAACGACCAATCTGGTTCTACTTATGGTGGTGTTTCAGATAACAATAATTGTGTCCCTTTAAGTTTAGCCCCTGCAGAAAATATTAATAATAATATTAATCCTACTGGAGTTTCAATTAATTTTCCTAATGCTGGTGAGTATTCTTATTATAATTTAGGTTCTACTTCTATACCTAATCAGATTGTTGCTGATATTTTATATGATACAGAAAGTATTGCAGGTGGTGTTGCTTGTGTTTCTACAAAAAATTCTAATAAATGTCAAGGTTCTCAAACTATTTCCTTGAATAAACAAGATGCTCCTTTAATTATTAGTCAGATTATTGCCAGCCCAAGTTATAGATCAAATGATGTTGTGTTAAATCTAGAAATTCATATTGTTCAGAATGATGATGGTGAGATTTTGACCCCGGGAAATTTACTTTCTGCTAATAAGAGAAATTCAGAAGTTAAGATAGATGTTGAAATGGAAAATAAAATTACTAAATGTACTGGTTCTGGTTTTAGTGGTAATACGCTAGAATTTTCCCAATTAAAATTATCTAATAATAAAAACGAAAAGATTATTAAGTGCAAGGCAGTTATAGATATACCTTCAGATTACAAAAACGTTCCAATTAATGTAATGATGGTTTATGGTTTTAAGAAAAGAATCGAAGGTCCAGTGTTTAGTCTTAAAAAATCAGAAGAGGAGTTGATTTAGAATGAAAAAAATTGCAATAGTTTTATTAATTTTAATTTTTATTTTAGCGGCTTGTGGTAAAACTTCAGATACAAAAACAAAAACTGGTTTTATAGGCGGTAAAGAAGGTTTAGCCCCTACATTAACAATAGCTTCATCATCAGCTAAGCCTAATGAAATATTTGATAACAATGTTGAAAATTTTCAGATAAATTTAAATCTTAAAAATAAAGGTGAATCATTTGTAAAATCTAGTGATGTAGTTGTTCAGTTAGCAGGTATTGATCTTATTGCTTTTCAGATTAAAGAAAAAGACGGTGTTTCTAGAAGTCTAGATCAACTTGATAAATCTAGAATTGAAGCAGGTAAATTATTACCTTCTGCTGAGACAAATATTGTTTACAATGCTAATTATAAATATGATGAACCTACAGATAAGACACAGGATTTAGGTGTCAATTTTTGTTATAAATATCAAACAATTTCAACTGCTGATGCTTGTTTAAGAAAAGAAGTTACCAAACCTACTTCAGAAAGTAAATGTAAGGTTGATGAACAAAAACTTGTTGGTAATTCAGGCGCACCTGTTCAGGTTACTCTATTAAATGAAAGACCAAATGGCCAAAATGAAGTTACTTTTACTGTTCAGGTTGAAAATATTGGTAAGGGTAAAGTTTATGATCCTGATTTTTTATCTAAAAATAAATGTTCTGAAGATAGAGAATCTGAAAATAAACTTCATATAAGTATAAATTTTCCTGATGGTAATCCTAAAATAAAATGTAATAGGTTTAGTGATAATAATGAAGGCACAATTGAATTATTCCAAAATAAAGCTTCATTTTCTTGCACAGCAGAAACTTCTAGTTTGCAAGAAACTACATTTACTAAATCAATTAGGATTGTATCAGATTATGTTTATAAAGATAGTATATCTAATAAATTAGTGATAAGAAGCACAACAGCTTAATTTTTTTGTAAACATTTATTAACTTCTTTTATTCTTTTTATTCATGGAATTTATAAGTGATTTTCATATTCATGGAAGATATGCCCAAGCATGCAGTAAACTAACAACTATTGAAGATTTAGAAAATAATGCTAGAATTAAAGGTTTACATATTTTAGGAACAGGTGATGCTCAACATCCTTTATGGAATAAAGAAATTAATTCTAAATTAACTGAAGATGAAAATGGAATTTTATGGACAAAAAATAAGTTTCCTTTTATTTGGTCTACAGAAATTTCTTTAGCTTATACTCATAATGGTAAGGGCAGAAGAATCCATCATGTTGTTTTATTTCCAAATAAAGAGATTGTTGAGCAGTTCATAGCTGCTTTATTAAAAAGGGGGCGTATTGATTATGATGGTCGTCCAATTTTTGGTATGTCTAGTATTGAATTTATTGATATGTTAAGAGCTATATCAACAGATATTGAAGTTATACCTGCTCATTGCTGGACGTCGTGGATGTCTATCTTTGGTTCTAAATCAGGTTATGATTCTATTGAAGAATGTTTTGAAGATCGTTCTAAATATATTCATGCTATTGAAACTGGAATTTCTAGTAATCCTGCAATGAATCGTAGAATTTCTAAATTAGATAAATATAATTTAGTTTCATTTTCAGATCCACATTCTAGCCACCCTTCAAGATTAGGAAGAGAAGCTACAATTTTTAATTTAAAAGAGTTATCTTATAAAAATATTTTAAATGCTATTAGAACAGGTGATGGATTGAACGGAACTATTGAAACAAATCCAGAATACGGTAAATATCACATCGATGGTCATCGTGCATGTAATTTTATTTGTAATTTTAAAGAAACTAAAAAATTAAATGGTATTTGTCCTAAATGTAAAAGCCCTTTGACTATTGGTGTTGAATATAGGGTTGAACAATTAGCTGATCGTGATATCCCTAAGAATGTTCCCAATTTTAAAGAGTTTATTCCATTGCATGAATTAATTTCTGCTGTTTATGGTATAGCTTCATTTAAAACTAAAAAAGTAGAGGAAATTTATAATTTATTGATTAAAAATTTTAAAAATGAATATAATATTTTATTAAATATTTCACAAGAAGAATTATCTAAAAATATTCATCCTAGACTTGCAAAAGTAATAATTTTAAATAGGGAAAATAAATTAAAAATTAATCCAGGTTATGATGGGGTTTATGGTAAAATAGTTTTAAATAATTTAAAAATTGAAAAGCCACAAAAAAGTTTGGGAGAATTTTAAATAAAAAGTAATTATTTAATTTTATGAAGCCCGGCGAAGGGATGAATTTTTTTATCATTTTTGTTTATCGACTGACAATTTCAGATGCCTGAGTAGATACAATAAAAACAAATATTTATATAGTTATAGTTATAATCATAATTATGGCAACAACAATACAAATATCAGATAATACAAAACAAATTTTAGAATCATTAAAAGAGAAAAAAAATATTAAGTCTTATGATCTACTTTTACAAAATATTTTAAAGAAACATACTAAGATGCCAGATTCTATGTTTGGTTCTCTTAAAGGAATGAAATGGAAAAAAGAGGATAGGGCTAATTTAGATGAGCTATGAATTTATTTTAGATAGTTCTGTTTGGATAGAATATTTTATAGGGGATATTAAGATAGAAAAAATAAAAGAAGTAATAGAAGAAGGTAAAATTGCTACTTCAATATTAGCTATAGTAGAATTAGCAGATAAATTTAATCGTGATGGTAAAGATTTTGAAAGTTATTTAAATTTTATTAAAAGTCATGCAGTTATATTACCAATAACTATCTCAATTGCATTAGAATCTGCTAAGATTAAAAAGAAATTTCGTGTTAAAAATTCAAAATTTGGTATTGCAGACTCTATTCACCTAGCAACTGCACATTCAGAAAACACTAAATTGCTCACTAAAGATTCAGATTTCTCAGATGCTGACAATGCTTATTTGATATAATGCTTAACAGTTATTAATAAATAAAAAGTTTGGGAGAATTTTGAAATATCATTTTTTATTTTCATTAATAGATTTGAGAAATAATTTATCTAATAGGTTTTGCCTTTTTCAATAATTCATTAAAAGTTTTTTTGTCAAGTTTATAATAGTGCTTTATTTTTTGTGGTTAATATAGTCATTTCATCATTTTTTTAATTTTTAACTTCAAGCAATAATTCTTCAGAGTCTATTATAATTGCGCTTAATAAATTTTTTAAAGGTAAAGAAACTGATGATTTTGTTGAAGGTAAAAAAACGATTATTCTGCTAAAAAAATAATTGAAACCATTTAGTCGCTTTTGTTCATATGTATGATGTTTGAAGTGTTTATGGTTGGTTTGATTATTTTAAAGAACACAATAATAGGCGGTATTTAGCCTATATAATTTGTAACATCTTTCTTTGTTGTTTGTTTATCATCTTTCATCAACATCATTTTTTCTATTTTCTCTTTAATTTCTTTTTCTATAAGTTTGACTTCTTTATCAAGTTCTTTCATATTTAATCCTAATTTATAAACATTATTTAATATTTTTAATAGTTCTCTTGCTTCTTTTATTCCAAAATAAGTAGGATATCCAATTGTTTCTATTAATAGGCATATCGCTTTTATATTTCTCTTTTTTGCTAGCCCTATTAGTAGTCCACTTACTCCTATTACCGGACCAACTATTCCTATTGCTGGTTTTACTCCTTCATTCTTAAAATTTTTCATTATTGATACATCAGTAAATGTAGAATAAACTTTTGGTTTTTTTGGTAATTCTTCTAATCCTATCCCGCCTAATGTAACTATATTAACACATTTTAATTTTTCTAATAAAATTAATAAATTTTCACAAAAAGTATAACATCCTTCTTCATTTATTGGTTGTACATCTCCTGATAAAAATAAGAAGTCTATTTTATTTATTTTTTTGTAATATATTTCCACTTTCGGTAGTTCTGCTACCCCCTTTTCATTTACAAACACACAATTAGGAAAGTTATAAGAATTTATTTCATATATTTTTTCAGCATCTGTACTTTCTATTATAAAATCTACTGTTATTTTTCCTACATTTCCCATTCCTGGAAGTCCTTCTATTAATACAGGATTTACAATTTTTGTATTTTTAACTCTGTTTATTATCCAGTTTCTGTTCATAATTATTACAAAATCTATTGCCTTATAAATTTTGTTAATTTAAAATATGTTATTACAATATTACTTTCTTTAATCTTCTATTTTAGAATGTTCTTTTTTATATTTTAACCTATATTCTGCATATTTGTCTTCTAGACTAAACTTAGGAGGTTTCGTGTTTAATGTTTCTCTCCCACATTTGCATTTTTTTTCCATAGAATAGTTTCCACATTTTCCGCATTTTAAAATTAAATCAACCATTTTTTATGAATTCTGCTTCGCAATTATTTTTATTAGCATATTCTAATATCTTTTCTAATTCTTTTAATTTATTTTCTGCATTTTTATAATCAAATGCTTTTGATATTATTTTATATTTTGGTGCGCCTAAATAAGAAACTTCTAATCCCTTCCCTTTTATTTTTAATAATATTTCTTTGATTAATTCTATACCATTTCCAAGATAGCTTTTAATTGTCAATGTTCCACTTATGCTTAATTCTATCGGTTTTATTTTTTCTTGTATAGTTTTTACCAAGGCTTCAGTTAAATTATAATTATTTGTTAGTTTGGTGACTGGTGTTTTTCCACTTTCTACTATTGCCTGAAAAAAATTATATAAACTTCCATAGTTTTCTATTGCTTTATTTGCTACTTCAAAATACATTGTTTTTAAATCTAATTTTAGTTCTTTACCTATTTGTTCTAGTAATTTTTCAGCTTTTTCTTCTTGTTTGTAGTCATTTAATTTTGTAGCCATCACTCCCATTCCTACCCTTCTTAGCGATAGGTCTATATTTCCTTGTGAATTTATACTTATTACTTTACAAATTATTCTTTTACCTTCTATTACATAATCTCTTAGATTTCTTATTCTTCCTGGTGCTATTTCTGATATATGTACCATGCCTTCAACTATTGCATATTCATCCAAACTTACAAAAACTGAATGTGGTAATATTCTTTTTACAGTACAAATTACAACTTCTCCAATTTCTGGTTTGCCTTTCTTCTTATAGAACATTGTAACTTTAAGAATTTATTAAGATTTATAAAGTTTACTTACTGCTTTTTAATGTTTAGTTGTTAAAGATTGTCAAGTTTAAAAATATTTAAGAATACGTTCATCAAGTATTTATTTTTTCTAAATGATTATACAAACTTTTATATTAATTTTTCTAAAACCTTACCGCGAAATATTGCTCTTCCGCCTGTAGGTTCTGCCATTAATTCTCCACATACTAAACAATTTACTTTACTACTTACTGCATTGAATATGTTCTGCTCATTCTTGCATTTATTACATCTTACTTTTACAAAATTTGTTTTTGTTTCTTTTAGTTTTTTCATTTTTATACAAATTCTACTTTTTTAGCTCTATATCCTGAGCTTTGTTGTGTTGCTTTTTTACATATATTACAAGTATATCTCAATGTTGTTTTTTTACTTGCTTTTGCCCCAGTTCTCTTGAATTTTGAGATTGCAGGTTTTGATCCCCATTTACCTTTATTACCAGCTCCTCTTCCTTGCCCTCTTTTTTTAGCTCTTGCGATTGAGCCACGGCTTAGTGATCCTCTTTTTCCAGCACTTTTATATTGGTCTATTTTCTGATCTGTTGATTTATTACAATGAGGACAATATCTTTTTATGATCTTTGGTAATTTCATATGTGTTAGATAATAGAAACTATTTATAAAGCTTTTTACAGTTTTATTTATTGTGTAATTCTCTTAGTGACTTATATTTTATTTTTTTTACATGATTACAAATATTTTAAAGGTATGCTTATTTAAGGATTAGTTCTAAATCTCTTCAGCATTATTTTGTTTTATTAATATTTCTGCTACTTTTAAAGGAAGATTACTTACATCTTCAGATTTGAATGGTCCATAAACATTCATGTCTTCTCCTACAAATTTTTGAACTTCGTTTAATATTCTTACCATTTTATTTGCTGTTTTTTCATTTAAGTTTATTTTAATTTCTGATTTTATTTCTGGTTTTTTTCCATTTAATACATTTATGAGTATTCCATTCCTTCCTCCTATTAAGTTTTCTGTTATCTGGTTATAGAATTTTCTTTCATCTTCTAATAATGATTCTGTATCTGGTAATGTAGTATTTGTTCTTGAGTTAAATAATGCCATTTGCACTATTTTTCCTTCTCTTTTTTCATATAATTCTTTTAATATCATATATGCATTTTCTAACTGTCTTTTTGTTTTTGTTATACTTTGTGATGCAAATATGCTGTCTTTTGCTTCATATCCTTGTAATATTGTTTTTTTCTCATTTAGATATCTTGCAGTTTTTTCATAGAAGTCTTTTTCTATTCTTTGTAATTCTTTTTTGTATTTTTCTATTCTTAATATTTCATATAAATTATCATATGTTATTAATGAATCATCTGCCATAAAACTATAAGATTTTTACAGGTTTTAAAGATTTATATTCTTAAAAATTCTATTTTTTAAAATAACTTCTATAAGCTATTGCTAAGCCATAAGTAATAGGTTGGCCGGACTTTTGTGATATTTCTGTATTTTTTATCATTGTATAACTAATACTATCAATTTTTACTTCAAATCCTTCAATCTCTTTCTTTTCAAAGAATGATCCTACTTCTAATTCTATTAGTTCCTTTATTGTATTTTCAAATAATCTAAGCTCTAATTTTGGCAGTTTTTTCATATTATCATTTTATATTATTTTATTTTTAAAGATTATTGTTGTATAAACAAACTATTTAAATATACTATTTTTAAAACATTATCTGTAATATTGAATATAATTAATTTTATATAAAAGAAACTAACTATTATTACCATGTCAAATATTTTTGAGCAGGCCTTCACAAATAATTTTTATTTAACTAAAGAATATTTACACTTTTGTTCCAAAACAACTAATATAATTATTAAAGAAAAATATATAGAAAATAATAAAATTATTACTTTAAAAAATAAAAATCCTAGTATAAATAATTACCAAGAAGATTTTAGATTATTAATGCAACAAAATAACATATCTTATATTTCCGTGCTACCAGAGATTAATTCTAATTTTAAAAATCCATCTTTTATAGAATATTCAATAATACATAAAAAACCTTATGAAGAGATTATAAAAGATTACACCAATTCATTTAAGAACGGGCTTAGAAATGGTAGAAAATATATTCACACTATAAGTATTTTACATGAAGTTGATAAAGAGACATTATCAAAAGTTTATAATATTTATAATTTACAAATGAAACGCCATAATTCATTTAGGTTGCCAAAAACATTTTTTGTAGAGTTTATGAAATGTCCTTCTTCTTTGTTATTTTTAATTAAATATGAAAATGATATAATTGCCTATTCATTTTGTTTTGAATATAAAGATAATTTATATAGATCAATTGGTGGTGGTAATGAAAAATATTTTAAGTATAGATGTGTCAATAAACTTTATGATGAAACTATTCGTTATGCTTCTAGGAAAAATTTGAATATTCATTTAGGTATTGGTGAACATAATTCTAATTATAATAATTTTAAAAAAAATGCAGGATCTATATGTTACAAGTGCGAACGTTTTCCAAATGATGATAACTTACTTAAATTATCTCTCCCATTTTTAAGATTTAAAGTTACAGGTTTTATTCTTAATTTATTATCAAAGTTAATGCCTAAAAAGATTACATATTTATTGATGCCTTTTACTTAATAGAACTGTTTATATAACCTTTTTATTAATTAATTTTATGATTATTAAGGAAATTCCAGAAGATTTTGTTGTTAATGAAGAAATAAAGTTAAAAATTGTAGATAGAAAGACTAATTATTCAATATTTAAATTAACAAAGAAAAATTGGGATTCTTTTAAAATAATAACAGCTCTAGCTAAATCTTTGAATACTAAATCAAAATTTATAGGTTTTGCAGGCAATAAAGATAAGCAGGCTATAACATCACAATTTATTTCTTTTTTTAAAATTCCTAAAGAAAGAATAGAAAAAATTAAAATTAATGATGTTAAATTAGAATTCTGCGGGTATTCTGTAGAACGTATTAATTTAGGTGATTTGAAAGGCAATAACTTTAATATTATTATTAGAGATTTAAATAAAGTTTCAAATCTTCCAAGTAAATTATCATTAGAAAATTATTTTGATGACCAACGTTTTGGTAATAAAAATAATACCCATCTAGTTGGGAAAGCAATTATTAAAAAAGATTTTAAGAGAGCTTGTGAATTATTGACTCTTAATGTTGTTAATAATGATTATATTGGCGCCTTAAGGTATCAGCAAAGAAGATTACTAAGATTTTATTTATCTTCTTATCAATCTTATTTATTTAATATGATTTTATCAAAATATTTAGAAAAATCAGAACATTACACTATCGAAACAAATATAGGTAAGTTAAATATTACTAATGCCAAGTTTAAAAATTTTAAGATTCCATTGATAGGTTTTGATGTTAAATTTACTAAAGAAATTAAAGATATTGCTGAATTTATTTTGAAAGAAGAAGATGTTTCAATTTCTGATTTTATTATTAAATCATTACCTGAATTAGTTGCAGAATCTGCTTATAGACCGGCTTTTATAGATGTTAAAAATATTAATTATAATTTTGAAAAAGATGAAATGCACAAAAACAAGTATAAATGTAATTTATTATTTTTTCTTTCTAAAGGTTCTTACGCTACTTTATTAATTAAGAAATTAGAAAAATATTTAAACTAAACACTAAAACTTTTACCTATGAACAAATCAAAAAAGATAGGAGAATTAAATTCTTTACTAAAAGAGGCATATTTTAATATTAAAGAAAAAAAATTTGAAGATGCTATAAGATTATATAATAGAATTCATGATGCTTTCTCTACCTTAGATGTAAAAGAAAAAACTGAGAAGCTTAAGAAAGATTTAGAAGTATTATATAAAGAATTGAATTTGTACTTAAGTATTAACCAGGCTTATATTCTCGCTCAGAAAGGCAATTTACAAGGTTTGAAACATGAAATATCAGAAATACATGATATAGTGTATGATCTAAAGTCTGAAAATGAAGAATCTATAAAACCTCTTCTTGATTATACTAAAAAACATTATCAGTTTTTTTTGGAGGTTTATAGTTACAATTTTAATATAAGAGACTTTAATGATAAATGTGAGCAGATATATTTTTATTTAGATGAAAATCAACTTAGTGAAGCTACTAAAAATTTTTCAGAACTTGTTGTTGTTTATAAAAAATTATTAGATAAATTAGATCATGAAAAGAAGTTAGAGTTATATAATAAATTGAAAGAATTATACAAACATGTTTCTATTAAGAAAGCTTTTGAATTATCAAATAAGAAGCCAAAAATAATACCTTCCAAACCTATATTTGAATATCCATTAAATAATTCAGTTAAAAATATTCAAAAATCAAACATTCAAAATAACAATAAATTTGATAATGATTATGAAAGGCTTCATGAATTAATAAAAAAAGGTGATTATTCTAAAGTTATTTCTTACTATGAACAACTATAATACTTAAAACTAAATAAAAAACCTTTTAAACCTTTATAAAATAGTTAATTGTATGTTTGGATTTTTAAAAGATAAACTAAAGGATGTAATATCTAAATTTTCCCAGAAGGTAGAAGAAGAGTCAGAAGTAGAAGAAAAAGTAAATGATATAAAAGAAGAATTAGATATTGTCGAAGATAAAGCAGAAATTAAAGAAGAGCCTAAGAAAAAAGTTAGAGAAAAAAAAGGAACAAAGCGTAAAGAAAAACATTCAGAAACAATTAAACATAAAGCAGAAATTAAAGAAGAGCCTAAGAAAGAAATTGTAATTAAAGAAAATATCCAAGAAATAAACCAAGAAGTTGAAGAACATAAGAAAGGTTTCTTTTCTAAATTAAAAGAAAAATTTACACTTAAAGCAGAAGAGTTTGATCCTAAAGAATTATCAAAAGAAAGCAATGAAATAAGTTCTCATAAAAAAAATTTAGAAGTTTATCCTATTCCAATAGAAAAAGATGAAAAAAAAGGTTTATTCAGTTCTATAAAAGAAAAACTTACAACAACTAAGATTTCTCAAGAAAGATTTAATGAGTTATTTAATGAATTAGAATTAACAATGTTAGAAAATAATGTAGCTTTAGAAGTTATAGACAAAATAAGAGAAGATTTAATGAAAGATTTGTTAGACAAACCAATTAAAAGAAGTGCTATTGAAGAAACTATAAAATTATTTTTAAAGGAGAGCATTGAAGATTTATTTTTAGTAAACAGATTTGATTTAATTCAAAAAATTAATACACTTAATAAAAAACCTTATGTGATTTGTTTTGTAGGGCAAAATGGTGCAGGCAAAACAACAACCATAGCTAAGGTAACTAATTATCTACAAAAATATAAAAAATCTGTTATATTAGCTGCTGCTGACACTTTTCGTGCTGCATCTATTGAACAAATTAAAGAATGGGGAAATAGATTAAATGTTAAAGTTATTGCTCATGATTATGGGAGTGATCCTGCTGCTGTTTGTTTTGATTCAATTGAATTTGCCAAATCACATAATATAGATGTTGTTTTAATTGATACTGCAGGTAGACAACATTCAAATAAAAACCTAATGCAGGAAATGGAAAAGATAATTAGAGTTTCTAAACCAGACATGAAAATTTTTATAGGAGAATCAATAACAGGTAATGATGCATTAGAACAATCTCAGGATTTTAATGATAGTATAGGAATAGATGGGGTTATTTTGACTAAAACAGATATAGATGAAAAAGGTGGGGCAATAATTTCTATTTCTTATGTTATCCATAGACCTATTATTTTTTTAGGTACAGGTCAAAACTTGGATGATTTAAAAGAATTTAATAAAAATGAAATTTTAGAGAAGATTGGTTTAAACTAATTTTAGGTTAATAATAGAAAATATTTATACCACTATAGTTAATCTTTATAGGATATTAGTTTTAAGTTGAGAATTATTTTATTTTTTTACAAATGGTTTGCATGTTGCTATTATTGATTTATTAATTATTAGTTCAAGTGTGATATCTTGCAATCCTCTCTTTTTTAAATTTTCATTTATATTATCTTTACCTAATATCTCAACAATAGCTCTAAGTTTTAACATTGCACTATCTTTTTCAAGATATTCACTAAAATATGGGATAAATGGACCAACTAAAATATTTTGTTCATCAACGTCTTTAATTCTGGTAATAACAGGTATATGTTTATAACTAATATCATTAAATTCTATTTCTACAATGTGTCCAATATATTTTTCATATAAGTTTGTCATAGAATTGTTTATTTCTAAAGATTTAAAAGTTTAACTAATAACATTTATTTTCAACAACAATCCAACTCCATATCCTACTAATGCTGCAATCATTCCAATCATCATTAATTCTATCCCGCTTCTTTTCCAATTTCCTATGCTTGTTTTAGCTTTTAATGCTCCGACTATAAATAATGCTATTGCTGAAATTATTATAGAAATTATCATCCCTGTTTTTATATTTAAAAAAAAGAATGGAGACAATGGAATTATACTTCCTAAAATTGTAGATACACCTACGACCCAAGCGCTATTTAATGGATTTTTATATTCTTTAAACAATATTTTATCTTCATTTTTTTTATTATAGTTTTTATCATCTTTTATTTTTCCAGAATAATAATCTTTTGCAGCTTTAGAACTTGTATATGCTACTGCTGCCATGCTAACGCTTTCTGCTAAAGTTGCTACTATTCCTGTTATTATTACGATTTGTGTATTTAATGTGGCGCTTGCAACTCCTAATACTAATCCTAATACATTTACCAGACCATCTTGCCCGCCTAAAATAAAATCTTTAAAATTTATTTTTTTATTGTTATCTTTTTTCATTGATTTTATTAGATTATTTTGTAATATAAAAGTTTCTAATTTTTAAAAACAAAAAAATGTTTAAATAAAAAAATTATATTAAAAATATGCTATTAAATATTGATGATTTTTTGATCTAAGTCCTTTAGATAACAATATTCCAACTAGTAATTTTTTAATTACTTCATAATATTCTTATATAATAAAAGAGATATTTTCTTTATTAACATCTGCAGACTTTACATATTTTAATCTTAATTTCACAGTTTTAAGTATTGAAGAGATCTTTTCTTTATCAATTTCTACAATTTTGATAAATTCTTCTTTACATTTATCCCAAAGCATTTTTTTATCATTTTATTTTTAAATATCCATACAACTTTATTCAATTTACTAAATTATTAAAAAGTTGTAGTTGTATATTTCTTATATGTAATTGTATCTTATGATTTAGATTATTTTCAAATTTAGACAAATTAATATTTTTATTTTTTAGAGTTTCTATAAAAAAGTCTATATCACTTTTACCATCATATTCTCATTTTCTTATACTGCCAAATAAGATTATTATTGAAGGTTCTAATTCTTTTAATAGATAATCTACTAGTTCAGATTCATGTATTTTATTTATCATAAAAAATATTTTTAAGAACTTGTAATAATTTTTTATTATTGGGTTGTTTTCTTTATTGATTATTTGTTTTTTTCTTAATTATAATAAATATCTTTGTACACTGGATGTAGGAATTTTAGTTTTTTCCGATATTTCCCTTATTGTTAATTTTTTATTTTAGTGTACAAATAATAATAATATTTTGTACCATTTTTGATACTTAAGTATTATAATTATTATATAAATATTTGTATTTTTAAATTATAAATAATTACTTTTTTACAATTTGATCTTTTTCAGTCACAAAATAAATAGAAACACTTCTTTCATTTTTTTTATCATTATTAGGATAAACCATCCACACAGTATTATCTAAAGAATTTCCTAAATTTTCATATAAATAGTCAGCCAGATTAAACCCCCTGTTATAACTAAGTTCCATATTTGATTTATATTTGCATTTTGTTGGTGGTCTTATATCTGCATTTCCGCAATATAATAAATAAACATTTTTTCTTAAATGTTTTTTTCTTAATTCTATTATTCTATTTTTTATATCGCTAATTTCTGTTTTATAATCTGTATCACAATCATCAAAATACATTTTTTCAATAATTTCTACATGTTTTTCTTCTAAATTTCCATTTTCGCATATAACTTTTACGTCTTTATTACTTAATTTTAAAAATTTATAATTATTATCTTTTATTTTTTTATCAACTTTTTTTATCATACCAATATTAATACTTTTATAATCTTGACTCAATGTTTCAAGATATTCTGCTGTTGTTTCAGCATCTTTTTTTATTTCAAAATCATAATATTTTATTTGAAGATAGGATAATCCACTTTTCTGTTTTAATTCTGTTTCATAAGCAAATAAAAGACGTTTATTATTATTATTATTTACTTTCACAACAGCAATCTTTGCAATTTTAGATATATCCAGTTCTTCATTACCTAGTTTTATTATTCCGACTTTTTTATTTTCAGAATTTCTTTCAATTAAATCTATTTCTGTTTTATAATTTGTCTGGTCATAGTTTTCTGTTTTTGTATATTCTCCTGTAAAATTATCTTCTAAATTTGAATATATTTGTTCTCTATCTGCCTTATTTATATCTGCTTTACCTGTAGGTCTGTATATATTTTCTACATTAGGTGAGTTTTGGGTATTCGTAGTAGCACATCCTAAACTAAATAAAAAAGGCAAAATATATTTTTTATTAAACATTTAAACCTCAATTAGCTGGACCAAATAATCCATAATTCTTAACGATCATTTTGCCCCATTCTTCACATCTTTCTGTATTTTTCTTGCTTTTTGCTAATACTTCTAATGATTCTGCAAGTATTTCAGCAACTGATTTAGTCATTCTATAACCAATTACTGAACCATCAGACATATCAGCATAAATATCATCTCCGGTTATATAATCTAATATAGGGATTCCCATAGTGTATGCTTTACAAACATTACTTAAATTTAAACCCCAAACTGCAATTTTCATATGTCCAGAATTTTTATGACCCCTTATTACATAATCTTCTTCTAAACAATTATTTTTCTCATCTCTTTTTGCACATTTAGTCATATAATTTACATAATCAAACTCATCTTTAAGTAATTCTACTAAACTTCTTGCAGTATTTGGTGTAACCCCATAAACCACTGATTCCGGATTTGAAACCCTCATTGAAGTTCCATCAGCATCTTTAGGTGTAGCACATCCTGATAATCCTAATATTGTTAATGTTCCACCTATTGCTAATGCTGTTCCTAAATATTTTTTAATTTTCATTTTATTTTTCCTCCTGAATATTATCTTGACATTCATTTCCTGTTGATTTTATATAATCTGCAAGTAAAGAACCAACATTTTTTATTTTTTGATCTGGAAGTTTTATTTGAAAATAACTGTCTTCAGTTTTAACAATTAATACATCATTCCAGAGACATTCAATTACTGGTGGGAAATGTCTTTCTTCAATATTTACATCACATATTTTTTCTAATGGTAATCCAAATTTTTGTCTATATTTATTATCAATTTTCTCATCACAAATTATTAGTGTATTTCCTTTAATTTTGGTGATGTAACTTCTATCGCATTCTGATTCAATTTCTTTTTTTATTTTATAAGATAATTTTTCTACTGAATTATCTTTTGTATTTATTATATCAGGTTTTACATATTCTGAACACCCCAAGTATAATAATCCAGTTAATGCTATGATTTTTTTATTCATTTTTTCTCTCCTATATTGTCTTTTTGAAATTCATAATTTTTATCATATCAATAATGGTATGCCCCTGATTCCATGCGTACTTCAGTCATAAATCTTTCATACTCTTTTTCTTTTCTTTCTTCTACTTTTTTTTCTAGAGTATTTCTAACTGTTTCAGAACTTTCCCAAGGATGAATTACCATAATCTCATTTGAAGCAATAGTTCCAAAACGTGCTGGGGTATAAACAAAATCCGGAGTACCAGTCAAAAATCTAGGTTTTAAGTAAGGGAAAGCAATACTCATTCCAGGTTGGATAATATTATCTAAAACTGCCACAGGCATTTCCTCATTTTCTTTAACTCTTAAAACATAGAATTCTTCTTTATTTTTCACTTCTTCCATAACTTTCATAAACAGCACATAATGCTTAGTATTTTCATTTTCATATACGTATTTTTCTTCAATTACTTCTCCCTCTGCTGCAGTACAGTATGCTTGTCTTGTTATACCACAATATATTCCACTAGCAACTACTAAGGCCATTGTGGGGATTAATATAGGGTGCTTCTTAGCAAATGCAATAGTTTTGTTCATAGTTTTATTTTCCTTCCTTATTTTTTTTATTATTTCTTCTTCTAATTTTTTATTTTCCATTTTCTCTTTCACATGATTTTTTTATTAATTTGAACCAAAGTCTTCAATGCAGCGATAACCTACCTTAGCGCATTCGTATTGTCTCTCTCCTTCTCTGCCACCATAACAAGTATCTAAGTAAGCATATTTTTCACAATGATAATTTTCTTCACATCCACCGCAAGGATCACCAGATTCTTCACTTTCTTCATCTCCGCAAGCATACATAGTTCCTATAATTAGTCCTGTAGTTAGTCCTTTAATAACAAAATTTTTCATATTATTTATTAGTCCAATTTTTTCTTCTAATTTTTTATTTTCCATTTTCTCCTCCAAAATATTTACTAAGATTATAATAAATTATTATATTAGATATTATTCCCATACTTATACCATATTTAATTAATATTCTCTCGTTTTTGGCATGAGCATTAGAATCTTTATCCCCCCATCCAGTCATGATTATATCAGCTTTTTTTCCAGTTCTCGGGCTTATTATATATTCAGAAAATGCTGGTGATATTGGTTCTGTTCCACCACTCATTAAGTAATCTATTTCATTACTTTTATATCCTTTTTTTAATGATTCGGAAATTATTTTATATATTGGTCTTTCTAATGAAGTATGAAATGCCTTGACATAATCTTTTAATTCAACTTTTATTTCATTTTCTTTCATTCCTAAATTTTTAGCAATTTCTTTTATTCTTTTTTCTAATGCTTGATAAACATGTAAAGGATCTTGTCCCGGAACAATTCTTACTGTAAAATATGCATCGAGAGTATTAGGGATTAAAGTACTATTAGATCCGCCAATAATATTATGTACATCAAAACATGGTCTTTGTGTTGTTCTTTCTAATATTCCATACTCTTTTTCTCCCTGGAATCTTTCTAACTCAAATTTTTTCTTTATATCTTCTTCACTTCCAAATCTTTTTAGTTGTTTTTTAAAATAAGATTTATCTTCTTTTGTTAGAGGTATAATTCCATCATAAAATCCCTCTACAATTACTTTTCCAGTTATAGGATCCTCTATCTGTGCAATTATTCTTGAAATATCTTTTATTGCATTTGGTAAATATGCTTTACTTCCTGAATGCCCGGAATTATTTGCAACTTTTAGTAGTATATTTCCTTTTATTATTCCTCTAAGCCAATAACCAATAAATGGAACCCCATATCTTGCAGATTCTCCATCTTCGATTATTACTGCATCAGCTTTTAATAAATCTGCTTTTTCTTTTACAAATTCTTTTCCTAAAGGACTGCCTATTTCTTCTCCTACCTCAAATAAGAATTTTAAATTTATAGGTATATCCTTAGCTAATGCTAAATAGGTTTCAGCTGCAAATAAATAAGTTAGTAATTGTGACTTATCATCTTCTGCTCCTCTTGCACATATTTCCTTATCTTTTACTTTTTTTCCATTTATTTCTATTTCTACATCATGGATATAATCCGTAAGTGGTCTTTTCGCCTCTAAAAGTTGTGTTGGCGACCCACATGTCCATTTATCTTCTGGTTTTATTATAATTGTCTCAGGTTTTACATCTGCATGTCCATATTGTAATAGTGTAAGTGCATTATCTTTATTTGATTTTCTGTGAGCTATTAAAAACATATTTCTTTTATAATTTTTATTTAATACCATTTTTCCACTATTAGGATCTTTAATCTCGTCTCCGCCTTCCCTAACATAAATATCATCAACTATAATATCTAATTTTTTTAATTTATCTGCTAAAAATTCTAGAGCTTTTTTTCTTTCATTCCACCTATATTCATCTACTTGTTTATTTTCTCCAGGTTCACTTATGCTTTCTATAGCGACAAAAGGTTTTACATATTCTTCTAGCCAACGATCTGTATTTTTTTCAACATATTCTTCTGCTTTTTTTATTATTTCTTCTAATTCTAAATTATTCTGAGAGGGTATATTCTTATTTTGGATATTGCCTTTCCATTGTTCAAGTAGTTTTGCCTTCCCATTATTTTCATATCCTAAAAAAGATAGACCAGAAACTGTCATCGCACTTAAGGTTTTCATTAATTCTCTTCTGTTAATATTCATAGTAGCATATAACTTGTAAAACAAATATAAAAAACATTTCATCAAATTTTTTACGAAAAGCATAAATATCTATTGATTTATATTATTTTTATAGGAAATGGCAAACAATAAACTTATAGGACAAATTAAGGAACTAGATCTGTATAAAGAGGATACTACAAAAGTGGATATTAAACTTGACTTAACAGATAAAAAAATATTATACTTATTAGGAGAAAACGGAAGATACTCTACTACTGCTTTGGCTAAAAAATTGAGATTAAATAGAGAAACAGTTGCTTATAGAATAAATAAAATGAATGAAAATGATTTCTTGCATGGTTGTTTGACTTTGTTAAATCACAAAAAATTAGATTTAAAAAATTTTATAGTTTATATTAAATTAAAAACTGTTAATTCTGAAAAAGATTTTATTGCTTATCTTCATGAGCTGAATGAAGTTACAAGATTAAAGAATTGTTCTGGCAGTTATGATATTCAAATTATATTTACAGTTAAAAATGAAGAAGAGTTTATAGGTTTATTAGATAAGATTGTAGATAAATATCATATTATAATAGAAGATTATGATTTTATGGAGATATTAGAAGAAGATTTTTTAGGTCTAAGTTTATTATTAGAAAAAATTGATCCTAAAGATATGAAGATATTTGAATTAAAGGGTTCTACATTTGAGAAAGAGTTTAAACTTGCTTTGTCAAATACAGAAGAAACTAAAATAGATGATAAAGATAGGGATATTTTAGAATTATTAAAATTAGATGGCCGAATAACTATTAGGGAGTTATCTGCTAAAATTAATCTTGCTCCTATTGCAGTTGAAAATAGAATTAAAAAATTAGTTAGTTCTGGTGTTATTAAGAAATTTGTTCCTCTAGCTTCTATTAGTGCTTTGGGTTATCAATGGTGGAAGGTATTTTTTAAATTTAAAAATGTTAATAGAAATAAATTTTTTGCTTATATTAAATATCATCCTAATATTTTATGGTATATGAGGTTTCTTGGAAGATGGGACTATCAGTTCAGTGTTTTTGCTAAAAATAATTCTGAGTTTCATAAGATATTAGATGAGATAAGAACTGAGTTTGCTGATAATATTATAAGTTATGATTCTATTATTGTTTTTAATCAGTTTAAGTATGTGCAGAGAGTGAAATAATTATGGATAAGTTATTACTCTATTTATTTTTGCTATTTGAGTTCTAATTAAATCTACAAATCTACGAGCCCCAGCCTTAGTTTTAAACTTTAATTCTCCTATCTTAATTTTAGGAAAAGTTAGTTCATTAATACGACCATGTGAGTTTTCATACAAAACTATTCTAGGTTTATATAAAAAATCAGGTAGATAGTTATAGTAATTGGCATATAAATAATCATAACCTTCTTGTGTTTGATAACCTGGAGGTTGGATTTTTTCTTCAGAATAACCAGGAATACACTTTAGCTCTCTTAATATTATTGTTTTATCTCCCCTATCACGATAAGTTATTTTTTCTTTACTTTTTAATATACATGAGTCATACTTTTTACATTTTATTTGACCACTTTCAATTAGCCCATTACATTCATCTTTTAGTATATTATTTAATTCATTATTAACATGAATAATATCACTTTCATTATTTTTATCAATAATATTACCCCAATAATATACTTCATTTTGTTTAACAAAATAAGCATATCCTCCTAACAATATAAGAGGTAAGCCAAAACCTAATATCTTAGATAATGTTTTTTTCTTCTTTGGTTTTTTTCCATCTTTGACTTCACTTTTTTCTTTATTTTCTAAATCTATTTCAATTTCAAATCCTTTTGCATAACCAATTAATTTATTAAAAGGATTTTTTGCTCCTTTTTCTTCTTTATAATATAAATAAAATGTATCTGCATATTGTTCTTCGTCATATAAAGAATTTTTCTTATAAATATGAGACACTCCTGGGATTATACACCGTTCTATAGTTAAGTTATGCGTAAACCATGATGTATTATATATATAAACATTTTTTGGTTTTTGTAAATCAAAAGTAGTAGTATTATCAAATTTATATTTTTGTTCTGCTTTTTTTGCGGTATACTCAAGAAATTCTTCTGGCTCTTTTTGATGTCCTGAATGAGAAGCATTAAAAAATATTTTTTCTAGTTCTTTCTCTTTAGCAAAAGATTTTACACTTTCAAGTATAAAATCATATATTTTTTCCTTTTCTTTTATGTTTGTAAGGTTTCCTAACAATCCTTCAACTATTAAATATTTCTTTGTATCTTCCCCTTTCTTCTCTCCTTCCCCTTCCATTAATATAACAGTACCGATAGGCTTTCCTTCAATACTAATATTTAAGTAGTGTATATGTTTATGTGCAGAATGTAAATATGAAGCAATACTATGATTACCATTGTTAAATATGCATATTTTATTTTTTTCATATTGATCATAATTATTAAAGATATTATCATAAAAATCTTT
>CAYSFG010000025.1:0-25553 GCA_964430545.1 Candidatus Woesearchaeota archaeon
ATTTCACAACTCAAAAAATAGTAATTATTTAACTTTCTGAAGTTCAGCCATGGAATGAATTTTTTGTAATTTTTGCTTATCGATAGACAAATTCAGACGCCTAAGTAAATACAAAAAATAAAAACATTTATATACAAATTCTCTTAGATTAGTTCTTATGATAAATAAAAAAGGTGCGATTGAAATGTCCATGACAACTATTATTGTTATGGTCTTAGGTGTTACATTATTAATTCTTGGTTTAGTTTTCGTTAAATTTGTTTTCACTAAAGGTGGTAATTTAGCTAAAACTGCTTTTGAAAAAGCTGAAGGCAGCATTGATGAATTAAGCCAAAAAGATAAACCATTAGTAATCTCTCCAGATAAAATAGAAATTAAAAAAGGTGAATCTCAAATTATATCTATATTATTAGTAAATCTAGGCGAAGATAAAACGACAGCAAAAGCAAAAGTTAGCACTAAAAGCGAAGATAATGATCTAACTTGTAGTTTTGAAGAAACTTTAAGTTCTGATTCTGATTCGCATATCATTCCTTCTGGTGAATACAGAAACACAAAATTAAGAGTTGAAAGCAAAAATACAGGCAATTTAGGCAATAAAGTTTGTAAAATTGTAGTAACTGGTCTTGGTGAAGGCATTCAAGATACTCTATCAATAAAAGTTACTGCATAATAAAAAGTTTAGAATATAACATAATTTATAATGTTAAAACTTTAATAAAAATACTAATTTTATAAAATAACTTTAATATTTTTTTAATAAATTATGTTCAAAAAAAAAAAGAATTTAAAGATCATCTATATTAAAACTGCTATCATCAAAATCTTCTAGATCTTCTGACGTACTTAAACCATCAACTTGTGTTATATCATTACCAAAAGAGTCCACTGTATCTTGATTTTCAGATGTCTTTTCTATATATTTATTTTGAGTGCATCCTAAAACAATTAAAGTTAAGAGCATTCCAATAAATAACAAGATTATTGTTTTATTTTTCAAATTTCATCACCCCTATACACTTACCAGATTAACATCAGTATTTGTATTAGTTTGTGTATCAACATCAACTTGTGTTTCACTTACACTATCTTTTGTTTCTTCTAATACTTTATTTCCATTCTTTTGCTCTTTTATTAATTTTACTATTTCTTTTAATATTTCATGTGCTTTCTTAAGTTCTTGATGGGCTTCTTTTAATATTTCATGTGCCATCTTTATTTTTTCTTTTATTTCAGCTCCTGGGTGATCTATAATTTTTGCTTCTGCAAATAGTTTTATAGATTCATCTCTTTTTTGTCTTGCAATTTCTACATGTTTATTAAATTCATCTATTTTTAGTTGTATTTGGCTCACATCTGCTCCTTGTTCTTTTAGTTTTGCAATTATTTTATCTAGTCTTAATTCAAGATTATCTGCTCTTTCAACTATATTGCCAATTCTTTTTTCTACAAGTACAGAATTAACAAATTTTAATGTAGTCTGTATATTTGACCAAACTTCTTTAAGTTCTTTAGATACTACATTAATATTATCTTTTTCAGATGTCTCACTTAATAGATCAATTTTAGTTTTTACAAGATTTATAGTTTCTTGATCTTTTTCTATTCTCAAGTAAATACTTTCTTTTTTTGTTTCATCAAGTTTAGAATCTTTAACTCTTAGTTTTGTTTTATCTAAAGAAGTTGAGAGTTTCTCAGTTAAACTTAATAAATAACTTTTTAAGTCTTTTTTTACCAATTTCCTTAAATTTTGACATTCTTCACTTTTCTTGTTATTACATTGTTTAAATTCAAGTCTTGTTTTTTGAAGTTCTTTTTTAGATTCTTCAAATATATATTTTTTTTCTTGTAATTTATCTTTAACAAGTTTTCTTTCATCTAATTTTAAATCTTTTAAGTGTTTAATATTTTCTTTTCTTTCTTCTATTTTTTGTTTAATTTCTTTTTGAAATTCTTTTCTTGTTTTTGTAGCTTCATTGCTAATTAATACAGGTCTTGGAGTTTTTTGTTCAACAACTAATACAGTTTGTGAACTAACTAACCTTTCTGTATCATCAGAATTATACAAATCTTTAACATCTATTTTTACTTTATAATTTCCTAGATCTATTTCTTGATTATTTCCTTCACTTCTTAAATTATAACGTTCTGTACCAGGATTTTTTCTATAAATTAATCCATTTTCCCATAAGCTTACTGCAAGTCCTGTAGGTTCTATTAATATAATAGGTTTCTGGCTAAATATCAATTCTGTGCCTGCAACATTATATAAATCTGTTACACCGCCAAATTTGAAGTTATATCCTTTCAATCCATAATTCTGTTCTGAAGAACCACTTAATATATAATGTCCAGTTACAGAACTTTTTTTATATAATCCCATTCCTTCATTATCAAGTTTTATAGCTAAACTATCTGCTTGTAAAGATCCTGTAACTTCATCAGCAAGTACTATAGGCATAATATTAATTAATAATAATACCATCATAATTATTGCAATTATTTTTTTCATTTTTTTATTCCTCCATTGTTTGATTATAATAAACTTATAGATTTCTAAATATTACTTTCTTTATAAATATACTTTCAAAATTCTTTTATTAAAAGTTTATATAATGAATTAAAGCTTTACAAAGCTTGATTAAAGCTTATTTTAAAAAAAGAAAGGATTTTAAAGTTAAAAAAGTTACAAAAGGATAGAATGAAGCTTTATATTTTATTGATTGTAATGTTACTAGTAATAATGCCTCTTTCAATAGCAACAAAAGTAGAAGGTAAAGTTTATGATTTTTCTTTGAATAATATAAAAAATATTATAGTTGAAGTTAATAGCCATCCACAACAAAGATATTTATCTATAGATGGTTTTTATTCTTTTGAGTTAAATAATGGCAATTACACTTTAAGTGTTTTTTCAAGGAATAATGAACTTTTAGGTTCAGAAAATATAATAATAACTCAAGAAGGAAATTATAATATTGATATAATACTATTTCCAAACATTGATGAAGAAATTGAGACAAGTAATTTATCAGAATTATCACCTTTAGAATCTGTTGAACAACAAAATAGTAATTTAACAATTATAATAAGCATAATATTAATTGTGATTTTAGGTTATTTATTTATTTATTATAAAAATAAAATATCAAATATTAATAAAGAAATAATAAATAATGATCCTCTTCTTGAGAAGGTTTTTGAAATTATAAAAAAAGAAACAAGAATAAATCAAAAAGATTTGAGAAAACATTTTCCATTATCAGAATCTAAAATAAGTTTAGTTATTTCTGAATTAGAATCTAAAGGTAGAATTGAAAAAATAAGAAAAGGCCGTGCTAATATTTTAATATTTAAAAAATAATTCATTCTAAATTTTCTAATTTTTCTTGTGGTATATTTGAATTTAAACCCATATTATAAGTTTCTATTTCTTGTTTAGCTTCTTTTAATACATTTACAACTCCTTCTAGATAACTTACTAACATATCTCTATTTTTAGGCACTGGAAATCCTCTTTTCATTCTATCTTCTCCCCATAATTCTATATTTACAATTTTAATTAAATCTTGTACATTCTCATCATCTTTTTTTAAACATACTATCCATTCACTTATTAAAACAGATAATTGGTTCATTGATCTTATAGTGTTCATTGTATCAATAGAATTTGCCATTTTATTGTCTAAAAAAGCATTTCCTTTACTTATCCCACTTTTAATTATTAATAATTTATTTTTTACTTCTTCATTAAATAATTGTATATGTCTTCTTGCTGGTTGAAACTCTCTTACACCTTCAAAGAATTTATTGATGTAATCGTTTGCATAAGATAATTTTTGCCTTGATCTTTGTAAGTAATTTAATAATTCTTCTTGATTAATTTTAATATCTTTATTAATAGAAAATACATTTTTTATGCTTTGTAAAAAGTTCATAGTTATTCATTGGTAAAACCTTGATTTAAATATATTTCTATACTATAATCTCTACACAACTAAATACAGAAACCTTTTTAAATAGTTTAATTTTCCACTTACTTACGAGTTATAAAAGAGTAAAATTTTACTCACTTATTCCGTAAGGAATATATAAAAGAAAATGACAACAATATATGACGCAGACATTCAAGAATCAATAGAAAAACTTAGTTCTAGTTTAAAGACTTTAATTAAAGCCCCAGAATGGACTATGTTTGTTAAGACAAGTCCTTCAAAGCAAAGGCCTCCAATTGATGAAGATTGGTTTTATAAAAGAGCAGCTTCTATTTTAATAACAGTATACAAACGTGGACCTGTTGGTGTTTCAAAATTAAGAACTAAATACGGAAGTAAAAAAAGACGTGGACATAGTCCAGCTAAATTCCAAAGAGCTTCAGGAAAAATATTAAGAAATATACTTCAACAATTAGAAAAAGCTGAACTAGTTAAATTTAAGAAAGATAATGTACATAAAGGTAGGGTTATAACACCTAAAGGTATGTCCTTAATTGACAAAAACGCAGTAATAAATAAAGATTAAAAATGGCAAGAAATAAACCAAAAGCAAAGAAATTAAGGTTAGCAAAAGCTCGTAAACAAACTAGATGGGCCCCTATTTGGCTTATTCCTAAAATAAATAAAGGTCTTAAGAAAACTCATCCCATGAGATATACTCACATTAAAAGAAATTGGCGTAGAAATAGGATAAGGGCATAAAATGGCAGAAGAAAAACTATTTGTTATTCCATTAAGAAAAGAATTTTTAAAAGCACCTAAGTACAAAAGAACAAAAAAAGCTAAGACTGCTTTAAGAGAATTTGTTTCAAAACACATGAAAGTTTCTCTTAATAATGTTAAAATAAGCATTGATCTTAATCTTTTTTTATGGTCTAGGGGTAAAAAAAATCCAGTATCTAAAATAAAAGTTAAAATTATAAAAATTGATGAGAATGTTTATGTACAATTAGTTGATCATGATTTTGATCTTCCTAAAAAAGAAACTAAAGAAACATTAAAAGAAAAATTGTTAGGTAAAAAAGATAAAAAAAATGAGCCTGAAACAGAAAAGGAAAAACAAAAAGAATTAGCAAAAGAAGTTGAAAAAGAATTAGTTAAAGAACAGCATAAAGAACATGAAGGGCATCATAAAATTGTTGGTGAACCTGATAAAAAATCAGACAATGAAAGTGCCAGTAAATTTAAAAAAGAAAAAGTTGTTTCAAGCCCTGGTAAAAAAGATTCTCATGAGCCTAAACGATAAAATAAATAGTTTTTTATATAAACATTATTTTATATTATTATGTCAACTTTAAAAAAAATAGGTATAATTTTATTATCTTTTATAGTTGTATTATTATTATCATTAACAGTTTTTACTTCTAGTTTATCTAAATTAACAAGTAAAGATTTTATAAAAGATACAGCCTTAGGTACTATTTCATTAGCGAAACCAGTTATTTTTAAACAATATAATATTAAAGAAGAAGATATAAAACAGGGTATAAATTTATATTGTTCTAATCCAGATTTAATTAAAAAAATTAACACTATTCCTATAAACAAACTCCCTGAAAGTACAGATGTAAGTTTATTAGATAATATAAAAAAATTAGAAGAACTAGGTTTATCTTGTGATAATATAAAAAATAAAGAAATAGACGATATAATAAAAATCACAGTACCAAATATAATAAATACTTATTATGAAAAAGATTATTCTTGTGATTATTTAGATTGTATTAGTAAAGACAGTATTAATGCTTTAGAAACTACATTCAATAAGAAAGGTCATAATTTTTTTTCAATGTTTTATTGGATTTTTTTAATAATATCAATAATATTATTAATTTTAATATTTTTATTATCTGAAAATAGACTTTCTGGTCTTAAAAATGTAGGCATTAATTTAACAATTTCGGGTGTTACATTTATTTTCATTTTAATATTTAAATTAACTACTTTAGAAAGTTTAATTCCTAGTGATACTGAACCATTTTTAAAAAATATAATTTTAGGTTTAACAAGTAAGATAATTAATGTTATTCAAAATAGATTTTTATTATTATTTATTATAGGTATAATTTTAATCATTATTTCTATAGCCTTAAAATATTTAAAACCTGGTGAAGAGCAACCTAAAGGCGGGATTATTGGATAATAGTTTATTTTTTAAACATTAATAATTCACCAATTCTATGAATAAATTACCGTTTGAAGAAATAAATAGAGAAATATTAATAAAAAGGGAATCTTTAACTGATAAAAAATATGGTAAGTCTCCAGAAGATAGAACACTTAAAGAATTATTAGAAGGTTCGGTAATATGTATTAACAAACCTGAAGGCCCAACATCACATGAAGTAGCTGATTTTGTTAAAAAGATTTTAAGAGCTGAAAAATGCGGTCATGGTGGGACTTTAGATCCAAATGTCAGCGGAGTTTTAGCTTTAGCTATTAATAAATCAACAAAAGTTATGGATTCACTATTAAAGGCAGGTAAAGAATATATTTGTGTTATGCATTTACATTCTGAAATATCTAAAGACAAAATTCTAGAATCCTCAAAACAGTTTATTGGTAAAATTACACAATTGCCTCCAGTTAAATCTGCTGTTAAAAGAGAATGGAGAGAACGAGAAATTTATTATATTGATATTATAGAAATTAAGGGTAGAAACGTTTTATTTAAAGTAGGTTGTCAAGCAGGGACTTATATAAGAAAATTGTGTTTTGACTGGGCTAAATTTCTAAAAACAAATGGTCATATGCAAGAATTAGTTAGGACTAAAGCAGGTCCTTTTAATGATAATGAATGGTATTCCTTACAAGATTTAAAAGATGCTTTTACTCTGTATCAAGAAGGAAATGAAGAAGAATTATTAAAAATACTAAAACCAGTAGAATATGCAACTAAACATTTAGGGAAAATATGGATTATTGATTCTTCTGTTGATAGCATTTGTCATGGTGCTACTTTAAGTATTCCGGGTATTTCAAAAATTAATTCTAATATTAAAAAAGATGAGTTAATAGCTTTTCTAACATTAAAAAATGAATTAGTTGCTTTAGGAAATGCCTTATTATCTTCAGAAGAGATTATGTATAATGATAAAGGTTTGACAGTTAAGATTAATAAAGTTTTTATGGAACCAGAGGTTTACCCGCATTTTATTAGAAAATCTTAATTAGATATATTTATTCTTTAATGTATAAAGTCTTTGTCTAAATTTATCATAAGCATCATCATGTTTGTCTATAATTAATAACCATATAAAATTTTTTTCCAAATAGTAAACAAGTCTAATATTAGAAGTAATTTCTTCACGATAACAATTGTCACCTCCAGATAAATGTTTTAGTCTAAGAGGATTTTGTTTTATTTTTTGCTTTTTCTTGTAAAATATTTCTAATTCATTATTTCCTAATTTATCTAAATCTTTAAAAAAATCTGGATGTTCTTTAACAATCCAATCATTCAATTTTTACTCCTCTATTTTTTAAGTAATTATCTAATTCTTCTTCAGTTTTTCCGTTTATTTTTTTAATCTTTATATCATGGATTCTATTTCTAACTTTAGTATTTAGTGCTAATTCAACGTCATCAATTAATGTTTCTACATCTGCTAAAATTTTTATAAAAACTTCTTTTGATATTGTAACTGTTTCCATATTTTAAATAAGATAAATATCTTTATATATTTATCGCAGTTAAGATATTAAAACCAGTAGAATATGCAACTAAACATTTAGGGAAAATATGGATTATTGATTCTTCTGTTGATAGCATTTGTCATGGTGCTACTTTAAGTATTCCGGGTATTTCAAAAATTAATTCTAATATTAACAAAGATGATTTAATAGCTATTCTAACATTAAAAAATGAATTAGTTGCTTTAGGAAATGCCTTATTATCTTCAGAAGAGATTATGTATAATGATAAAGGTTTGACAGTTAAGATTAATAAAGTTTTTATGGAACCAGAGGTTTACCCGCATTTTATGAAAAAAATTCAATAAGAAAGTCTTAAAAATATTATGTTATGATTTAATTTATGGTAACTAATGAAATTATAGAAAATAAAAAAATATTTAATAATATACCTAATAGTCTATGTAACAGATTAGAGATAATAACTGTTTATAATTCGCGTGATATTCCTATTTGTGAAAATGGTGAAAATTGTATTTATAGAAGAGATATAGGTGGTTTTAATGGAGATAAAGTATATATATGTAAAAATCCAAATGATGGGGCATATATTAAAAATAAAGATTTAAATTAAAAATATTCTATATCATATTTTACTAAATTACACTCTTTAAAATTTTTAATTTCAGTAAATCTTTTTAATAATTCAATAATTTCATTTATTTTATATTTAATCTCTAATTTATCATCAAATTCAAAAGATATAAACTCATTTTTTTCATAACATGCAAAATCTTTTAGATTAATTAAACTGTTTAATGATTCCCCTAATAAATATTTATCATTATTTTTAATCAATAGATTTTTCTTAACTAAATTATTAATTATATCATATACTTCAGAAAACATTAATCCAGATTTAGAAAATATTTCAGCAGCATTAAATTCCTTACTTAAAACTAAACATAAATTAAGTATCTTATTTTCTTTTTCAGATAATTTATCTAAATTCAATATAAAACTTTTACCAACACCTCTTTCTATATCTGTTACAATATTTCCATTATTTAAATTTATTAAAATATTAAATTCAAAATGATCTTTAATACAATTTACCATATAACATGGAATCATTATTGATTTCAAAATTTTTATTTCTTTATCAACTAATAATCTTATATCATTTTTCATTATTTTAGGTCTTATCATACTAATAACTTCTTTTGTTCCAATCCATTTTTTAGGTTCAGTTAAATTTGTTGGAATTATAGAATTTTCTTCTATTTTAGCATCTGCAAATGTTCCTACAACATCTATACTCTCACCACCATGTCTTGTTCTTCTTGCTCTTACTTCTACAAATAAAGGCATATCAGCAACTCCAATTATCATTGCCTTTCCTATATGTAAATTTAATATTTCTGTTTCTGTTTCTGATGTTATTCCTTCTACAGAACTGCTTATAGCTCTTAGATCATTTGGATTAGTTATTTTTAATATTATTTGTGTTGTGCATTGTGATAAAGCAGATTTTTCTATTCTTGCTGGTCTTTGGGTAATTAAAGCTACTCCTAATCCAAATTTTCTTCCTTCTGCTAATATTTGTCTAATTATTCCTGAACTTTTTGCTTCTCCAAAACTTCTTTCAGGACAGTATGTATGGCTTTCTTCTATAACTAAAAAAAATGGAGGGATTATTCCTTGTTTTCTTGTATTAAATAAATCATTTAATAATTTATAGACAACTATTTCTTGTATTTCCTGCGGAACTCCTCTTAAGTTTATTATTGAACATTTTCCCACATTTACAAGTTCATTTAAGTTTGTTCCTATATCAGCAAATATATTTAATTTCTTTAAATAATCTATAACATTTATCAAAGCCCACTTTGCATTATTTTCTTCTGCTTGTAAACTTAACATTACTTGATCAAAGTCAGCTATTCTTGTTGCATCACTCATTGCCCCATATAACAATCCTATTTGACTGCCGCTTAATTTAGCAGGTAATAAATGCATTAATTCATTTCCAGTTAATCCCTTAGCATTTAATTTTAATGGTTTTGATTCAGGATTTTTTTCAACATCAGGGCTATATTCTTGTATTTGTTTATAATATCCTTTTGATTCTATCCCAAATTTTTTTAATTGATCTTTTTTATCTGTAGGATATTTCAAACTAGAATATTCTCCATGAGGGTCAATAACAACTATTGGTATTTTCTTTTCTAATATTTCTTCTAACAATACTGACGAACAAAAACTTTTTCCTGATCCGCTTTTTGCAATAATACTTACATGTTTTGTGATCAATTTATTTAAATCTAAATAGACTTTAATATTTTCTCTATCTTCTAATACCCCTATATATGCTCCTTTATTATTTAATTCTAAATCTAATATTTTTTTAACAAATTCATCTTCTGCATAAAATATTTCTAATCCTGGTTCTAATGGTGTCCTAAGATTGCGTAAAACAGAAGTTTCATCTCTATATCCTAAAACATTGCATTTTGCTTTTGTTTCTTCTTTTTCTTTTTCTACTTCAACTATTTGTGCTAATACATTATATCCTTCTTTATGTAGGGCTTTTACATACATAAATTTTTTAGCATTTCCTTTTACTAAGAAATAAAATTCATTAGTACCGCTTTTTCCTATTATATTGCCTAATAACATTATTATTTGTCTTTATTCATTATTTATAAGATTTTATATAGTAAATATAAAAAATTATTACTAAAAAAAGAAGGAAAAAGAACATTAAACATAGAAGAAAATATTAATGCTGTTCTAACTATACTAATAATATGATATAAACTTTTTAATAATAAAATATTCAAGTAAATATAATTTTAATATTTCTACTATGAATTATATTCATGTTGCTACAATGGAACTGAATGGAGTTTTTGAAATTATATCTGCTGATGAAGATTTTGATAAAGTACCATTAATAGAAAGATTAGATCCTATAAACATAAAATTGTAATTTATAGTCAATAAGAATTATAAATTTCAATATCTTGTTTTTCAATGAAATCATTATAGTTTATAATCTTTTTTATTATCTTTATATAATGAAATTCCAACAATTAGAAGAACAAAAAACAAGTAAGTTGATTCACATAGATTCATCTAGCCAAATCCCTTTATTAGGTTTAATTCATATTGGCGTTATCGATAGAGGTTCTTCTTTGCTTCAAGTTCGTGCTTCTACTTATTGTAATATGAAATGCACTTTTTGTTCTACTTCAGCTAATTCTCCTACTCATGAATATAATTATGATGTTGATCTTTCTTATTTAATAAATTGGATTAAAGAAGCTATAAAACTTAAAGATAATTCAGTTAATCAAATTAATATAGATTCTGTAGGTGAACCTTTTGCTTATCCTAAGATTATCGATTTAGTAAAAGAATGTAAATCTCTCCCATGTATAAAAATTATTACAATGCAGTCAAATGGAACATTATTAACCGAAGAACGTATTAATAATTTAGCAAAAGCTGGTTTAAATCGTATTAATCTTTCCATACATTCATTAATATCAGACCAAGCTATGGAATTATTTGGTTCTAAAAATTATAAACTAGAAAGAATTAAAGAAATTTGTAAATGTATTATTAATTCATCTATTGAACTTAATTTAACTCCTGTTTATTTACCTGGTGTTAATGATTCACAAATTGATGTTTTAATTGAATTTGCTAAAGAATTAAAATGTAAAATTAGTATTCAAAAATACGAAGTTTATAGATATTCTAGGAAAGATAAAAGAGTTAAAATGCAAAATTGGTATAAATTTTATAAAAAATTAGATGAATTAGAAAAAAAACATAATTATAAATTAAAGCTTGGGCCTATTGATTTTAAAATTCTTAAATCAAAACACATACCTTTAGTAATGCATAGGGAGGATATTGTTACTGCTAAGATTATAATGCCTGGTTGGATGAAGGGTGAAATGATAGCAGAAGCTAATAATAGATGTATCACAATTTTTGATTGTAATAAAAATATTGGTGATAAAATAAAAGTTAAGATTTTAGAAACTAAAGATGGAATTTATTTAGCAAAGAAATTATAAAAAAGTTTTTTGAGAAATAATATAAAATTATTTAATATAATTACTTTAAAGTGGTTAGTAATATTTATATCCTAAAAAATTAAGATTATAGTAATTAAAATAACTTAAAGGAGGATTAAAAAGATGGCAAAAGAAGTATCAAAAGGTGATAATATAGTACAAAAAGCAGGTAGTGTATTGTTTATTGTAGGCGTATTATTAGCAGTAGTATTTGGTTTCTTAAGACCAACAGACTTAGGAACAATATTAACAACTGTTATAATTCTTGCAGGTCTTATTGTAGGTTTCCTAAATGTAACAACACATGAAACAAATTCATTCCTATTAGCTTCAGTAGCTTTAGTTATTGTTTCTGCATTTGGAGGCAATGTTATGGGTAATGTAGCAAATATTGGTGAAAGATTAGCTGGAATTTTATTTGCTATATTAATGTTCGTTGTGCCTGCAACAATAGTAGTTGCTTTAAAAACAATTTATGCATTAGCAGAAAAATAATTTTTTATTTTTTTATTTAAATTTTTATAAAATAATATAATCAAGTATTAAAAAATTTTAAAACTAAAGTTATTTTCTAGATATTTTTAAAAGTTCATCTGAAGCATATATTATTTGTTTATCAGCTTCTTTTGGTTTATTGTTAGTAATATAATGTATTGCCATTCTAATATTAACTAATAGCCTCTTTCTTGCATCACTATCTTCTAATATCTTAACTTTTTTCATTACTAATGCTAATTGTTTTTGTAATATTTCAATATTCCATCTAGGATATATTATGCAATATCCGTGTGCAGAAATTAAATGTTCCTTTATTTCAATTATCATTAGTTTTTTATCCATATTTTTAAAAACACTAATTACAATATAAAACTTTCTAGTAAAATTAGTTAAGTTTATAATTAAGAAATTACACTATATCAATATGAAAAAAGTAAAAGCAATTATCAAGGGTCAAGTTGTTGGAGTTTTTTATAGAACTTTTATTAAAGAAAAAGCCGATGAATTAGGTTTAACAGGATATGTTAAGAATATAGATAATCATACTGTTGAATTAGTAGTAGAAGGCCATGAAGCAAAAATTAAAAAATTAATAGATGATTGTAAACAAGGCCCCCAAGGTGCTTTTATTGAAAGTATAAAAACTGAGTCACTAGCTTATTCTAAAGAATTTAATATATTTAGGATTAAATACTAATGAAAGCTATAGCAAGTTGTATTGAAGGCTTTGAAGATATAACAATTTTAGAAATTAAAGAAATTTTAAAAATAAAGGCAAATAAGATTATTCCATCAAGAATTGAGTTTTCACCAAAGTCAGATTCTGATATTGCTAAATTCATTTACAATACAAGAAGTTCTATTAATGTTTATTTATTATTATTAAAATTAACTTTTAAGAGCAAAGAAGATATTATAAAAAATATTAAAGAGATTAATTTTAATATTAGAGAATCTTTTGTAGTAAGATGTAAAAGAGAAGGTTCTCATGATTTTGTTTCTAATGATATAGAAAGAGAAATTGGAGCAATTATTAATAATAAAACTAAAGTTAAAGTTGATTTAAATGATCCTTTTACAACTATTTTCATAGACATTATTGATGATAATTGTTTTGTGGGTATTGATTATACTGGTATTAAATTATCAAAAAGGGAATATAAAATTAAAAACATTCCTAATAATTTAAATTCTTGCATTGCTTATTCCTTAGTTAGATTAGCTGATTATTCTTCTAAAGATTTTTTATTAGATCCATTTGCACGTTCATGTGAAATTCCAATAGAAGCGGCTTTATTTGCTTTAGACAGTCCAAACTGTTCAAGAATAAAAGATAAATTATTTTTTAATAATTTTATTAAAATAAATTTTAAAGATAAAATTAAAAAAGTTAAATTAAATATTCTTGCAATTGATGCTCAGCAAAATAGTTTAAGAGCTGGCGAAATAAATGCTAAATTAGCAGGAATTAATAAATCAATAAAATTTTCTAGATTAGAGATTGAATGGCTTGATACTAAATTAGAAAAAAATACAGTTGACAAAGTGGTTACATTTCCTTTATATCCTACTTCTACTTTACCTATAAATAAAGTTGAAGGATTGTATAATGAGTTATTCTATAATCTAGAATTTATACTAAAAAAATCTGGTTTAATTGTTTTATTAACTCCAGTCCCTGATTTGATTGAAAAATATTCTATGAAAAATAAATTCAAAACTATTAAAAAATTAAATATAAAATATATGAATCAAGATTTCTATGTTTTAACAATGAAAAAATAAAATAATTATAAATTAACTTTTTTCTCAAAAGTCTACAAATTTACTATAAGTTATATAATTTTGAATTACAAAAATATTGATACAAAAGTAACTTTTACATTGATACAAAAGTAACTAAAAAATTAAAAAAGCTTAAATATAAATCAATTTCTTAACTTATATGGATATATCAAATAAGTTGATAATAGAACGTTTAAAAAAATTAGAAGCTATTAGAGAATTAAATATTAACCCTTATCCTTATTATTATGATAAAACACATGATGTTAAAAATATTATAATTAAATATGAAAAATTAAACAAAGAAGAAAAGACTAATGATAAAGTTTCTATAGCCGGTCGTATTATGACTTTAAGAAATATGGGTAAAGCTGCTTTTGGCAATATTCAAGATCAAACTGGAAAAATACAATTCTACATTAGAGAAGATGAAGTTGGGAAAGATATATATTTATTATTTAACAAACTAGACTTAGGTGATATTATTGGTCTTAAAGGAACTATCTTTAGAACCAAAATGGGTGAAGTATCAGTATGGGTTAAAGATTTAGTAATATTATCAAAATCATTACAGCCTTTACCTGAAAAATTTCATGGTCTAAAAGATACAGAAATAAGATACAGGCAAAGATATGTTGATCTAATTGTTAATCCTGATGTTAAAGAAACTTTTATAAAAAGATCTAAAATAATAAAAGCTATTAGAGAATTTTTAGATAAAAAAGATTTCATAGAAGTTGATATTCCTACTTTACAACCACAATATGGAGGAGCTAATGCTAGACCTTTCAAATCACATATTAATGCTTGGAATATGGATTTATACTTAAGCATTTCACCTGAATTATACTTAAAAAGATTAATAGTAGGAGGTTTTGAAAAAGTTTATTTTTTAGGGAAATCTTTTAGAAATGAAGATGCTGATAAAACACATAATCCTGAATTTACAATGATGGAATGTTATCAAGCTTACGTTGATTATAATGAAATGATGGAATTAACAGAAGATATGTATAATTATGTTGCTACAGAAGTTTTGGGAACAACAAAAATAGAATATCAAGGTAAGGCTATTGATTTAAAAAAACCTTGGAAAAGAATTACTATGATAGATTCTATAAAACAATATGGTCAATTAGATGTTAAAAAAATGTCTGATGAAGAATTATTAGATAAATGTTTAACTTATAATCTTGAGGTTACAAAAGAAACTCCTAGAGGTTTATTAATTTCTAGTTTATTTGAAGAATTAGTTGAAAAACATTTAATACAACCTACTTTTATTATTGATCATCCTAAAGAAACTACTTCATTATGTAAATCTAAAAGAGGTAGTAAAGAATTAATTGAACGTTTTGAGCCTTTTATTAATGGTTGGGAGATTGGTAATGCTTATTCTGAATTAAATGATCCTATAATTCAAAAAGATTTATTTAAAGAACAAGAAGAAAAAGGTAGAGGTGGAGATGATGAGCACCATCCTATGGATGAAGATTTTGTTAATGCTCTAGAAATTGGTATGCCTCCGACTGGCGGTTTAGGTTTAGGTATTGATAGGATGGTTATTTTATTAACAAATGCAGTTTCAATCAGAGAAGTAATTTTATTTCCTACTATGAAACCAGAAAATCCAAAAGATTAAGAAGTAAAATCAAATAAAGAGATATTTAACTTAATAAGAGAAGCTAAAAAACAAGGTTTAGAAATTGCTGAATTTACTAAAGATATGATTGAAACTACAGACGATAAAAAAGTAATAGCAAAAACTCAAGAAAAAAACTTAAGTGATATAAACTATTTAGGAGTTTTGATCTTTGGTAAAAAAATGACGTAGAAAAGATAAGTAAAAATTTTAATTTATACAAATAGACTTTATTAATTAACTTTATTACAAATTTATTTAATTCTATTTACATGCTACCTTACATATCTTTACCCTTATAAATTATATAAATATTACAATTTTAAACAAAATGTAAGGGTATAATCTCATGCCTATTCTTTATTACTCTATAAAATATAATTAACAACTGTTCAATAACACAAATTCTCGAGGAGAAATCTTTATAAATAACATAATTTACTTATAATTTAGAAACGTTGATAATTATTTTCGTTTTAAAAAATCTTGGAGGTATGTAAAATGAGTGAATTATTAGTAGTAAGAAGTAAGATAAAGGACGTAGCTAAGGATATGAATGTTTCTGGTGATTTCGCTGATGCTCTTAGCGAAAAAGTTGAGCAATTAATAAAAGAAGCTTGTAAAAGAGCCACAGAAAATAAAAGAAGCACAATTCAACCTAGAGACTTATAAATTATCTTTTTATTTTTTAATTTTCTTTCCAAAACATATTGTATCTTTACTTAATTTATACCCAATCTTTTTATAAAATTTTACTGCTGAAGATTTTTTATTTGTATTAAATATTATTTTTAATAAATTATTCTTCTTTGCATAATGTTCTAATTTATGAATAAGCATTTTTTCAATTCCATAATCCTATTTATTATTTTTGGATCTCTCATCGTTAAATTAATGTTTTGCTAATTCTTTTAAAAATTCTTTATCTTCATTTATTATAGCATTAATATATTTATCTGCATCTTTTAAAAATTCTTTATCCTTTTTTGACAATTTTTTATTAACCATAATAATCATAAATCAAACTCCTTTAAATAAATTTCTAATTCCTCTTTAGTAACGTTAAAAGTATTAATTTTAACCCATTCTTCTGTTTGTTTAAATGTTATTTTACTATTGTGTTCTGCTACTTTAAGAATAAAATTAACAGCTTGATTATAAGGTAATCTAAAAGAAAATCCTAATTTTAATAATAGAAATTTCATAAATATATAACTTGTTCTTTTATTACCATCTAAAAAAATCTGCTTTCTAGATAATTCAATAAGTGTAAAAGCACCAACATTAGAAGCCCCTGTAATATTATTTTCTTTATAAGTCAACAATTTATAAGTAGAATAATATAAATTTCCTTGACTTAATATCCCAAATTCTCCTCCAGTTTGTTTTATTATATTATCATGTAGTTTAGATATTAAACTCATAGTCTCTTCAATTAATTCTTTGCTAATCATATGCCTATTATTATTTTAAGCTTTATATTTTCTCACAAGAATTTTTAGAAAATATCTCAACATTATTATATTCTTTAACAACAACAATATCTTTTATTTCAATATACCTTGTAATCTAATTCAAAATCTCCATCTAATTCCACAAAATAATTATAAGATTATACAATTCCGAAAACTATTTATTCTAATAAGAACTTATCATATAAAAATGAGTGGAAAATCTAAAGGTTCTAAATCAGAAAGAGAATTAACACATATGTTTAATAATACAGGAACATGGGCAGCTATAAGAATTGCAGGTTCTGGTTTAACAGCAGACCCAAATCCAGATGTTTTAGCTGGTAATAAAAAAAGACATATTGCAATTGAGTGTAAATCATTAAAAGGGAATAACCAATATTTATATGAAGAAGATGTAAAACAATTATTAGATTTCTCAAATAAGTTTGGAGCTGAAGCATGGTTTGGAATTAGATTCAATAATAAAGGATGGTTTTTTTTAAAATATGAAGATTTAGTTTTAACTAAGAATAATAAAAGTTATGCAGTTTCACTACTATTAGCTAAAAGCAAAGGTTTAAATTTTGAACAATTAATAAATCAAGTATGAACAACATAATAAAATATTCTAATTTAAAGGCTTTAAATGATAATGAAGCCATTAGTTTAAAAAGTATAATAGGGAAAGAATATGATAAAATATTAAAAGTATTAAATGAACCTTCAGATTTAATTGTAGATATAAAAGTATCACATAAAAATAAAGGAAAAAGATTTATTATTAGTTTAAGATTAGAAACAGCTTCAAAATTATATTCCACTAGAAACAAAGATACAGAAAAATCAGCAGATTATGATATCACAAAAGCAGCCCATAAGATATCTACACATTTACATAATGAAGTAAAACATAATTTGAAGAAAGATGAAGGTATAGGCAAGAAAAAAGGTATAAAAGCTTTATTTAGAATTTTTAAGAGTGATTAAATACTTCCAAATAAATATCATTATTTTCTAAATTTTTGTAATATTCTATCATTTTTTCTAGCAAAGCTTTTTTAATTATAATTCATAATTTTAACAAATGAAAATTTATACAATATTATTTTTATTAATATTAGTCACCTATTATGTAAAAGCAGAAGAGATAGAAATATGCAATAAAATTAACATAACAATAGAAAGTTGTTATAATAATTTAAGTATTAATTCAGATAAAGATACTTATCAAACAAATGAAAAAATAATAATTAAAAATAATTTATTAAATTCAAATAAAGAATACATAATTGAATATTGGATAGAAAACAATAATAATAATACAATTAAAGCAAAGATAAATACAACAAATGTTATAGATAAACAGTTTACTCCGAAACTTAACTTTTCTCAATATTTAAAACTTAAAAATAAATTAGTATATTATAATTGTTCTAATTTCACAGCTATAGAAAGTGAAAAATTAATTTATGTATATAGTGATAAAAGACAAGAACCAGATTTAATAATTAAAAATATAACTTCAAACAATCTTACAATAAATTTTAAGTTAAATATTTATACAGGCAATATTAGTAATGAAGCCTTATATATTGATATTATAAATATCTCAAATTCTTCATTATTATTATCACCAGATATTCCTTATACAAGTTATAATTTTACTATAAAAATCCCTTATAATTGTAATATACAAACTAATATTTATACATTATATTCTAAATTTAATTATTTGGAATTTTACAATAATTTTAGTTTATTTAACAATTGTACTCAAAGTAATATTACAAATTATGAGATTAAAAATAATACAATTGAACCTATTATAAATGAAAGTGTATTTCAATACAATAATTTAATTAGCGATAATTCAGATATAAATAAAGATTTAAAAGAAGAATCAGATTCAACTTATAACTTAATGAAAAATATTAATACTAATGCTGTCTATGAATCTAGTAATAGAAAAGCAAATAAATTATCTGTTTATTTATTAGTTTCAATAATAGGAATATTTATAATAGTTACAGTTCTTCCAGATAATATTAAAGAAAAATGGTATTTACAGCAAGAGCGATTGTAGAAGTTTTAGGTTATCCTGAAGAACATGTAAATGAAGTAGCTAAAAATGTATTAGAAAAACTTAAAACTGAACAGGGAATTAAAATAGTTAAAGAAACTTTAAATAAAGCTGAAAAAGTAAAAGATGTTATATTTTCTTCATTTATAGAAGTTGAAATAAAAATTAATGATTTTCAAAAACTTATGGATTTTTGTTATAATTATCTTCCTTCAACTTTAGAGATACTTGATTCAAATAAAGTTATTATGCCGATCAGAGAATTCACAAATGGTTTAAATGAGTTATTAACTAAACTTCACCATTATAATTTAGTTATGAATAACCTTATTCATGAAAATAGCGAGTTAAAAGAAGTTAAGTTAAAAAAAGAAATTAAAGAAGAGGCTAAAAATAATTAATAATTTTAAATAGTTTGAAGAATTTTTTAGAAATATTTTCAAATTTATTATATAAAAAAAACAATTAAAAATATATAAAACCTATTTCCTTCTCTGCACAAATTCCCCAAATTCGTCTTCTTTCTTAGTCTTTCCTTTGAAATATAAGTAAAATATCAATAATAATAACATAAATACTATAACTATTAACAATATCCATACAAATAAATTACTTTTAGTTTCTTCTAATTTAATTATAGGAATAGTTGTATTAACCTGTTGATTAAAAGTATTATTTATTACTCTTACTACTTCTTTTTCAAAATAAATATTTAAGGGAATTGAATATACTTCTTTTGAGTCTACACTTAAAATAATACTACCGCTATAATCTTTATCTAAATTTTTATCTTTATTTATTGTAATAATTATAGGGTATATGCCATAAGCATTTAATGTTGATAGATTATTTATAGAAATTTTAGTTATATCTTTTACATTTCCATTAACTTTTAATTCTATATTATTTATTGTATTATTTCCATTATTTATTATGGCTAAGTCTGCATTAAATACTGTATCTTTTTTGGATTTTAAACTTATATTATTTAAAAATCCACCAAATGAATCACCTATACTAAGATGAACTTTTTGCTGTTCTACTACTACATTTGTATTAGTATTATTTATTACAGTAGTATTTTGAACAATTTGTTTTTGTGTTATTATTCTATCTATTAATATATTAATTTTATAATTAAGTTCAGCATATTTTATATTAATATTTCCTTCAAATTTATTTCCTTCTTTATTATATAATATTGTATTTATATTAACAGTTTTTTTTGCGCCAGGATTTAAAGTAAATTTTTTAGAATCTACATTAATAAAATCATTTGTTGATTCTATAATAACATTCACAGAATTTTCTCCATTATTGTTTATAATTAATGAAAATGGACTTTCATCATAATCTTTTACTGTTCTTTTATAATAAGCCGGTTTTATTGATAATATATTTTTTTTTTCTTGTGAAATACTTATAGTTTTGCTAAATTCACCATTTTTTAATATTTCATCTTCATAATAATATACCCCAAATATTCCAAATTTATATTCCCCAGTATTTAATTGGGGAATATCGTATGATATAAAATATTTTTTATCTGATATTTTTATAAGATTTGAAGGTAGACTAATAATATTACCATCTTTTAATAATTTTATATTTGAGGTTTGTATATCTTTTCCTAAGTTAGTATTTATAATTATTTCTGCTTGAAAAGTTTCTCCTATGTTATAATTTATTTTATAAGGATTAATATCTATTAATTCTGAATGTACAAAAGAACTATTTATTATTAAAATAAAGAATATTAATAATATTTTTTTAATCATTATTTGCCTTTGATTAATCTTTGAGCTTCTCTTATTGATTTTTCTAATTCATCTTCTTCTTTTGATTTAATTGGCATAGTTGGTCTTGTAATAGGTCTAGTTTGTGATCTTTGGATTGGTCTTTGTAATGGCTTAAATTCTTGTACTCTTCTAAATTCTTCAAATGTTGGTCCTTTTGGTTTTTTCTTAAATAAGTTTCTTAAATCTATTTTTCCTGTACTTACATATTTAGTATAAAAGAAAAGTAATCCTCCACCTAATATAATTAATATTAACAATAACCATAACCACCATAATGATTTTTTTTCTTTAGGTGTTGTACTTGATTTCCCTTCATCTTTATCACTTTCTTTTTTTACACATTTCTTTGACAAACATTCTTCACTATTGCTACAATCACTATCTATTGTACATTCATTAGTAGAAGTAGCAGGTTTTTTTACTCCGTCAGTACTACAAGATTTACATTGTCCACCACAATCTAAATCTTCTTCACAATAATCTTTTTTCCCATTAGTACATAATAATTTCACTGCATCTTCACATCTTGGGTCACCACATACACCTAATCCTTCATCACTTAAACTTTGATAATTAGTACAGTCTCTTTGATTTTTACCAGGTATTACATTTTGTAATGGTGGAACACTTCCCTGATTTATACTTGTTTTAGCTAAATCTGGTCCGTGTAAAGCGATCAATGCCATCGAAGTACTTATTAGATTATTACCCCAGCTTCCATCATCTACTTGTCTTCTTGTTAAATAATTTGTTGCTCTTGCAATTGCGTCTGATTTTTCACTCCCACTTAATCCAAACATTGCTAATCCTGTTGTATAAACATCTTCTGCCCAGCTTCCATCTGGTTTTTGTACAGTCTCTTTTGCTAATGTTTCTATAAACGTTGGAGCTACCGCGCTTGCTCTAAATAATATTCTATTTAATAAAGCTAATTGTTTTAAGCTTGTTATATCATTAGAATCTAGTTTTACTTGTGTTTCTAAATAAGTTGATGTTCCTAAATCTGCTAAATTAATTTCACCTTCAATTTCTAATAATGCTAATGTTGCCCATGCTGTTGATTCATAGTCACATCTTCCACTTGATTTTGTTTCTCCATAACATGCGTTTGCTATTTTAAGTTGTGCATTAGATGTTGTCAAACTATTTTGTATAAAATAAATGTTTGGGTTTGGTTTATATAATAATGTAATTATACTTCCAGGTAAATTAGAACAGTCTACTGTAATTTCTGGTTTTATGCTTGTTCTTAGTATTGTTGCATCCACTTCTAACAAATTAATATAATATTTTCCTCTCGCTTGTTTTATCTGATCATTTTCTATATCAAAATTTTTCGTTCTTTCTTTATAAGTTACTGTGCAAGTTCCTTTTGTTCCTGTTGTTTTTATTTCTATTAACCAATCTCCAGTATTTAATCCAGCTATTCTTGCGCCATTGTCTTTTTCATCTTTTCCTTTCAACCAGTTTGCCCCTGCAGTTGCTTCGTTTGTTTGTCCGCTCAAATACATTGCTAATGTTGCTAAAGCTGTATCTTTTACTTTACACTGTCCTTTTGGCCAACAACCTATTGTGTCTTGATTTGTTTTTAGTCTTGCTACTAAAGGTTGTAAATCTTTATTTTTTCCTTCCCCTAATAATGCAATTAGTTCTAATCCTTGTTCTGCATCTGTGCCTATATTATTTATTGATTTATTGTATAACCAATTATATGCTTTGTCTAGATCTACTGTATCGACTACTTTTTTATTTAAGTTTGTATTGCTATTTGTTGTGCTTCTACTTGTTTCTGTACTTTCTGTTGTTGAACTAACTGAAGTTGTAGTACTTGATCCACTTCCTGTTGTACTTCCTACACTTGCTGTATTGCTTGTACTTCCCACATTTTCAATTGCAAATATTATATTTGAACTTATTATAGAAAATATTAATATAAATAAAACTATAAATACCTTTTTTTCACCTCTAATCATAAGCTTTATTCAGACCAATTCATATATAAATATTTCTAATATTATTATTATTATGATTCCAGATAATTTTATTCAGTATAATCCTATATTATTTGCTAAAGGTAAAAGGGGGTTAGTTTATAAATTTAAAAAAAATAATAAAGTATATGCTTTAAAAATTAAAAATCCAGATTCTAAAGCTTCTTATAGGTTAGAAATAGAAGCTTCCTTCCTTAAAAAATTAAATAAATATAAAATAGGGCCAAAATTAGTAGATTATGGTAATGATTATATTTGTTATAAATTTATTGAAGGAATTACACTGAAAGAATATCTCAAAAATAATAAGAATATTTCTAAAGTATTAAATGAAATTAAAAGACAATGTAAGATTTTAGATAAATTAAATATTAACAAAGAAGAATTTCATAAACCGTTAAAAAATATTATTATAAATAAGAATAAACCTATTTTGATTGATTTTGAGCGTTGTCATTATACTAATCGCCCTAAAAATATTAATCAATTTAATGAATTTTTAAGAAGAATAATTAATATAAATATAGTCAACAAATAAATTACTTTAAGCTTGAGAACTTATTTGGTTTATTATAATTAATTTTTATTTTTTAATATATTTAATTTTTTTATTTTTCATATTACTTTCCTCAATTCTAGCTCTTTTTATGGCATAACTAACTGGATTTTTGCACATATTGCATATAGAGTCTTCACATTTTATTCCCATTGACATATAATAACTATTATTATTGCAATTAGGAGGTAAAACTTTTTTATTTTGTCTTTTAAACCAATTAATCTGTGCTTTTATATATCCTTCAACTAATGGTGGTGTATTTTTCTTGTTCCATTCCATTAAAAATTTTTCAATATCATCTAAATTCCAGCCTATACTTTGTAAAAAATTTACTAAAATAAACACTCCTCTTTTTTTTCCATCTTCCTTTACACCAGCCATCAATTTTAAAATACACATTGGAAAATAATCTGGTTTAATTGGAATTTTAGGAAGTTCAAAAGTTTTAGGTGGTTGTAATTTAAGATCTATTGCATTAATATTTTTTTTAGCCCAATCAAATGCTTGTATTAATAATTGTCTTGCTTCTCCTTTATCAATATCATCTAAATATAAAAATTTTTTATTTACTTTTACATTCCCAATTCTTGCATTTTCAATATCAAAATCAGCTATTTTTTCAAGTGGGATACTTACTAATCCTGATTTTTCATTTATTGAATAAACTGATCTAAACAAATGTCTTGAACTTATTAATACAGAATCTATATCAACAGCTTCATAAGGATTAAATTTTCCATAAACAATTAAATCTTTTACTTCTTTACCAACGTTTTTTGCAACATCTTCTATTCTATATTTTTCTAATATCTTAGCAATTAAAAATTCTTTTATCATATCTTTTAAATATTCTGATATTACTCTGACACCATCCGGAAAATAATTTTTAATATTAATACCATTTACTTCTGATGGAAATGCTTCAAATGGAATTGCAATATGTAATCCTCTATTACCGCTATATTTTATAGAATAATATTTTATATCATGAAATTTTAATGCATCTATTATTAATTCGCCACAGATTAAACTTAAATTTAAATCTTTAGAGTCTAAATCTATTAAAACATCCCAGCCTAATCTTAATTCATCTAATTGCCTTTTGCCTAGTCCTGCTTCTAATTTTAATGGATCTTGCCATCTTTCTTCACTTACATGAAAAGAAGTCATTCCTTGTTTTATTAAATCTTTAATATCGCCATCATAATTTACTATTTCTGGTCTTCTTCCTCTTATATCACCAAACCATGCTTGGACTTCTCTGTTTTTAGCTAATTTCATTAAAGATTTATATACATCTGGTCTAGAATAATATTCTTTTACTATTTTCAGGTCTAGTAACATAAACTTAATTTATTTATAGTCTTTAAATAAATTATTATATTAAGAAATGTGTTTAAAAAGACTATTTGAGATATGGAAATAGTAATCTATTCCAGCTATTAAATAGTCTAGTATACTCACCTTTACATCCAGCTGCCCTATCTTCTGGTAGTTCCCATTCAGTAATTAAGTATCCCCCATTTTGAGTATCTCTTCCATATATCCAACATAAGAGATTATAATACCTTCTTCGATCAGGAGAATGAATATCTGAAAATATTGATTCTTCGATATTCGACTTTTCAGACACTATAAAGAACATGTCGGCTCCACTCAAAAGAGTCTTAATACCAGATTCCTTAGCACCTAAGAGAATTAATGTAGATACTTGATCGGCATTGTCTTCAGAATTACCTGTAGTGGGCAAATCATATATATCGATGGCAGTATGCCCAACTTCATGATAGAATACAAAAAATATATTGTTTAGCATTGATGTTCCTAAGTCAATATCGTTCTTAGAATAATCGTAAAATACTTGGGCAAAATGATCCATCAATTCATAACACATTATTATTTGCTTTGTACTAGGGTCATAAAATGCATTTTCTTCTCCACATTCGGTAACGTTTATGGTAATGTCGTATGGCAAAATTAATGCATCATTTAAAACTTGTGCTTCATGCTCAAAAATCTGTGCTTC
>CAYSFG010000026.1:0-29476 GCA_964430545.1 Candidatus Woesearchaeota archaeon
TTTTTAGCAAATGTAACAGCCACTAATAAAGGAAATATCAAAGTAGCATCAGCATGAATCTTAACATTTGGGGCATTTGTTTTAACCTTCCCCCATGTCATAGCTTCATCAACTTTAGCACCTGAATCAGAACCATCATACTCATCTCCAGTATTAATATAAACAGCATAATCAGCCCCATCTCTAAAAATATTAGCATTTAAAATATAATGTTTAGAAACACCACCTCCTAAAATAATTACACCTGTTTTATCAGCATCAATTGTTATATTAATTATTTTTTTAGTATCTTCAGTTATATCAATTTTAAAATCTGGATGTCTTTGCTTCATAAAATAAATTAAATCACCAAAAGAACCATCTAATAAAGCTGGACAAAATACTGGAATATTATTTTTATAAGCCCAATATAAAACTGAATCTTCATTATTAATTTCTTTACCTAACTCTCTAATTATATCTGATGGATTATGAATTTTTCCTCTTTTTTGTGATTTATATAATTTATCTAAAAATGGATTAATAAATTTTTCAAAATAATGAAACCTATCATTAGGAACAAAAATGTTTCCAGTTCTATTAATACCATCTTCATAAAGAATTCTACCAGGAATATTAAAAGCACCAATAGCAAAATGTTTTAAACATTTAATTATATCCTCTTCAATCCCACCTGCAGATGTAACTAAAACGTGAACTTTTTTATTTTTAACTAAATATTTTATTGTTTCTCTTAAACCTGAGGAAATCATATTAGAAGTATAACCTAAAAAAATTGTAGATTTATTTCTAATCATCATATTTGTAATTTCAATAGCTTGGCCTAAATTTGTAGCTTGAAAACCTGTGGTCTTGTAAGATTCTAAAAATTTATAAAAATCAAATTCATCTTCAAAATTATAACCTTTTACTTTTGGCAATCTTTCTACATCTGAGTTTTCTTTGATTTGATATTTTTTTTGATCTTTGTATGATTTAATTTTATTTGGCATTTTGAACCTTAATAATTTTATTAGAGAATTAACTACCTGACTTTCTCAATCTATTAAATACACTATAATATTGCATAATAATTAGAGAAGAATAAAGTTTTATAAAGTTAATGTTTTATAGAATATATTAAAAAAATAAAAAATTAATAGGGATTAGGTTCTGATGTTCCTTCAGGCGCATAAGGTATTCCTTGATCAAATTCCCCTATTGGGTCGGCTTCTTGATACAAGTTCTTACAATTATTAGGAACATTAAATTCTGAATCAGTTATTACTGCCGGCAAACATTTTAGTTGTACATTAGAACTTTCTGAACTTATATTCTGTCTTTGAACTTTATCAAAACAATTTTTTGTACATTGAATTTGTTCTTTAGCACTTGTTATACTATAAAAACATAATTCATTACCTTCATCTTTTGATATAGTTGTTAATGATATTTTTGTGCTTTTACCATCTTCTCCTAAAACATCTCCAATTGTTTCTTGCCTATAATTTTTCCCTTTAATCTTTATTATTGTAGTTCCTTCTTTACTTTGCATATTACATTGGTATGAATTTCCTAAATTTAATATTTCTGCTAATACTCCACTAACTTCTTCTGAATTTCCAGTTGTTTGCGTATTTTTTATTTTTTCAATATCCCCTATATTTGTTGTAGTTTTTTCTTCTGAATTTTTTTGTTGTTCACACCCTGATATTATTAAAATTGTTGCTAATAAAATGCTTAAAATTAGTAATTTTTTATCCATAGTCTTTACCTCACAAGTTTTTTAAACCTTTAGAGATTATCTAATATATAAATATAACTAAAAAATGAAAATATACAAAGAAATAAAAATAAAAGTGTATGTAGAAAAGACTGATGAATATAAAGAAGTTAGTTTGAAATCTTTAAAAGAAATAATGAAAGAATTAAAAATAAATCCTACAACTATAATTATCACTAAGAACAATGAGCTTGTCACTGAAGAAGCTAAAATATCAGAAAAAGATGAAATAAAATTCTTATCAGTAATATCTGGGGGATAAATGGTATGTAAAAATTGTAAAATAAATCCTGTGATAAGATTAACAAATAGTAATATAAATTTATGCAAAAATTGTTTTATAAGATATTTTGAGAAAAAAGTATTAAAAACAATCAGGCAATTTAATTTAATTGATAAAGGCGACAATATTGCAGTAGCTGCCAGTGGTGGAAAAGATTCGACAGTTGTTTTATATTTATTAAAAAATTTATTAAAAGATAGAACATTAAAAATTCAAGCAATAGCTATAGACGAAGGAATACATGATTATAGAGATAAAAGTTTAGAATTTTTAAAAGAATTCTGCAAAAAAAATAATATAAAACTAAATATATATTCTTATAAAAAAGAATTTGGAAAAAGCTTAGATGAAATATTAAAAACATATAAAAAAATACCCTGTTCAATATGTGGAGTATTAAGAAGATACTTATTAAATAAAAAATCTAAAGAATTAAATGTAAATAAATTAGTAACTGGACATAATTTAGATGATGAATCACAGAGTATTTTAATGAATAATTTTAGGAACAATTTGAAAATATCAGCAAGATTAGGGCCAATAACTGGAATTAAAATAGATAAGAGATTTATCAAAAGAATTAAACCTTTATATTTAGTGAGTGAAAAAGAAGTTACAACCTATGCTTATCTAAAAGAATTAATGACTAAATTTAATGAATGCCCACATGATACAGACTCTTACAGGGCACAAATAAGAGATATGTTAAATGAATTTGAAGCCAAATATGAAGGAACAAAAAATGGAATAGTAATATCATTCTTAGAAATGTTGCCTATGTTAAAAAATAATTATAAAGAAACAGCAGAAATAAAATCTTGTAAAATATGCGATGAACCTTGTTCACAAGAGATATGCATGGCATGTAATTATATAGAAGAAGTAATTATATCTAATAAAAATATTTAAATACTAGTTAATAGGTTAAATAAGATGTAGGTGAATAATTAAATGGGACCAAAACAAGACTTAATTGTTATGTGTAAAAAATGTGATCTTTCTGTTCCGATAAACCAGACAACATATACTAACTCTAGAAAGGAATTAATATGTTTTGAATGTTATAATAAAATAGCTAAGGGTCAAGAACCTGAAAAATATAAGACTGTACAATCATCAGACTCTGGAAAAATACATTATAAATGCAATAGTTGTCATTTTACATTCTCAAGAAATGAAGGATTTACATTTAATGGATTATGTTTTAATTGTGGAAAACCATCAGTTGAATTAGATGGAAGAAGATTTGAAGTGAAAGATAGAAAAAGTTTATTAGATTACTAATAAAAGGGTATATAACCACACCAAAGATATTATTTATATCGAAAATTTCTTATACCAAAATATAAGAAATTTTGTAGAAAAAAATAGTTTATATTTACCAGATGTCAATATGATAATTATAAAACGTTATTTTCCTACAATAAAAAAACATGCAATAATATTTAAAGAAATTCAATTAAATGATTACATAAAAAAAATAAACTAGGTGTATGAAAAAATCAGAAATGTTGATGTTGAAGATTATAAAATACATCTAATATTAAAAGAAAGAATTAATCCTAATAAAACTTTAGAAACTGCTGTCTTAGAAATATTTTATAAAATTAATTCAAATATTTGAGTAATGATATTAAAGATAAATTAATAAATTTACAATAATCTATTTTATTATGAATTACAATAATATTGCTAAATCTTACAATGAACTATATAAAGAAGAACAGGAAAAGAAACTAAAAATAATAAAAAAATTATTAAAAATTAAAAAGACAGATATATTACTAGATATCGGTGCTGGTACTGGAATTTCTTTCCCTTATTTTAAATGTAAAATTATAGGTATAGAACCTTCTGAAGAAATGATTAAACAATCTAAAGAAAAAATAGTAAAAGGAAGAGCAGAAAATTTACACTTTCCTGATGAATATTTTGATATTGTAATAAGTGTAACTGCAATACATAACTTTGATGATTATAAAAAAGCAATAAAAGAAATAATAAGAGTATTAAAACCCGAAGGCAAAATAGTTATAAGTTTATTAAAGAAAAGTTCTAAATTCAATCAAATAAAAAATGAACTATTAAAAAATTTTAAATTAAAAGAAATTGAAGAGGAAAAAGATGTTATATTTTATAATTGAATACCTTTTCCAGTGTTTATAACTATTACTTTTTTGTTTTGGGTTATTTTCCATTTGTTATACATTTTCATATATAATGCTAAGCCTGTTGATGCTGAATATTCTGATTCACAATATTTATTTATTAATTTATGTGCTACTTCTATTTTTTCTTCTTCTACATAATATATACCTGTAACTTTTCCTGTAAATTTTAATTTATTTAATATTAATATATCTTCTTCTTCAAAAATTCTAAATGGTAAATATGCTCTTGTTAATTTATTTGCTTTACTTGTTTTTATTTTTCTGGGTTTTGCTCCTACAATACTTATTTTTATTAAATCTTCAATTCCTATTTTTAATCTGGGATCTTTTATTCCTTCTATTATATTTCTTATACTTTTTTCTTGCCAAGTTATATAATTCTCATACAATCTACCTGAGCCATATGGTATAAATATAAAATCTGGTCTTAAATTAAATACTTCATGCACATGCCAATCATAATATACTTCTTGTGGTCTAAAAATAATATTTGATGTTATATCAATTCCATTTTCATTTTTGGTTAATTTTTTAATATCATGAGTTGTTAATTCTCTATTTAAATCTGTTAAGTATATATCTGCATATTGGCCTTTTAATTTAGTTATATCTATTTTTTTATCTAATAATAATTTTATTGGTGGCAATCCATGTTTTTCCATTCTATTTACTAATGACAAACCCGCGTTTCCAGCTGTAATTATTGAAATTCTTGGTATCTTTATTTTTTCTATTTTTTTATTTAATAAAATTATTCTTGCAAAATCTCTGTATAAAGCTGCAATTTCCCATGCAGCCCTATCTTTTATTGTTCCCGTAGGATTTGACTTTTTATCAGCTTCATTTTTTATTATTACTTCTCCAAATCCATAATTCATTAAACTTAATTTTACTACATGTGTTTCTCTCCATTCAGGATTCAATGGATTATTAGAAAAAATAGGTATTTCTTCAGCCCATTTTTCTGCTAATTTTTTATTAAAGTATTCTTCATATTCTATTTCTTTTATAGTTAATACTTCAATAGTCATATATTTGTTACTACCAAAAGGTTTATAAATTTTACATAATTAATGATTTTATGAAATATCAAGATCTACCAAAAATATCTTTAAAAGAAATTAATGGTAGTATAGAATATTTTAGGGGTTTGGAAGAAAAAATTACTCAATCAGGAAGAGAATTAGAATTTGTAAAAGATTCTCAAGAATTTATCCTTTATTCAAAAAATTTTTCTAATCTAAAAAAAGCCAGTAATAGATTAAAAATTTATACTCAAGATGATTTTATGAAACTAAAATATTATGGTTTAGAACTTTTTGAACGTGTTATTAAAGGTGAATCTGAACGCAGGATAAAAGAAATGGAAAATGATTATCCAATAGAAAAACAAATAGGACTTGTAAGAGTTTCTCGTAAGAAATTACAAGATGCTGTAATAATTTTATATAATTACAGCCAAATTTTACCTTATGAAAATATGATATTAGAAAAAATTATATTAAATATTATAAAAGACAGGTTTGTAGAAGAATTCTTTAAAGAATAGAATTAATATAATTTTAGTTAATTAAAATTACAAATATATTTAAACTAAAAAATTTTTAATAGTTCTAATGACTTATACAAAAGAGAGTAATATAGAAAATATAATGGGGATTACTGCAACAAAGATTGCTGATGCAATAAATGCTGATGCTATAATCTCAGCTGAAAGAGCAACTAGCGATTTATATAATGAAGAAAGCCCATATTATGATGTTAAAGTTTCTATATTTAAAAAAATAAAATTTGAAAAATATGCAAAGGCAGAATACAAAACAAAAATAAAAAAACCAGAATTGGGATCAATAGCGCCAGTAAAAGATTTATTAATGGATGCAATAGCACATAGGTTTATCAGCAAAAATAATAGAGTTGTATTTATACAAAATGAAACAATGGGAACAGGTTTTAAAGGCATGCTCTTTGTTTTTGATGTAGATACATTATTTTTTGAGATATCAGCAAACAGATTAGCTGAGAATATAGATTCAAACGTTATAGAAACAGTAATGGCTATAGCTTTAGAAATATCAAAAGAAGGAAGAGAGGGGAAGAAAATAGGGACAGCTTTTATAATAGGAGAAAAAGATATATTAAACTATTCAAAACAATTAATAATAAATCCATTTACACATATAGACGAAAAAGATAGAAATATAACAGATCCTAAATTAAAAGAAACTATAAAAAATTTTGCACAATTAGATGGGGTATTTATGATAGATAAAAATGGTTTAATATTATCATGTGGCACTTATATTAATGTTGAAAATAATATTTTAATTGATTTGCCATCAGGTTTAGGGACAAAGCATAGAAGTTGTGCAACTATAACAGCTGTGACTGATTGTATCGCTATTGTTGTCTCAGAATCTGGTGGAAAGATAAAAGTATTAAAAAAAGGAAAATTGATTATGCAAATTTAAGTTCTATATGGGTTATTCCCAGAATAAAAACATTTATCCTCTTTTTTAGAATCATAGAATGGACATATTTTATTGGCTATATTTTCACTTAAACATTTTTTATAATTTCCATTTAATGGCAGTAAAGTTATTAAATCAGATTGCACCCCATAATGAGAACAGCCTAATAATTCTGGTTTTAACCCATCACCATTCCATTTCTGTCTTGAAGTTATATTAAGTATGTGGCTTAAAAAACTTAATTTTTCCTCTCTTTTTTCTGAGCCTATATTAGTTATACGCTCTAGAACTTTATCTCTTTCGTAATTTTCTTGCATATTTAATTTTGATATTTTTTATTTATATCTATTTATATAAAACAACAGCTATATTTATTTTAGTATTCCACTAGATTTTTAAAGCATTAGTTAATTTAAATTATACGCCCCCATAGCGTAACCTGGATATCTCTTTAAAAAAGACCATAAAGCGTAGAGCCGTCCTAAGGCTTTGGTGCGAGTTCAAATCTCGTTGGGGGCGTTAATTTTATCGTTATATTTAAATATCTTTTCTTAATCTTTATATTATGGAAGAAGGAATATATAACAGACAATTTGATAACTTTTTAGAATCTCACCATTCATTAAAATCTACAAAAAATTATATTGGGATAATTAGTTTAAAAGAATTTGGAGAAAATCAAAGAACATTAATTGTATATTTAGAAAAAATAGGAGATAAAAAGTATAATATACCTAAATTTAAAAAAAGAGAATCAGATATTCCGCTATCAATAGACTATTTAACAATAAATGATATAATCCGTAATGGTGCAATCGCTTCTTCTGAAGAATTAATTAAAACAGGAAATTTAGAAGATTCAATTATAGATTTAAATAAATATGCAAAAGATTATTTAGAACATATGAAAAGTCTAGGCATTTTAGGACGCAATGATAAAAAATTCTTAAATGAATGGGAAAAAATTATAAATTTGTGCATTTTACTATAAAAATAATTATTTTCTAATCAGAAATAAACTAAATATTATGATTATATTAAAAAATTAAAATAAATATTTAAAAAATTCGTCATATTTTCCTGGTTTTTTATAATTTGAATAACCTATAAATACTAATACTAAAAATATAAACACGATAATCCATTAAACTATTTTTTTATTAAACATTATTTTAGTATTATAATATTTGCCATACCTCTCCTTTTTCTTTCTATAATCTTCATGGCTTCTAGTTTATCTAATAATCTTGTTGTTTTAACTTTACTAAAACCTGTTTCTTTAATTATATTAGATTGATATACAGAACCTTCATTACTTTTTATTAAATTAATAATAATCTTTTCTTCCTCATTTAATTTAGCCTCGTCAAACTCAACAAGATTAATATTATTTTTTGATTCTGTTTTAACAAATTTAGCACTAAATAATATGTAAACACCAATAATTAACATAATAAAATTTATACTATAAGCTATTATTATCATCCATGAAAAATAACTTTTATGAATTGGACAATCTTTCATATTTTCTTTTGCATCGTGAAATTTTTCACATAATAATAAAGATTTAGAATCATTATCTATCTTAATAAATGTTAATAAAAATAATAAAATAATAGAAAGCCCAATTAAAACAGAACCAAAATTTTTGAAATCTATTGCCATATATATTACATAAAAATAGTTATTTATAAAACTTAGGAATTATGATTTCATTCAATTAACTATAGTTTACTTCAAAAAATAAAAATTACTTCTTTTTTTTATTAAGCGATTGCCATAATTTTATTATAGCAAGGTATACAAGTATAATCATGCCTATAAAAAATATTATATATAATATCCATAAAAATGAAACACCACCAAACATAGTGTCCCCATTCATCATGTTACTACCACCAACAATAGACATCATTCCTCCATTGACTATATTTATTTTTTTATTACAATAAATTGACTTAGCCATATTAATATGTAATTGTCTAACCTGACTAGAACCTTCCCCTCCGCCCATTTTTTCCATAAGCTCGTGAGCTTCGCCAGAATGTACTTGTTCCATGTAATAATCTCCAATAATTTCAAGTTCATCATTAGACAAATTATTACAAGACACTTTTAAGTTTATTAAATTTTTAGCTTCATCAAAATCATCTGCAAAAACTGTGAATGAATTTAATAATAATAATAATACAAACAACATAAATATCTTTTTCATTTTTTAACCTCTTAAGATTATGTAAAAAATTAATAGCTTAGTATATAAATATAACTGAGAAATTAGTTTTTGCAAATTTCCAAGAATTCTTTTATCTTTTTATAATTTTCCTCTAATTCTTTTTTACAAATATCCAAAGTCAACTTATTCCATTTTTCCTCAACCTTTTCACTTGCAAGCATAAATATTTCATCATAATTATAACCTCTTAATTTATAAGTATAAAAAATTTTTAAAATCTTTTTAGGCACTAAAAAATTATAGCATCTGGCATTTGCGCATATTTCAGATTCTATACAACTGAATTTATTATCTTTATGTTCTTTAATACAAGCAATTACTTTAGCTTTTAATACTTCATTTAAAGGATAATTCATAAAAAATTCCTGAGCAAAACCCAATGCCATATTAATGTGTTCTTCTTTCTTTTTTTCAGAAATAGCTTGGCCTAATTTAATATCCATAAGTTTAGAACCTAATTGGACTGCACCTATATCTGCATTCATTTTTTTGGCTAAATCAACAGCAATATTTGTAACATCATTATAATTTTCTAGAGTGGGAACACCATACTTATTTATTTCTATAATTGCTATATCATCTAAATCTTTTATTATAGTATCTATATAATCCATTTAAAAATAATAACTAAATTAACTTATAAACTTTTATATGATAAAATATAGCCAATCAACAAAGTAATTATATTATTTTGTTGTTGATTAACAGTATACTACTTCTAACATGATATTTTATGTTATTTACTATATAACAAAATAAATTAGTTATAATAATAATTGCTATAAATAATATTTATGAATAAACTCATAAAAAAATTTAAATATATTCTAAAAAAACACAAAAAGACTTGTAAATTAGTAATCATATAAATATAAAATGAAAAGCAAAATAGAAACAATAAGAATTGTATTTTTATTATTAATTATAGTATTAGTAATATAGTTTATAATAGTGCTAAGATGAAATTAAAATGAAACTATGGCTAAAAATATTTTATTGGATGTTAATAATATTTACTTTGTATATTTTATTTGAAGTATTAAGAAAAGTACTTGGTGGCATTTTAAGATTTGAAGTATTAATTATAGGATTATTAATCGTTAATGTGGGATATTCTTTTTATTTAAACTCTATGTTGTCAGAACATATTGAATGGCATAAAACACAAAATAAATAATGGAAATTGTTATAAACTATAACATATATAATAAAATATTGGTAAAACAAATAAAATATTCACCAGAATTATTGAATGATTTAAATAATCTAATAAGGGATTTTTTAATATTTATGACTTTCAATTTAATTCATGCAGACCAAGGATTAAATAATGATTGTAAAATTGCAGTTAAACAACTTATTAGGTTTTCATTAGATAATAGCAAACAATTTAGTGATTTTTTTAAACAACCAGTATTAAAATATGAAAAAGAGAATAAATTAAAACTAGTAAAAAATATTGCTAATATAATTAGATTTTTTTATGATTATATCAACTATGCAGAAAAAATATTAAAAACATGCAAACCAGATATCTACCAGAAAAGATTTTTTGAAATTAGAAAAAATTATAATAAATTTCGTGCTAAATATCAACTATGATTATTTATATGTAAATATAGTTTTATACTTTTTTAAATAATTTTTATTATACTTTTTTATGAATTCTTTTTTAAAAACATTAAACTCATTATTTTTTATAGCTTTTCTAGAATTTTTAATTAAATTTTGTATAAAATAAAGATTATGAATATTACCATAACGTTCAGCAATAGGTTCATGAGTCCTATAAATATGGTGCAAGAAACCTTTTGTAAAATTCTTACAAGTATAACACTTACAATCCTCATCCAAAGTATTATTAATTTTATTAAATTCAGCTTTTTCAATATTTATTTTACCATTCATTGTAAATAAAGAACCATGCCTGCCATTCATTGTAGGAAATCTAGAATCAAAACAGTCTATACCCAAACTAATAGCTTCTAACAAATCTTCAGGACTTCCGACACCCATTAAATATCTTGGTTTATTATCATCAATAAATCTTAAAGAATCTTTTATCATATTATACATTTTTTTTCTTCCTTCACCAATACCAAGACCGCCTAAAGCAATACCATCAAAATCTAAACCATTAATAAAATTAGCACTTTTTTCTCTTAAATTCTTAAAAGTTCCACCATGACAAATACCAAATAATAATTGTTTTTTATCTTTATGAACTTTTATACATTTCTCTGCCCAAAGATGTGTTCTTTTCATAGAATCTAAAATATAATTGTAATCATTGCCATAATGAGGCACATCATCTAAAGCCATAGCAACATCACCCTTAATATCAATTTCAATATTCATAACATCTTCTGGAGTAAAAAAAGAAATTTTACCAGTATAAGGATTTTTGAAGTAAACACCATTATCATCTTTTTTATGAAGAAAAGCTTTACTTAAAATTTGGAATCCACCAGAATCTGTAAATATGGTTCTATCCCAATTCATAAATTTGTGAATCCCTTTATAATGTTTTATTATTTCTAAACCTGGTTTTAAATATAAAATAAAAGCATTACTAATAATCGCTTCTGTTCCTAAATCTTTTAATTCATGATTAGAAACTTGTTTTGCTGAACCTTTAGTTGCAATTGGCATGAAAAATGGAGTTTCTATTGTGCCATGTCTTGTTTTTAGTTTACCTAATCTTGCTTTATTATCTTTATTAATTATCTTAAACATTTTAATAAGTTAATAGATTATGTTTATAAAACTACCTTATAAAAATATCCTATATCACCTAATCTAGAATTATTATTATCTAAATTAAAATCTAATTTCTAATATAATTTAAGTTTACATAAGGAATTATATTTTAGCTTTCCCTAAAATTGATAGATAATTAATATAAAAAAAAAATTTAGTGATTTTTCTATGCAATTACCAAATTTTACGTTTTTAAATCTTTAAATTTTTAGAAAAAAAATAAGTGTTAATAAAAGTAAAATAATAAATAGAACAAATATGAAAAGCCTTTCTTTAAAAAGCATGAAAGATAAAAATTATTTGATTTAATTAATCCTGAAAATACTGTTAGACTAAATAGGCTATAAAATAAAAAAATAAATGCACTAGCCGGGATTCGAATATCCGAATGTTAGAAACTTTCTATACATTTCCCGGATCAAAGACTCTCAACGTGTTTATTCAACACTTGGAAGGCCCTTATTTACTAGTCTCCCACTAAAGGATAGGAAACTCCTAGCCGTTAGACTACTAGTGCATAAATAAATTTAGTTAAATATTAAAATATAAACCTTTCCCTTAGTTTTAATATATAAGTTATAATACAATAATCCTTAAAATAAGACTAATTTTTAATAATTCTAATGAAAATCTCAGTAATTGGATCAGGTTATGTTGGAACTGTAGCAGGAGCATGTTTTGCAGAAAAAGGAAACTATGTTTATTTAGTAGATAATAAAATAGAAATAGTAAAATCATTAAATTCTGGAAAAACCCATATATATGAACCAGGATTAGAAGAATTATTAAAAGAAGGAATTAAAAAAGAAAAAATATTAGCAACAACTGATTTAGAATATGCTGTAAAAGACTCTTTAGTATCATTCATTGCAGTTCCAACACCATCAAACGACGGTGGTTCTGTAGATTTATCGTACATAAAAAATGTAGCAAACGAAATAGGAAAATCATTAAAAGGGAGAAAATTTTCTGAAAGAAAAATAATAGTGTTAAAAAGTACAGCACCGCCAGGAACAACAGGAATAATAAAAGAAATAATAAAAAAATATGATATAAATAATATCAATTTAGCTTCTTGCCCTGAATTCTTAAAAGAAGGAAATGCAGTAGAAGATTTTAGAAAACCAGAAAGGATAGTTATAGGGGTTGAAGACGATTATTCATTTGAAATATTAAAAAAATTACATGAACCATTTGTAAGAACTGGTAATCCAATAATAAAAACCAGTATAGAAAGCGCACAAATTGGAAAATATGGAAGTAATTTACAATTAGCAGTAAGGATAACTGTAATGAATGAATTATCAAGACTATCAGAATATTACGGCGCAGATATAGATGAAGTAAGAATGATAATAGGTTCTGATGATAGGATAGGAAAACATTTTTTGTTCCCCGGCCCAGGATATGGTGGAAGCTGTTTTCCAAAAGATATTTATGCGTTAAATTCATTGTCAAATGAAGCAGGTATAACAAATCCAATAATAAACGCAGTAAATAAATCAAATGAAATACAAAAAGAATTTGTAGTAAAAAAAATATACAAAGAACTTGGAAATAACTTAGATGGAAAAGTAATAACAATTTGGGGATTAACATTTAAACCTAAAACAGATGATATAAGAGATTCGCCTGCATTATATATAATAAATAAAATAATAGAAAATGGAGGAAGAATAATCGCCTATGACCCAGAAGAAAAAGCAAGAAATAAAGTTATAGATATTTATAATAAAAATAAAAATGTAGAAGTTATAAAACACTATTCACTTTTATCCCCCTTATATAAATCAATAAGAAATTCAGATGCATTATTAATAGTAACAGACTGGGATGATTTCAAAGGTATTGATTTAGAAAAAGTTAAGAAAGAACTTAGAAATCCATTAATAATTGACTCCAGAAACTTATACAATTCAAAAGATGTAGAAAAAGCAGGAATAAAATATATACCATTAGGAAAACCAAAAACATATTTAGAATAATTATCTCTTCTTAAATTTGTGAACATCAGCAAATATTGCACTAATTTGTTGGTCAGACCAATTCTTTTTTTTAAGAGCTTCAATTACTTTTTCTTCTTTAATACCTTTATTCAAAGCATTCTTTACAAAAAATAATAAAGAATCATAATCTTTCTTGCTCTTAAACAATTTTTTATTTTTATTTAATAATCCACCTTTAAAAAATAATCCGAAAAAAACAATCAGCATAATTATTAATAATAAAACACCTAAAATCCAATAAATAGAAATATTATTTGAAACTTTTATATTTTGTACTAACTGTTTATCAGAATTGATATCACTATCTTCAGATAATTCAGTAGGCACAATAATTGTGCTTGTTTTTAATGCATCACCAATATTGCCTTCTAAAGTATAATAATACTCATTTTTTGTAAACTTTAAAACATTGTCAGAAACTCTAACACTGCCCGGGGTTATTACATCTTTTATACTCGCACTAGAAGGAATTACTTCAAAAATATTTCCTGAACCTGACTTAATTTTTTTTCTAATTAAAATAAAATTGTCATTATGATCAAGATAGTTGATGGTTACACTTCTTGCTTCACCATCAATAAAAACAGAATCTTGATATTTAAAGAGATTATTTTTATTAGATGAAGCAACATCACTTGGAATATCATTTAAACTATTTATTTTAGAATTAAATGTAGCAATACTGATACTCAAACTTGTAGGAATAGAATTTTTTAATTGAATAACTTGTTGCCTGATTTCTTTTAATTTAACTTCTTTTTGATCAAGACTCTGATCACTTTTTATAATATTCTGAATAGAATTATTCTTTAATGTTAAATTAGATTCTATAGAACTTAAAATTTTGTTTAAACCTAATATGTCTATAGTCTCTTTGGCTTGTGAAGATAAACCAGAAAAATATTCTTTACTTAATTTAATAATAGAAAATGAATCTCCAATATCGCTCTGGACATTACCGGAAGATTCTTGAATATAAATAATTACTTTATCTTTGCCTATTAAACCTTGAGAATCAACAACTGTTAAAGTCACAACATAATTTCCTTTATTAGAATAAGAATGTTTAACAGACAATCCGCTAGTAAGATTATTATCACCAAAGTCCCAATTAAATTCTGTAAGATTATTATTCCTTACTTTTTTAGATTTATTAGCATTAAAATAAATATATTCATTTATGCCTTGAGTATTAGTATCATAACTTATAAAAGCTTTAGGTCCTTCAATTACATCAAAAGAAAATTCATTGCTTGAAACAGGAAAATTATAATTATTATAATCAACATTAATCTGAGCATAAATTTTGTTATTTTCACCTGTAGACAAAGGAGATGTAAAATTAATTAAATCATTCAAGTTAATTATAAGATCCTTATTAGAATAGTTTATACTTTTAGGAACATAATTTATTTGTGCCAAACTTGAAACTGAAGTCGGTCCAGATACTGCATCAACATACTTAACATTTAAATTAGATAATGTAATTTGACCTTTTGTATCACTAGAAATATTTATAGGAATTAATAAACATCTATCCCCACAATTACTTAGATAATTATTCAATATTATGGGATCAAAATCATGTTTTATCATAGAACTTAATTTATTATTATACTTTTGTGCATCAACAAAAATGAAATAATCAACAGTAGAAGGATTCCAATTATAATAACCTGCTAAATGTGTTTTATCACTATCTGCAGCGATTTCATAATAATTATTACTAAGATCATTATCATTGCCGTCAAATACTGTGATACAAGCATAATAATTGTCATTATCATTTATTTCTATATTAATATTACAAGATATTGTATTCATAACAGAACTAGGATTTAAAGTACAACATTTTTGTGATTCACAATCTGTTATACCTGGGTCTTTACTTAAAGAAGCATGAAGAGAAGCCCCTGAAATTAATTTTTTTACTTTTGTAGATATTTTATAACTTTTAGAAGGTTTATCTATAAAAACTTTTTCACAATAAGTATCTTGTTGCTGAGACCTTATACCTTTTAGTTGATCAATTGTATCACCGTCAATATAATCACTTGAAATATGATCAAATTGGTTTGTAATAATATTGCCTTGATATTTATAATCAATAATATTATCATTACCAATATCAACTTCCAAAGTAGGATAACTACCATCAAAAGGAGAACCAGTGAAAGTTAAATCAAATTCTGTTATTTCACCAATATTATTAACTGTAGTTGATGTTAAATCAATACCATCTTTAATCTTTGAACCTTTTGAATTAAAAGTAAAACTATCAGTATTAACATTATTGCCTCTTTTTTTATAATTTTCAGGTATTATATCTTTGTTTTTAATATTCCTAAATAACCATTCTATTGAAAAAGAAGAATTACCATCATTTTTATTATTAATAAAAAACTTTAATTTGGAATCTGAAGGTACTAACTCTTTAAAACTTATATTTAAAAAACCATCAAAATTTTGATTTGGACTTACCTTATTTCTAGATAAATTAAGATTTAAAGAAGTTTTGTATGGTAAGAAAGAAAGAGCTAAAACATTAAAACTTAAAACTAATAAAATTATAATTATTAATATACTTCTTTTTATTACTTTCATTATATATTTTCTAGTATAACCTATTTTTAAACTTTACCTTTTTTTAGTATTTCTTGTTTATCTTCTGTTTTAAAATATTAAGTATTAATAGTTAAAGAAAATTTTATATTATATAACTTAAATAAAAAATATATCAAAAAATAATTATTCTTGTATAACATTCTTTCCCTTTTTGCTAGGGATAATCTTTATCTTTCCATTTTTTAAATCTTTTACTCCATTAATTTCATGTAAAAAAATACCTAAGGCTGAAACCTCACTAATAGGTTGATTAGTAATACTCAAATTAATATCAGCAATTTCATAAAATTTGCCATCAACTTTTTCACTACCCACAATTATCAATAAATTATCAAAATTTTTAATTTCTTTTATTTTAGAACTTAAAATTTCACCATAAACTGTAAGATGAACAACTTTAAAATCATCTTTTTTCTTTTGTCTTATCAAACTTATTTCACTTCCTATATACTCTGTCTTAAAATTACCGCCAAAATTGCTTACTATTTTTTTAATACCTTCTTCCATCTCAGAATCTTTTTGACCAGAATAATACATTTTGGAAGCATTAAAAGCTCTAGCAGTAAGAGCAACATGGGTTGTAGTTCTAGAATCCCTTGGAAGCCTATGGCTTAATCTTAAAATTTCTATTTTCATACAAAAATTAAATATAAAAGTTAATTATAAAGCTTTGTTTCAAAGATTAAATTATCTAAAAAAATTTTTATTTCTAACACAATTATAAACCCAATATTTTTATTATATCTTTATAAATTAAATCAGGAGACCTATCCCCATCAATATTAAATACTCTTTTATTATAAAATTCTAAAACTGGTTTTGTCTGGCTTTCATAAATAATTAATCTTTCTTTAATCTTTTCGGATTTATCATCATCTCTCTGTATTAGTTTACTATTATCAAAATTACAATAGCCAAATTTTTTAGGAGATTTACCAATACCATAAGTAGAATTGCAAACATTACATATTCTTCTTGCACTTAATCTTTTAATTATACTATCTTTAGAAGATTCTATGTTTATAATAAAAGTTATATTTACAATTTTTTCTAAAGATTTTGCCTGATAGACATTTCTAGGAAAACCATCTAAAATATAATTATCTATAGGAAGATTTGCTTTTAATATTTTAATTGTGATATTATCTGGAACCAAATTACCCTCACCCCAATACTTGTATGCCACTACACCTAATTTTGTTCTTTTTTTATATTCTTCCCTAAATAAGTTTCCTGTAGAAATTTGTTTTAAATTATACTCTCTTTCTAATCTTTCTGCTTGAGTTCCTTTTCCTGTACCTGGTGGGCCAAATATTATAACTTTCATATTAACCGAAATATGGTTGATCTTCTTCTGGCAGATCTTGTTTCCATGAATTTTGCATTTTTTTAACTACTTCTAATATTTTTATTTTAAATTCAAGCATATCTGTTGATAACTGTTTAATATATTTAGCATCTTCTTCTTCGTTAGATGATGAAATATTTAATACTAAAGATTGTCTTTCATAACTCATCATTTTTTTATGAAGATCAAGTAATGCTTTTCTATCTTCTTCTGTGAAAAATCTAATTTCGTGATTATTTAAATGATTCTGGCCTGAAGGAAAAATAATTTCTTCAATAATTTTACAAAATATAACTAATCTATCAACAATTCTTCTTCTTATCTGTCTTAATGGAAACTCTTCTCTTTCTATAATTTCTAGTTCAAATTCATTGTTTAAAATATTAAAATCTGGAATGTCATACTTTTTTGACAATTGATTATATTCATATCTTAAACTAAATTCTTCATTTTTCATGATAATATATCACTTAAGCTAATTTTATAAACTTTATTGTATAAAATTAATTTGAATATTTGAAATTTATTATAAAAATAGTGTAATTTTATTCTTAAAATAGATTATAATTTTCTTAAAAATAGTTGCTTGAGCCTCAAACGTTCTTCAAAATCTGCTCTTATAAAAAGCACAGGTTCTGTCTATATCATAGGCCCAAGCTATTTGTGCAATAATAACTTAGTAGAAAAGGTTTATATTATTAATCTTTTATATATACCTTACGTAATAACTTTTTTAGATTATTTATTTGTTTATTTTTAACTTAATAAATTATACAATCTAATATAAAAAACAGCCACTACCCGGATTTGAACCGGGAATCTGCTGATGACTTATTAAAATTACAAGTCAGCTGCTTGACCGATACTCCTATCTGAAAATTATTCAAACAGTTTAAGCTATAGTGGCTTAATCATGTAAAAAGAATATCATTTATAAAACTTTAGTTCATTCTAACGACAGCCTTAAGGGTACAATTAGTTATAGGATAAACTTTCTTTGCATTATTTTTTATCTCTCTTTGAAGATTACCAGAAATAACTTCATTAATGAATTGAGAATATGTTGCGGTTTTAGCCCAATTGCCAACAAAAGATCTTGTAGTGTGTCTTAAAGCAGTAAGTAAAGAGTTTCTAACCTCAGCCTTAGTTAACATAATAGGTTTAACTGCTACTTCAACATTATCTTTAGTTTTTATAATAAATGAATCTTCAATCTTATCTTTATCTTTTCTTGTAGTTCTCTTTAACTGAGCAACTTGTAAATTATAACTTATCATATCTGCAAAAAGTTGGTTATTAGAATAACTAATAATTTTAAATTTTACATTGATATTACTGTGTTTTCTAGCATCTCTAGTAATACTCATTAAGTTTGAAGTTATAGTTTTACCTATGCATGGTTCTGGTTCAGAAACATATGTTTCCCCTATTTCCATATTGTTAAAATCTTTATTAGCAAATATAGGAACCCATTTCTTTTTCTTCTTGAGATCCTTAGCTGACTTTTGTTTTGCTACTACCATTAGTTTGATGGATTAAGAGAGTGTTTATAAAGATTTTGAAACGGCGTAAATATTGAAATTAAAGTTTTTATAAGATTTCTTTTAAAATTAAATAATCTGTTCAATTTTAGGGACATTTAGATAAGATTCAATTTTAGCTAATAATTCTATCTCATCCCCATAATTAAAATTAATTAATACAGTGTTCTTATAATTAGACATCTTAAATTTTTTCGTGTCAAGATTTTGCAATAATTTCATAATATTATAGCCATTTGAAGACTCATCATGAATGGCTGTTATCTTTTTATTCTCATCTGAAACAGAAAATATAACTGACTGATTGGAATTTAAATAAAAATTATTATATAAAATTTTAGGAATTGATTTAACAATATAATCATCTAAATTATTAGGATAATTAATCAAAATAAAATTATCTTTCTCAATTATATTAGATTTATTATTATGAACCCATTCAAGAACCTGCAAACATTTAAGCCTGAAATCCCTTAAAATATCAAGAGATCTATTCTTATAACTTTTAGGAGATAAACATTTTGCTATAGGCATAGAATATTTTTCAGATAATAAAGAAACTTCCAATAATAAATTGAACTCATCAAGATCCTTCAAAGCACTTGCATATTCTTCAGATTTTAAAAAATATTTAGTTTTAGTTATTTGTCTTGTGGAAAGTTCTGGATTTCTTACAAGAATCTCTTCAGTAAGTTTACTTATATCATTACCATTAAGATCAATTAACCTAGTAAATTTATCTTCTTCCTTAATTTTAATTGCTAAAGAACTTAATAAACTAACAGCATTATCTTCTTTATTAGATATATTTGGAATATAAGGGTCTATAGAAAATTCTAAAGCCCTATGAATGGGCCTTGTAGCAGAATCAACAAGACTTAAAGAAGTTCCAGAAGTAATTACATTCTCTTTTATAGCTTCTCCAATTAGTTCTAATAATGCAGGTGTTCTTAAATTAATAATATTAGAAACAATAGGCAAATATGCTAAATTTTTATTATTAAAGTCTAAATGTTTAGCAATAAGGTATAATAAAACTGAAGTTGGAAACTCAAACTCAGAAATCTTTAAATTAAAATCCGGATTTATTCTAATAATATTTTTATATAAAATTATATGATATTGATGATCAGACTCTTTATCAGAAATAAGAATAGAAAGATTTTTAGAAACTTTTAATTGGTCAAAATCATTTATAAAAGTCAAAGAAAAATTAATATTTAACTGTTTTAATATCTCTGATAATATTATTGAAGAAGCCAAACAGTCTATAGACTTTATAACAGAAACTTCAAGTAATTTTATGGATTTTATTGATTCTAATAACTTACTCACTGCCTCTTTATTATAATCCTCTAAAATCATATAAATTTAAAGAAAATAATAGTTATTAAACATTACTGTAATAATAAATAAATTTTAAGAAGCTATAATTTTTATCTGTTGATCTTTCTTATAATTCCAATCTTTAACTAATATTTTATTCCTTTTATAATACTTAGCTAACCTACCAATTTTAGATTCTGTTAATAATAAACCCCTTATAGCAGGACCGTCGTGTTTATTCTTCTGTAAATGTTTTGTTAACATTATCTGTCTTTTTAATAAAGCAGCAATATCATCTGGCAATTGAGGGCTTAGATTATGTTCTTTAAGAACCTGAGAAATCTTTTTGTTAATTAATTTAGAAACATCTGGAAGGCCATATGAATCTCTCAAAGTAATACCAATCTGAGCAGATGATTTACCTGTCTTAGAAATTTTAATAATTAATTGTTCAACTTCTTGAGGGGTATATGTTAACCATGGCTTTGGAGTTGATACTGAAGGTTTTTTACTACCTGATTTTCCTTTCTTTCTACTATACATTCTTGCCATTTTAAATCTTGAAAATGATAAGTATTTATAAATGTTATGGGAAAATTAAATTAGGCAGGTTTTTAAGTTTTTAGGTTTAATTTAAAGATATGTTTTCAATATTATATAATGTAACAGAAAAATTAATACAAGAAAGATACTTTGATATAATAAAAAAGCAAGATCCGAAAGATCCTAGAATAATTACGGCACAAAAAGAAGAAGGTAAAATAATAAAACAATTAGAATATATAGATTATAAAGGTTTGAGATTTAATCCTGCATCTGGTTTGTATACATTAAACTTTAAAAATATAAATTCAGACAGCCAATATAATGAACTATTAACAATATACCAACACTTACCAGAAAAGACAATATATGCAGGGTATTCATATTTAGATAGTAAAAATTTATTGTCTAGATTGGATATGATAGCAGAAAACAGTGGAAAATCTGATACAATAGATGGTCTTTATCAATTAATAGATTTAAATAAAAAAGAAACAGAATTTTTAAATATAAATTTTGAAGTATATCAAGATGAAGAAAAAATAAAAGAATTAGCTATAATCATAATGGGATTAGAACCTGGGAATTAAAAACCAATTTTCATTAAAATAATTCTTTTTAAGAAATCTTCCATTTTTAATAGCTATTTCGTATTTATCATGCTCTACAAAAAAATCACAAAATCTTAATTTATTATTATCTAAAAAATATAAAATTCTTATTGTAATACCATTAGTTACAATTAAATTTAAACAAAATAAATCTATTTTCTCCTGACTTGAAGAAAATGCTTTACTATGTTTTCTAAAGAAAGTAATATTATTTAAATTATTTAATAAATATCTTAGTTTATCTTTAATTCTTGGATTTTTAATAAAATTATTAATTTTTTCTAAAACTATTTTATTAGCAGTAAAGTTATTTGGATAAAATTGTGATTGGGTTAAAGATATATTTAATTTTTCTATTGTAGTATTAATCTTACTAAGTAATTTACTTAAGGCTAAAAAAACATTTTCAATTTTTTCAGAACTAATTAATTGATTAAAATCTTCTTTAAAATATTTATCCAATTTATATTTCTTTAATTTTTTAATTAAATTATCAACAACTCTATAAATTAAATTTTCATCTGTTTGTCTAGAAGCTAATTTAATTAAAGCTTGAATCTCTTTTAATTGTTCTAATTCCATAGAATAAATATAATTAATAAATATATAAAATATAGCTCCGGGCAGATTTGAACTGCCGTCACAGGATCCAGAGTCCCATATCCCTAGCCTTAAAATTTGGCCGCTAGACTACGGAGCTGTATAATCTTAGATAAATAAATAACTTATAAACTTAATTTATTTTTATTTCCTGTCAGAAAACATATAACTCATATAATTACCCACTAACTCGCTAAGTTCTTCTCTATTAATAGGTAAGTTTGCTAATGGAGGGTTATTAGAAGATAATATTTTATTAAGTTCTAATGTTTTTACTAAAAGCTCAGAAAAATGTCCTTCAACATTGTTAGTTTGCTGAGGAACTAAAGGATTTCTAGAAAATTGCATATTAGTAAGTTTAGCACGTTCTTTATAAAAACTAGATGCTGCTTCAATAAATTTATTAGTATAATCACTAAAATACTCATCATGTTTAATATCATCTAATAATTTAATATAATCAACCATAAATATAAGTAAAAAGAAAACTTTATATTGTTATTTATTAACTTTTTATTCCCCTTCTATATAAAGCTTCAACTATATAACCTGCCCAATAAGCAATAAAATCTCTTGATTTACTATCTTCTAAAACCAAAGTTTCAGGTTTTAAAGAGTAAATGCCACCAGGAAGAATAGCCTTACCATAATTCTTAAACAAGTAACGATTGACAATTTTTAATTGAGATATCAAAGCATTATGGGCTATTTTTCTTATATCATCTAGACGTTTAAACTCTTCTGTAATCTTTTCTTCATATTGCGCCCTAAATTTTTGCAATTGCATAATTCTTTCATAGTTATTAACAATATCAATATATCTTGCAGCCTTATTTATTAGTTCATCAATCAACCTTAAGGCTTTTTCATCACTTTTAGAATTAAGAAAATCTAGAATAAGTTCATATCTATCAAAAGCCTCTTTAGATTCTTTACTTTCACCTTTCATTAAATAAAATTAAGAATTTTAGATTATATAAATTTATAGCCCCGCCAGGATTTGAACCTGGGTCAATGGCTCCAAAGGCCACTTTAAGGATACTTTTTAAGTATTATCCTTGGCCGCTAGATTCCGTACAAAAGTAATTTAATACACTTTGTTCGACGGGGCTATGACTCAAGGAAGACCCTATAATATAAATAGAAAAAAGTATAGTTTAAAAGGTTTTAGTTTTTATTTTTAGACTTATAACGTCCCCTTTTTTCAACTTTTTCTAATCTATTAAATATAATTTTGTAATTATCAGAATTTTCTTTATAACCTTCAATAACATATTTAAAACTTTCTTCAAAATGTTTGTAATGTTTACTTTCTAAGGCTTGTTTTAACAAATGCAAATCAACTGCTTTGTGTTCTTGTTTTTCATCAATAAAACTAAGACCAAAATCAATGAAAAAAACTTTATTTTTAAATATTATATTGGAAGTTGTCAAATCACCATGAATTATATTATGATTATGCAATAAAGCTAATTGTTTGCCTATTTCTTTACAAATACTATTTCTTTTATCTTCTAAATAAAAATCTAATGTATTAACCAATATATCTCCATCAATAAATTCCATAATAATTGTATAATCTCTTTCAGATGAAGCTTTATTTACCTTTGGAACTGAAATTAATTTTGAAGTTCTTTCTAATATTGAAATTTCTCTTCTAGTCCTATATTTTCTTAAATTATCATCAATTTCTTTTATCCTATAAGTCTTACTTATTCTTTCTTTTGAAATATAATAATTATTACCTATATTAAATTTGTAAATTTTTGCTTCTGCGCCTTCTGCTATTAAAGTTTTCATGAAAATGAATAATAACATAGATTAAAAAATTTAACTAATTATCATTTCTTAGAATTTCCACTTGGAAAAAATTTTGCGATGTGTACCCCGAGCAAGACATTCACACAACCAGACTCTCTGCCGAGATACAAGTTCAAGCTAGAACTCCTGATACTAATAACCTTATGATAATTATTCATTAAACAATAATATCTAATGATAAAAAAACAATACTACAAAGCTATGAAACAAAAGAGAGCATATTTGCATCACAAAGTATAACAAAAACAAAAAAAACTTATAAAACTAACTAATCACATCCCAAAACCTTTAGGCATTTTACCTTGGAATTTTTTCATTAACTTATTAACATCTTGTTCATTGTTCATTCCTTTCATCATCTTCATCATTTTTTTAGATTGTCTATATTGTTTTAATAATTCTCTAATTGTAGTTTCAGGAACACCAGAACCTTTTGATATACGTGCAATTCTACTTCCATCTAATAATTCTGGATCTTCTAATTCTTTTTTAGTCATTGATTTTAAAGCTATTTTCCATTGTTTCATTTTACCTTCTTGACCCTCAAGCATATCTTTAGGAATTTTCATATTACCCATACCAGGAATTAATTCCATAACTTTTGATAAAGGCCCCATTTTAGACATAGCTTCCATCTGATCATACAAATCCAAAAAATTAAAATCTCCTTTTATTAATTTACTTGACATTTGTTTAGCATCTTTCTCAGACATAGCTTCTTGAGCTTTTTCTAATAAAGCCTCTAAATCACCCATACCTAAGAGTCTGGAGACAAAACCTTCAGGATTAAAAACTTCTAAATCATCAACTTTTTCTCCAACACCAATGAACTTTACAGAAGCACCTGAAACTGAACAGGCACTTAATGCACCCCCTCCTCTGGCAGTACCATCTAATTTTGTGATTATAATCCCAGTAATACCACAAGCATCATGGAAAGATTTAGCTTGAGACATAGCAGCTTGTCCAATATCACCAGATAAAACCAATAAATTTTCGTCAGGCTTAATTTCTTTATTTAAATTTTCAATTTCAATAATTAATTCTTTATCTAAAGCATGCCTTCCTGCAGAATCTATAATAATTATATCAAAATCATCTAATTGTTTTTTAAAATTATTATAAATTTTTATAGGATTTTTTTCTTTTTTATCTATGAAACATGGAATATTAATCGCTTTAGAAATTTGTTCTAATTGGTCCATAGCTGCTGGTCTATAAACATCTAAACCTAAAGTACAAACTTTATAACCACGTTTAGAAAAGAATTTAGATAATTTTCCTGAACTTGTCGACTTTCCACTACCGAGCAAACCTACCATCATAATCTTAAATGGCTTTTTAGAAATTTCAATTTTATAACCTTTACCACCTAAAAACTTAACTAATTCTTCATAAACTATTTTTATTAAATATTCTTTTTGAGTTAATCCTGAAGGAGTTTTTTCTTTTAATGCTCTCTCTTTAATTCTTTTGGATAATTCTAAAACTAATTTAACATTAACATCAGAACCTAACAAAGCTCTTTGAATATCTTTAACTAATTCATCTATTAATTTTTCATCAACAAACATAGCTCTGGCTATTTTAGATAATGTTTCTTTTAATGAACTTCCTAACTTATCTAATACCATAATTGATTAATATTATAAAGGTTTAAAAGTTATTTGGTTTTAATTAAATCAAGAAAAATCCTGTAATAATATAAATTAGATTAATAATAAAATCAAAAGAATTAGAAATTATTATGATAATATCATGGATAAGAAATTAAATAATCTGCTAAAACTTCACTTATTTTATATCCAGATAATTGTTCCAACCATAACCATTGACCATTTGGATTTAATTCTAAAAATATGTAACGTCCTTTTTTATCTTTAATAAAATCAAAAGCTCCAAAATTTAAACCATAATGTGATAGCATAGCTAAACATAAATTACTTACCTCATCTGGTACTTTCTTATATTCGTATTTAACTTTCTCAAAATCATATCTTCTAAAATCAACTTTAGATATTTCAGAATCTTGAGAATAAATAGCAATAGGAATAACTTCATTACCAATAACAGTTATTCTAAGTTCATAATCTTTTTCAATATATTCTTGAAACATTGAAGGATTTAATCTTACAGCAGATATATTCTTAAGATTTTCTGGTTTAACTTTATTTGTGTAGACAATATAATTTGTGTCATCTATTTTTAATCCTACTCCTTTATGTAACTTAAAACATATTTCTTTATGTTTATTATAAAAATTTAATACATCTAAGGGATTGTTAGATACAACAGTTTCTGGCACTTCTACACCATAATTCCCATTTTTTACAAATGATAACTGTTCAATTTTATTATCTCCCCTAGCAATTGATAAAGGATTGTCAATAACTTTTCCTTTGTGCATCATAAGTAAAGCATCCCAAGTTTTTTTTGTTTCATTAAATATTAATTCTACTAGGCTTGGATTTTTTATACCATCAAAATCTTCATTTAAAGCTGGGAGCCATAACCGTCTGTTCCAAATATTCCAAGAATTATTAATTACTATCTCTCTATTACTATCACTATCTTTAATTTTAAATTCTAAATTATTTGAGTCAAAAGAAATAAAATAATTTTTATGTAAATTATTAGTATTTAACCTATAAACTAGACCTCCTTTACTTTTAATAATATTATAAATATAATCTGCATGAGGGTCATTATCCAATGTTAAAATAAGTAAATTTTTCATATTAAATAAAAATAAAAATTAAGACTCGTCTAGTCTGCCCCCTGATACTGTTGGTGTAGACATTAAACTATAAGTCTCATCATCAGCAATAATAGATCCGCTAGAGGTAGTGCTAGTTATTGTATTAACACCTTTGTATACTGGTCTCTCAAAAAATTGTACAGCATACACTTTATTACTATTAGGTATATAATCCCCTACATTTAACCTATCTACAATACTATCTTTTTGGTCTAAGTTCATTTTGCTTTCCTCCTAATATTTTAATTAACATAATATAAACTAAAATATAAAATAGACTAAGAAAAAACAGAACAAATATAGAAAATTGTGGCATAAAATTTAAGAAATGTTAATTTCACAAGATATTTATATAAATAGAATATAAATAATATATGAATAAAAATGATTTAATATTATATGGTTATGATAATAATAATGTAAAATTAGATAATAAAGATAAGTTAATATTATATGAACTATCAACTGATGCTAGACAACCTAATAGTGAAATAGGAAAAAAGATAAAACTAAGTAAACAAAGTGTAGCAAAAAGAATAGAAATATTAGAAAAAACAGGTGTTATAACTGATTATTTTATTTGGATAAGCACACTTAATATCCCAGTAGATTATATAATATTCATTAAATTAAATAATGATTTATCAGATGAAGATATACAAAACAAAATATTTCAAATTGAAGGTATTTCTGCTATATGGTGGTGCTTACCACACTATGATATAAAAATAATAATTACTACCCCTTATGCTGATGAATTAAATAATAAAATAAATAAAATAACAGAAATTTTAGAGAGTTATATAAAGAGAAAAACAATAATAAAATGTTTAAACTATTTATATGCATTTGATAGATCATACCTACTTAATAAAAATAATAAAAATCATATAATTAATAAAAATATTCCTTTAAAATTAGACTTTAATGATCAAGCAATAATAAAAGAATTATTTAATAATGCTAGAATAAAAATAATAGACTTGGCTAAAATTGTAGATTTGAGCCCAGAAACAGTGAGCCATAAGATTAAAACTTTAATAAAAAAAGGAATAATAAGCAAACCAAGTGTAGGAATTGACTTAACAAAAATAGGTTACACATCAATAGAGTTATTATTTTCAGTAAATGGAAATATTGAAATAATAGAAAAGAAAATTCTAAAAATTTGTAGGGAAAATAATAATATTGTTTTTTTAAGCAAAGTATTGGGGGATTATAATTATATAATATCATTAGAAATAGAATATCTTAATACACTTATAAATGTAATAAATTTAATGAAAAAAGAACTTGGAAAAGAATTAAATGATTATACTATAAACATTACATATAAAGGTGTTATATCAAAAACAAATAGAAAAAATAGAATAAAATCAGTTGTGGAATATTTTTCTAGTAAATAATTTTTAATATAATTTTTTTATTTAAACATTTTTTTGTTTTTAAAAATTAGAAACTTTTATATTATTTACCAACTGTAATAAATCTGGTTAAAAATGACAATAAAAACCTTAGAAGATTTATGTGATAGAAAGAAGTTTAATTTAAAAAATTTAATTCTAGGCTGACAAGATGGAATAGTAAATGTTTTAGAATTAGTACTAGGAGTAGTTAGTGCAACATCATCAAGTACAATAGTTATAATTTCTGAAATAGTAGCAATAGTAGCAGAAAGCGTTAGTATGGTTGCAGTAATATCTACAAGTTCTAAAGTAGCGGAAGAATATTATTATGAAATATTAGAATAAGAAAAGAAACATGCAAAAAATAAACCTTAAAATGAAATAAGAAATATAAGAGAATTATATTATAAAAAATGATTATATTACAATTTTATAGTAGTAAACTTTAAATATGTTTTTAATAATAGTAAAATATGAAAGATCCATTAGAACAAATAATAAATACTCTATTTAATAAACTATCAGAATTTAAAGGCAATCCTGGTCTACCATTTGATTTACCTAAAAAAAGTGATATATTAAATATTTCAAAAAAATTAGAAGAAAAATTTAGAGAAAAAAATAATATGAATAATATATTTAATAATGATTTCAATAATTTTTTTAGTTATTTAATATGGTTTTCGTATGGTTTAAAGTTAGAAAATAATAATAATATAATTAATGAATATAAAAGAATTAGAGAAAACTTAGAAGTAGCTAGTGATTTTGCTTCTAATATGAATAAAATACAAGTTTATTTGGAAAAGGAAAAAATATATCAAGAACTAGCTGAATTAATAAAATCACAAAAACAAGGTCGTATAGATTTAATAAATGAAAAAAATAAAGAATATGATATAAAAGTAAATAGATCATTCATAAAAAAAGTTAATTTATTTAATTTAATTGATTATTTAGAAAATAATTATAAAGATAAATTTAAAGAATATAAAAATAATGGATTATTAAAAAATGAAATTGTGAATTTAGATGGTAGCAATATAGAAATAAAAGCATACTTTAATAAAGATTTTTATGATAATATCTTTAATAATTATGATCAATATGAAAAAAATAAAATATGCATATTTAACAATGGTAATCATAGTATTGCTTCATATTTACATTCTGCACATAAACATATACACTACTTAAATATTAGTATT
>CAYSFG010000027.1:0-17208 GCA_964430545.1 Candidatus Woesearchaeota archaeon
ATGGAAACGTTCTAAGACACGAAGGTAGAGTTTATGTTTTAGTTCCAGAAGGATTAGAATTCAAATAAATTTTTTAGACACTAAAATGTAATATCTAAATAATTTATAAATCTTCTAAATTATAACGATATTCTTCTTTAATTTTTTCAAGAACATTTTCTAAATTATCAAAACTACAATTTAATAATAATAATTCGTAATCCTTTAAGACAGGATTAGTAATATCTTTTGTTCTCAAACGATTAGGTATTGTACATTTAATAGCATATAATGGAATTATATAATCTTTATTTCTATAACTTCTTATTAAAATAACATTTGAATAATTACTATCTTCAGGAGTAATAACCTTTTGTTCAGATTTTCTATTTTTAACATCATGTTTATATAAACCAAGACTAAACATTATTATACTATCTAATTTAATAATTGGAAGTCTCTGTTCAAATTTTAATTTATATCTTTCCATTATTTACTTTCTAGTTGTTAATCTATATTTTTTATTTAAATAAGGTTTATAAATCTTTCCTACATTCATATATAAATGATTAATATAATATGGGGGGATTTTTAGATGGTTAAAAAAGAATTAAAAATTGTTAATATTGTAGCTAGTACTAGTTTGGAACATGATATTCCTTTGATAAAGTTAGCAGAAAAATTACCTAATACAGAATATAACCCTGAACAATTTCCTGGATTAGTAATGAGAATAAGAGAACCTAAAACTTCTGCACTAATATTTGGATCTGGAAATGTAGTATGTACAGGTGCAAGAAGTATGTCAAAATTAAGAGAAGCAATAAAACAAATTATAAAAAATATAGAGAAAATAGGAATAAAAATTACTGTTGTACCTAAAGTTACAGTACAGAATATGGTTGCTAGTGGTGGAATTGGAATGGACTTAAATCTTAATATGTTAGCTATGGAGTTAGATAATACAGAATATGAACCTGAACAATTTCCTGGATTAGTGTATAAATTAAATGGGACAAGGGCAACATTTTTGTTGTTTAGCAATGGAAAAATAGTTTGTACTGGGACTAGGAGTGAGTCCAAATTAAGAGAAGCATTAGATTTATTGATTAAAAATTTACTAGCCTTAAAGAAAAAATGACTCTAGTAAAAATTTGTACTTTAAGTGAAGTAAAAGAAAAAGGAAGAAAATTAATAGAATTTAATGAACAAAAAATTATTCTTTTTTTTATTAAAGGTGAAGTTTATGCTGTAAATGCATTATGCCCCCACAGGGGTGGTCCTTTAGAAGAAGGAGAATTAAATGAATATGAAGTAACATGTCCATGGCACGGATTTAGCTTTGATTTAAAAACAGGTGAATCATTTATGACATCTAGTAAAATTAAAGTTTATAAAACTAAATTAGACGGTGATAACTTATTTATTGAGATTTAAATAATTCCATCCCAAAATTTTTAGGATTAATTTCTTTAACTTTTTTAAAATTAATATTACCACAAATAATACAATTAAAATAAGCACCAAATTTACCATACTTAGGTTCTAATAAATTACCACATAAACATTTTAAATCAATTAATTCCCTATTTTTATGATCGGAACAAACAGGAATATTTTGAGAATTTTTTATTAGAGATCTTTTAGAACAAAAAGGACAAGATTCTATTTTATATTGGCCATAAGATTTTTTGAATTGCATATTAAAATTGTAAAATAATTCATTTAAAATGTTTATTTGTAATCAAACAGTGAAAATACTTCATAAAAAGTAAGAAATATTTATAATAAAATAGAATAATCTTCATATAATAGTAACAAAGGCTTTTAAACTTAAATTATATTATATATTTCTTAATAGCATATAATTTTTAAAGCAGTAAACAATAATATAATAAGAAAAAGATGGAACCAAACGAACAAATTGAAAAATTTAAAAGTTTTATAGAAAATCACTATAAGAGTCAGTTATATGAAGCCATACAACAAGGAAAAAAATCAATAATAATAGATTTTACAAATTTAATACATGAAGAACCAGAATTAGCTGATTTAATATTAGAAAATCCAGAAGATACAATAAGAACATTTGAGTTAGCAATAGAACACTTTGATTTACCAGAAGATATTAAAAGCTTAAGAATAAGACTAAGAAACCTACCAGAAAGTCAAAAAATAAAAGTAAGCAACATAAGAAGTGAACATTTAGGAAAATTTTTGTATGTAGAAGGAATAGTAAGACAAGCATCAGATGTAAGGCCACAAGTAACAAGCGCAAAATTTGAATGTGCAGGATGTGGTAATACATTATCTATATTACAAATAGATACTAAATTTAAAGAACCATCAAGATGTACATGTGGATGGAGAGGAAAATTTAGATTAATAAATAAAGATCTCATAGATGTACAGCACTTAAAAATAGAAGAATCACCAGAAAGTTTAGAAGGAGGAGAACAACCTAAAAGATTAAGTGTATTTTTAAAAGAAGATTTAGTAGAACCTAAGATGGAGAAGAAAACAACTCCAGGAAGCAGGATAAATGTTTATGGGCTGGTGAAAGAAGTACCTATACAATTGAAAACAGGAGCACAATCAACAAGATATGATCTAATATTAGAAGCAAATAATGTAGAAAATGTACAAGAAGATTTTTCTGAAATAATATTAAAAAAAGAGGATGAAGATGAAATATTATCTTTTGCTTCAGATCCTAGAATATTAGAAAAATTTATGAAAGCGATATCGCCAAGTATTTATGGACATGATGATATTAAAAAAGCTTTAGTTTTACAAATGATGGGAGGTGTTAGAAAAGAGAAACCAGATGGAACAATGTCTAGAGGAGATGTGCATGTGCTTTTAATTGGTGACCCAGGATGTATTGCAGGAAATTCACAAATTGCATTATATAATAAAGGAATGAATAAAATAATAAATCTAGGAAAAAAACATTTAGAACCTATAAAAGAAGTTGTTACTAAAATAAGAAAAAATGCAAAAGATAAAGGATATGATTTTGCTACAGTGTTTCAACATTATAAAAATCAACCAGTATTAAAATTAATTACAGAGACTGGAAAAGAAGTAATATGTACATATAACCAACCATTTTTAACAAAAGAAGGATGGGAAAGGGCAGACAAACTAATTCTTGGAGAAAAAATAAGAGTTGTACCAGTAATACCCAATAATGTTAAAAAATATATCAAAACGAATTTTACTAAAATAAAATCTAAATTTAATAATTTAAAAGAAGTAAAGCTGCCAGAAGAATATACATCAGAATTATCTGCTTTATGCGGATATATATTGGGTGATGAGCACGTACACAAAGATGAATATTTTATAACTCTTTATTTTAATGAAGAAGGACAAGATTTAATTAAACCTATAAAAGAATTATTGAATAATTTATTTAATGTAGAACCAATAATATATGATAAAAAACCACAAATAAAAACAATTGATAATGGAAATGGATTATTAAAACAAATATTTTCTAAACAAAAATTAACAGTAATGGAAATAAATAATAGACAAGTAACAAATGCATTATCTTTTTTAAAAGAAAAAAAAGCACCACAAGAAATATTTAAAAGCCCGAAAAATGTAGTTGCTAGTTTTTTAAGCTGGTTATATGACGCGAATGGATGTACATTTGAAAAAGGCAGAGAAAGAACAGCAATACAATTGAAATCTTCCAGAATAGAATTATTAAAAGATGTACAATTATTATTACTTTATTTTGGGATACATTCTAGAATAGAAAATGATAATTTATATATAAAAAGATTATATGATATGGAATTGTTTGAAAAAAACATAGGATTTAACTCCCAGAAGAAAAAACAAAAATTAAAAGAAGTTCTTGAAGTAATAAAAAATAAAAATGAACAACAAAAAATAAAACCATTGCAGAAATATGAAAAAATAAAAGAAATAATACCTTATGGCATACAAGATGTTTATGATTTTGAAGTTCCGATAAGTCATACTTTTATAGCAAATGGAATTGTTTGTCATAATTCTGGCAAAAGTCAATTGTTACAATTTATATCCAAGGCAGCACCTAAGGCAAGATTTGCAAGTGGAAAAGGCGCATCTGTAGATTATAATGAACCATTATTAATAAAAGAAAATGGAAATATTAAACTAATAAAAATAGGAGAATTTGTTGATTCTAATTCTAATAATAAAGACGAAATTTTTATTGATTTAAAGAATAAAATAGAAACATTATCTATGAATTTAGAAACTAATAAATTAGAATGGAAACAAATCAAAGCTGTCTATAGACATATTAATAAAGATAAATTATTTAAATTTACTTTAGAATCTGGAAGACAAGTAACAGCAACAAAAGATCACAGTATATTTATTTTAGAAGATGGAAGAATTATTACCAAAGATGCTGGAGAATTAAAACTTAAAGATTGTGTTATAATTCCATCTAAAATCCCTAATGTAAACTCTAATAATAATTTAGATCCAGATTTAGCTAGATTATTAGGATATTATATTGCTGAGGGACATCTTTATTGTAAGAATGGTTCTTATAAGATTGAATTTACTTTAAATAAATTAGAAGAAGATCTAGTAAATGATATAAAATTAATTTCAAAAAAACATCTTGGAAGTGAAGCTAGAAATTATAAACATGGAGAAAATGGTACAAGGGTAACAATTTATGGAAAACAGGCTTACTTAAAATTTATAGAATTATTAGGTGATGTAATAGGTAAACATGCCAAAGAAAAAAGAATACCATCAATAATTTTTAATTCTTCAACTCAAGCAATAAAAGAATTTATTAAAGGTTATATATCTGGAGATGCAGGTGTCACAAAATCTAGATATTTAATGTCTGATTTATTATATTTATATCTTAAAGAAAAAATTATTGCTTCATGCAATTCCAGATTAGAAAAAGGCGAGGTTGTTATTGAAGGAAGAAAAATACAAATGAAAGGATACAGATATGATCTGAAAAGTCCACATAAAAATAAGATATATAAAAATAGATATTTAAATCCCCCAAATGAAAGTTTAAGCAATTTTATAAATAATTATTTTTTTAAAAGAATAATTTCAAATGATTATAAAAGAGCTAATCTTAATAGAATAGGTAATAGAAAGTTTTTTGAAAGATTAAATTTTATTAATGATAATATTTTAATAACTGGTCCAGAATTAAAAAAAATATTTGGAGAATCTATATTAGAATATTTTGAAGATAATAAAAATATATTTACTAAAATTAGAAATGGCAGAGAATGTTTAATAGCTTTATCAGATTATGGAAAACAATTAGTAGAAGAAATTATAAATTTTAGAACTTTGATGAATGGTGATTTAGGATTTACAAGAATTAAAAAAATAGAAGAAGTAGAATCAAGTTCTCCATATGTTTATGACGTATCTGTTCCGGGAAATGAAAATTTTATAGGAGGATTTGGTGGAATTTTATTACATAACAGTGGTGCTGGACTTTGCATTGCTCCAGATAGTTTAATACTAACAAACCCTGGAGGAATAAGTAAAATAAAAGATATAGTAGAAGATAATCTAAAAGATTATGCAAAACCGTATAATGAATTTGTATGGAATTCTTTAAATCCTAAATCTGATAAAAAAATATTTACATTAGATTCTAATTTGAAAGTAAAACCAAAAGAAATAAATCAATTATGGAGAATAGATCCTCCAGAATCAATGATAAAAATAAAAACTAGAATGGGAAAAGAAATAATTATTACGGAAAATACAAAACTTTATGATATAAAACTTGATTGGAAAGAGTCCAGAGAATTTACAAAAGGAGATTATCTTGCTACAACTAGAAATCTTAATTTTAAACAGAATGATAAAAAAATACTCTCAATTAATTTATTAAAATCAAATCCTGCAGTCATTGGCATTAAAAATAAAGTTAAATGGATTATTAATGAAGCATGCAAAAAAAATAATATTACAAAAAGAAAATTAGCTAAAAAATTAGGATTTTCTGAATTTAGTATTTATCATAATTGGGTAAAAAACAGATCTAAAGGAAATATCAAATTAAAGAATTTAATAAAATTAGCAGAATATGCATGTATTCCATTAGAAAAAGTTATTGATGATAATACTTCGTTTTCTTTATATAATGAACTTCAAATAAAATTACCTAAATATATAAATAAAGAACTATTATATTTTGCAGGATTAATTGCAGGAGATGGAGATTTATCGCAAAATAAATCTACAGTTTTTATAAGATTTTCAAATAATAATAAAAAACTTATGAAAAAATTTATTTTGTTAAGTCAGAATTTATTTAGAATAACACCACAAATTTCAAATATAAATTCAGACAAAAGACTTGAATCTAGAATATTTTGTTCAAATTTAGTTTTTGAAATATTAAACTCTTTAGGATTACCCTTGTCACATAAATCAAATATAATAGATATGAATGATTTATTACTTGAACATCCTAATGATATTTTAAAATATTATTTAAGAGCTTATTTTGATACAGGTGATGGCCCAAATGAAAAGAGAAAAAAATATTTAGAATATATTGAAAGTAGTTCTACAAGTAAAATATTTTCTGAAAAGTTAAAACTAGTATTATTAAGATATGGAATAATTGCTAAAATAATAGAAAAAGATCCTAGACCTAATGATAAAATCAAAAGTAAATATAAAAATTATTGTATAATTATGAGAGGAAAATCTAACTTAGTTAAATTTAGAGATCTTATCGGTTTTGGACACCCTGAAAATAAAGTAAAATTAAATAGAATAATAGGAAGAATATCTAAAGAAAATACTAATATTGATATTATACCTGAAGCTAAAACTTTGATTAAACAAATTGAAAATGATTTATTTGTTAAAATTTTAAAAAGAAATGATAAAAGTAATTTAAGTAAAACTTTTTTATTAAATTTAGTTCCACAATTAAAAAAATATAATCATGAAAATGTAAAAAAATTAGAATTACTTGCAAACTCAGATATATTTTGGGATGAAATAGTTGAAATTGAAAAAATAAGTAATCACGGTTATGAATATGTTTATGATTTAACTGTAGAAGATTCACATAATTTTATAGTAAACGGAATATTAGTGCATAATACTGCCGCAGTAGTTAAAGATGAATTTTTAAAAGGATGGGCATTAGAAGCAGGAGTATTAGTATTAGCAAATAAAGGAACCGCAGTAATTGATGAATTAGATAAAATTGACAAAGATGATACAGCAGCATTACATTCAGCAATGGAACAACAAATAATACCAATATCAAAAGCCAATATACAAGCAACTTTACATTCTGAAACAACAATATTAGCTGCAGCAAATCCAAAATTTGGGAGATTTGATCCATATACTCCAATAGCTGCACAAATTGATTTACCTTCTACATTGATTAATAGATTTGATTTAATATTTCCAGTAAGAGACATACCAAATAAAGAAAAAGATGAAAAAATCGCATTACATGTATTAGATATAGCACAGAGAAAAGAAACATATGAAACAGAAGTCTCAATAAAGTTTATGAGAAAATATATTTCATATGCTAAAAAAATAAAACCTAAAATGACAAAATTAGCAATAAATGAAATAAAAAATTTTTATGTAAATTTGAGAAATAGTGGTGGAGGAGAAGATACAATAAAACCAATACCAATATCAGCAAGGCAGTTAGAAGGATTAATAAGACTGGCAGAGGCGTCAGCTAGATTAAGATTGGATGATAAAATAACAAAAGATGATGCAATAATAGCAATACAATTAGTAACTGACTGCTTAATGAAAATAGGAGTAGATCCAGAAACAGGAAAGATAGATATAGATAGAATAAGTACAGGAATCTCAGCATCAACTAGAGGAAAAATAATGTTGATAAGAGATATAATAAATCAATTAGAAAGTAAAGGAGAAAAACAAATACCTATAGAAGAAATAATGGCAGCAGCAGCAGCAAAAGGAATGGAAGATTCTAAAGTAGAAGAAGCAATAGATCAACTAAAAAAATCAGGTGACATATTTGAACCAAAAAGAGGTTTTATATCGAAGGTGAACTAAAATGGAAATACAAAGACAAACAGCTTATAAAATATGGATAGGGGATTTAATTAAAGGAAAATATTTTAAATCAGAAGTGCAATTTGAGGCTGGATATGCTGAAGTAAAAGGAATAAAAATAAATAGAATTAATTTAATAGGCGGGATAATTGATAAAACATTAAATGAAAATAATATAAGTTTTATGTTAGATGATGGAAGTGGAAGCATAAAACTAAGAGCATTTGTCGAGGATATGAAAAATTTTGTTGATATTAATGTTGGAGATTTAGTATTAGTTATAGGAAAAGTAAAAGAGTATAATAATTTTATTTATGTAGTTCTTGAAATAATTAAAACTTTAGATAATCCTTTATGGCTTAAACATAGAAAGTTAGAATTAACTAAAGAATATGGAGAAATTGTTAGAACAGAAGATATGGAAATTGATAATAGTAATGTTAGTATTGTTAATCAAATGGTTAAAGATGATGATCAGCCTGTGATCGTTGCTGAAAAAGTAATTAATGAATCACCAAGAAATAAAACTGAGAAAATATTTGAAATAGTTGAAAGAATGGATAAGGGACAAGGGGCAGATTTTAATATTGTAGTAAGTGAATTAGGTGAAGAATCTAAATCTGTAATTGAGAATTTAATAAAAGATGGAGAATTATTTGAAATCAGTAAGGGAAAATTAAGGATAATGGGATGAAAAAATTAGTTAGAGATAGAATACCAGAAATAATTAAATTAAATACAGGTAAAGAATCCAAGATTTATATTGCTGATGATGAAGAATATTATAAAGAACTTGTTAAAAAATTAGAAGAAGAAACAAAAGAATTTATTGAAAGCCATCAAGTTGAAGAATTAGTTGATATTTTAGAGGTTATATATGCAATTACTAAACATAAAAATATTACTTTAAACCAACTGGAAGAAATAAGAAAAGATAAAACTGAAAAAAAAGGAAATTTTGATAAAAAATATATTTGGGAAAGCGACTTATGAATTTAAATATTCTTTATAAATATATACCTAATAAGTTATTTTATACTATACAAAAGTATAAAAATATATTCTATAATAAATTTGGATGATAACCAAATCAAATATTAAAATATCTACACATTATGAAGTTATGAAGAATATTAATTTTGAAATAATTCTTAATTCAGTTTAAAAACCTTTATAAAAGTATAGTTAATTCTAATAATATGGAAAGTTATGAACAAATGTTGCAAGAAGGAATTAAATCTTTACCAGAAGTAGTATCAACAACTGAAAGATTTGAAATTATTAAAGCAAAAGGACACATACAGGGAAATAAGACTGTAATAACAAATTTTAATCAAATAATAGAATCATTCAGAAGAGATAGAAATCATTTTTTAAAATTTTTATTAAAAGAATTAGCAACACCAGGAACATTTGATGGATCAAGATTGGTAATAGGAAGAAAGTTGAATCCTTCTTTGATAAATCAAAAAATAGAACAATATGCCCATATCTTTGTATTATGTAGTAATTGTGGAAAACCTGATACACAAATTATAGAAAAAGATAATTTAACATCATTAAAATGCGCAGCATGTGGAATACAAAAACCAATAAAATTATGACTCAATTAAATTATTATATAAAAATACATACTTCTTCTGTTAATAGTATGTTAGCGATATCTGATGTTGATATAATAGGAAAATCTTTTATTGATGGTGAATTAAAATTAGATATTTCTGAAAGATTTTATAAAGGAGAATTGGTTAATATAAATAAAATAATTGATTTAATAACAAAATTTTCAAATATAAGCATTGTTGGTGTAAAAATTATAAATGAATTAAAAAAATTAAAATATTTAAAAAATGAAGATATAAGAGAAATAGATGGGATACCATATACAATGGTGGTTATATTATGAACTCGGAAACATCAAAACATCCAGATTATTATGAAGCAATATTACAACTAAGACCAGTAACAGAAGAAATGTTAGATTTTATAAATGAAATAATCTCAAGAAGAAATGATGTTAAAATAAGTAAAATTATAGAACTTAAAAAAAATATAGGAATTGATATATATTTAACAAATCAAAGGTTTACAAGAGGGACATTAGGACCGCAACTTAAAAAAAAGTTTAAAGGAGGAGAATTAATAATTTCAAAAGCATTATATGGAAGACATAAAAGAACTAATAGATTAATTTACAGGGCTACTGTCTTGTTTAGAATGCCTAAAAAAAGAAATGAAGAAATTAGTCAAGAGTAATTTTTTATTCTAAAATTAATTTTTAATAATAATTTTATTAAGATTATTATATAAAAATAAATAGCTTTATAAAACTTTTAATTATCAGAATCATATGGTAGAAGATGAATTTGGTATATCAGGCAGTCATAGTAATCACCAGAATGGGGAACAAGAAATATTTAGAGTTAAATTACCAAGAGGAAAAGAAACATTAGGAATATTAGATCAGAGATTAGGTGGGAGCAGAATGAGGGTAAGATGTTTAGATGGAAAAACTAGAATATGTAGAGTTCCTGGAAGATTAAAAAAGAAATTATGGGTAAGAGAAGGGGATGTATTATTAATAGAACCATGGCAATTAGGTGGAGATGATAAAGGAGATGTTATCTATAAATATAGACCTAATCAAGTTGACTGGTTGAAAAAAAATGGATATTTAAAAGAATTAGATGATGTAGAAGAATTCTAAATATTTATAGATTAATAAATTTGAGATTTATTTAAGACAAATTGATATTAATATTCTCTCAAAAGCTCTTAAGTTTAAATAACAACATAAAAAATAAAATATCTCATTTTTTGATTGTGTTGGTTATATTTATGCAGTAAAAATAACATGAACTTTGTAACTAGAAATAAATAATTTAATAATAAAGAAAATGTTGAATTTGTTAAATATGATATAATTATTTTTTAAATAGGTTTATTAATTCACTTTAATTTGTTTTATTAAATGAAACAAGCACCAGAAAAATTTAAGACTTATGGAGATGTATTTGATGAAGCAACACGAAGAATATTATTTAAATTAAGTTCTGAAGGATATTTTGAAGAATTAAGAAGTCCAATATCTGTAGGAAAAGAAAGCAATGTTTTTAATGCTATAAGGAAAGATGGTTCATTTGTTTGTGTAAAAATATATAGAATAAATACAGCTGATTTTAAAAAAATGTATATGTATATTCATAAAGATCCGAGGTTTGAAGGATTACAAAGAAAAAAAAGACAAATAATAAATGCATGGGCGCAAAGAGAATATAGAAATTTATTAATAGCAAGAGAACATAAAGTAAATGTACCAACACCATATGCAGTGAAAGCAAATGTATTAGTAATGGAATTTATAGGTGATAAAAATGGGAATGCAACCCCTAGATTAAAAGATAAAACTCCTCAAAATCCAAATAAATTTATAAAAGAATTAATAAAAGATGTTAAAAAATTATATAAGGCAAAGTTAATACATGGAGATTTAAGTGAATTTAATATTTTAAATCATAATGAAAAGCCAGTAATAATAGATTTAAGTCATAGTATTAAACCAGATTATCCTGAAGCTGAAAGACTTTATAAAAGAGATGCTGATAACTTAGAAAGATATGCTAAGAAATTAAATGTTAAAATTGATAAGATATTATAATTTTTCTTAATCTAATCTTTAATAAGGTTTAAATAAGTTTAGTTTAGTTTAATATTATGGAATTTAGTTATGATGTTTTAATACCTATGGATAGGGTAGCAGTATTACTTGGGGAGAAGGGAAAAACTAAGAATTTAATACAAAAAAAATTAGATATAAAAATAAATGTTGATTCTGATACTGGGGATATAAACTTAAAAGGAGAGGATAGTTTACATCTAATTGTTGGGCAGAATATTGTTAAAGCAATAGGGAGAGGATTTAATCCAGATATAGCATTAGAATTATTAAACGATGAAGTGCATTTTGAATTAATAGATATGAATGATTATTCTAAAACTAAAAATAATCTTGATAGATTAAGAGCCAGAGCAATAGGAACTGGTGGAAAAGCAAGAAAATATATAGAAACTATAACAGATACAAAAATAGTTATTTATGGAAAAACAATAGGAATAATAGGAAACTATGGAAATGTAGCCTTAGCAAGAAGAGGATTTGAAGGATTGCTATCTGGACAGAGACATTCTACTATCTATGCATTTTTGGAAAAACAAAGAAAGAAGATGAGTTTAAGTTTTTATTAAGTATGTTTAATAAATAAATTTAGTTGTTAATTCTTTAAAAGAATTAGATATAAATAAAATTTTATAATTATGAAAAATATAATTTAATGCAACAAAATAATAAAAAATTCTCTTAGTAAGATATATAAGTAAGTAACTTTCCAACACAAAAGATAATGGTAGAAAAAAAGGGGCAGCATGAAACAAAAGCCCATGAGATGGCTGAAAAACAAAAAGAAATTTCAGTATCAGAATTTTTTGCAAAGAATAGACACTTATTAGGATTTGATAATCCAAGAAAAGCATTATTAACTGCTGTTAAAGAAGGATGTGATAATAGTTTAACTTATGATATGCCTATGATAATAAGAACAAAAGGAAAAACTTCTATTATAAAAATAGGGCAACTTGTTGATAATTTTATAGAAACTAATAAAACAGAAACTACTTTTATGAGAAATAATGACTTAGAAAAATTACCAATTCAGGAAAATTTAGAAGTTTTAGCATTTGATAAAAAAGATCTTAAGTTGTCTTTCCGCAAAGTTTCTACAGTTTTTAGGCATAAAGTAAATAGTAAAATATATCGTGTAAAATTAACCTCAGGTAGGTATATAGACTTAACTGCTTATCATTCTGTTTTTATTTTAAATGAAGGAAATGTTGTTTCTATACCTACTTCTAAATTAAAAGAAGGAATGAGTATTGTTGTTCCTAGAAAAGAATGGAATAGCAATTTCATTATTAAAGAAATTAACTTAATTGAAGAGTTATTATTATTAAATCCCTTATTAACTAAAAATATAAATGTGTATGGGATTAATTCTTTTTTTGATGATAGTGTTACTGAACAAATAAGGGCATTACTGCCAAAATCAAAATGGTATAAAACAAATGATTTTAGAAGATTCAATTATATACCATTAAATATATTGCGACATTTAAAATTAGATTTAGGAAAATTTAATGATTCTAAACTAGGCAAGTCTTTTTCTAAATATAAAATACCAGCATTATTAAAAATTGATTATAATCTTGCGGAATTATTAGGTTTATATGTTTCCGAAGGATCTATGCTAAAATCTTTAACTAGAATTCATTTTTCTTTTGGAAGCCATGAGAAAGAACTAATTTATTATTTAGTTGATTTATTTGAAAAAGTATTTAAATTTTCTCCTAAAATAAGAAAAGCTCACAATACTGCTTATAATGTTATAGCTAATTCCACTATATTATGTTTTGTATTTAAACATATATTAAAAGTCGGTGAAGGTGCAAACACTAAAGTAATTCCTAATTTTGTTTTTGATTTTGATAATCATTTAAAACATTCATTTTTATTAGCTTATTTAGCAGGTGATGGATATCCGACAAAAGAATTATTTTATCTATTAAAAAACGATTTAATGTTAAATAATCTGTCTGAAGAAAAAATAACTTGTGCTACTGCTAGTTATGACTTATTTATTGGTTTACAATATTTATTATCTTCTTTAGGTTTAAATTATAGTTTAGGATATCAAAAACCTGAAAATAGAATTGTTAATAATATATTAGCTAAATTTGGAAAAAGTTATTTTATTTATATTTATTCAAATAATAAGAAGAGTGCAATAAATTTTTTACCTATAAATGATACTATAATTGATAGCATAGATTCTAAATTGGCTTATTCAATTTCCAAAGCTAACCAAAATAATGTTCATATTGATACATTGAATAATAATTTATCTTCTACTAAAACTATTCTTTATAATGGTGTTCAAACAATTTTATCAGGAGATTTAGGAGTCTTAACTATTAAAAAAATAGAAGAAATAAATTATGATCATGAATGGGTTTATGATGTATCTGTACCAGAATGTGAAAATTTTGTTGCTGGCGTAGGAGCAATTTTATGCCATAATAGTTTAGACGCAACAGAGGAAGCAAAAATATTACCAGAAATATATGTAGAGTTACAACAAATAAAAGAAGATAGATTTAAAGTTATAATAGAGGATAACGGACCAGGTATAATAAAAGAGCAAATACCAAAAATATTTGGAAAATTATTATATGGGAGTAAATTCCATAGATTACGTGTATCACGTGGACAACAAGGAATTGGAATAAGTGCAGTATTATTATATGGACAATTAACAACAGGAAAAGGAATGCAAGTAACTTCTAAAATAAGTTCAAAACACCAAGCACATTATTTTGAGATTCATATTGATACACAAAAAAATCAACCAATAATAGCAGAAGATAAAATAGTAGAATGGAAAAAAGAACATGGAACAAGAATAGAAGTAGAATTACAAGGAACATATCAAAAAGGAAAACAAAGCGTAGATGAATACTTAAAAGAAGTGGCATTAATAAACCCCCATGCGCAAATAACTTACAAAACTCCAGAAAAAGAAACAATAAATTATCCAAGAGTAGTTAATGAACTACCTAAAGAAGCTAAAGAAATAAAACCACACCCTTATGGAGTAGAACTTGGAGTATTAATAAGAATGTTACAATCAACAAAATCAGGAACACTAAGTTCTTTTTTACAAAATGATTTTTCAAGAATAAGCCAACAATTAGCAAGTGAAATTTGTACAGAAGCAAAAGTAAATCCAAGAGCAAGACCAACGACAATAGCAAGAGAAGAAGCGGAAATATTATTTAATGTTATACAAAAAACAAAGATAGTGGCACCACCAACAGATTGTTTAAATCCATTAGGAGAAAATGCTTTAATAAATGGATTAAAAAAAGAAATAAATGCAGAATTTTATACAGCAGTAACCAGATCACCTGAAGTTTATAGAGGAAATCCTTTTTTAATAGAAATAGCATTATGTTATGGAGGAGATTTATCTAAAGATGATCATATAAAAGTAATGAGATTTGCAAATAGAGTGCCCTTATTATATCAACAAGGAGCATGCGCAACTTCAGAAGGAATAACAGATACAGCATGGAAAAATTATGGATTAACACAAAGTAAAGATAGTTTACCAATAGGCCCAGTAGCAATAGTTATGCACATGGTAAGTGTATGGGTGCCTTTTACTTCAGAGGCGAAAGAAGCAATTGCGCATTATCCTGAAATTATAAAAGAAATGAAACTAGCATTACAAGAAGCTGGAAGAAGAATGGCAATTTATATTCGTAAAAATGTTAAAGCTAGAGAACAACAAGAAAGAATAAACTTATTTGAAAAATACATACCAGAATTAGCAAATTCTTTATCATTATTATCTGGAGAAAATAAAATAATAATAGAAGAACATTTAAGAAATGGTTTAAAGAAAAGTATGAAAGATTTGTTAGAAGGTGTAAAAGAAGCTGAAAAAGAAGAAATGAAAGGTAATGTTGTATTTGGAGAAAAACAAAGTACTTTAAAAGAGGTAGAAAATGACTAATGATAAATCCAAAAAATCATTAAAAGAGTTTGGAATAAAATTAGTAGAACAAATAAAAAAAGATAAAAATCCCGCAATAACTTTTCCATTAAGGAATTTAAGCAATATAATTTATGACACAAAAACTAGAACATTAAAATTAGGCAATAAAAAAGGAACAAGAGAATTTTTTAATCTGGCACATTCTAAGAAATTTTTACAAACAGTAGAAGTAGCATCTGTTATTAAAGAAAAATTATTAGATTCTGGAAAACATTCAAGTCTAAGAGATGTATTTTATATGACAAAGAGGACAATACCAGGCACTAATACTAATTTAGTAGATGAACAAACTGAAAGTGATAAAGCAATAGAAGATTTAGAAGTAATAACTGGATTATCAAGAGAAGAATTAAATGTTAATGCTAATAAAAATGGTTCAGTGGCAGGAAAGGTAATAGTAGAAGATAGAGGAGATATAATAGATTGGAGTAAATTAGGAAGTGGGGGGTGGAGTATACCATCAAATGTAGAAGAAATAAAATTCAAAAAAGTAGAAGCAAAATATATTTTATACATGGAAAAAGCTGCTGTATGGGAAAGATTAAATGAAGATAAATACTGGCAAAAAAATGATGCAATAATAGTATCATCACAGGGGCAAACAACAAGAGGTATTAGAAGATTATTACAAAGATTATATGAAGAATATAAACTACCCATATATGTATTATGTGACGGTGATATTTATGGTGCATATATTTATTCAGTAATAAAATATGGGTCTATTGCTTTAGCACATGCTTCAGAAAGACTAACAATACCTGGAGTAAAATATGTAGGAATAACAATGGATGATATAGAAAAATATGATTTGAAAAAACATTTTATTAAATTAGATGAAAAGGATTATGCAAGAATAAAACAGGTATCAGAATACGACTGGTTTAAAGATAATAAAGCATGGCAAAGACAATTTAAGATGATGAAAGAATACAAATCTAAAGTAGAAATACAATCATTAAGTGCAAAAGATAGAAGTTTTGTATCAGAAATATATCTTCCTAATAAGATTAAAAATAAAGAATTTTTAGACTAGATATATTTCATCTACTTATTTGAATGGATAAATTTATAAAATAAAAATAAAAACTTTATCTTGAAAATAATCCTCTTTGTCCTGCAATATTTTCAATATTTGGAATACTTTCTCTACTATAACTTCTAGAAACTAACCTTTCAAGTATTAACTTTTTATTGTCCATACTCCTAACTAATCTATAATTATTTCCAGTATTTTTATCATATAATATTATTTCATTATTTTGTCCATTATCATCAAATTTATAATCTACTTTAATTACGTTTGATGTTACAGGTATTCTATCCCTAAAATCTTCATTATAAAAATCTCTATCATGAGCACACGCTGCTAATGTTACATATGAAACTAATCCTAATAATTTTTTATCCATTTTAAACACCTCCAAAGTGAATTTTTATATAATATTTTTTTAAGTTTAAATTTATTTCTAAGAAAATT
>CAYSFG010000028.1:0-14031 GCA_964430545.1 Candidatus Woesearchaeota archaeon
TACATAATCTCCATCATTTCCTGTTATTAAAATTCCTACTCTTAAACTTGCATCTCTTACATTTTGATCATATCTTAAAATTCCTTTAGCAAAACCAATACTAGAACATGAATCTAAATCTCCATACCCAGAATCTCTTAAGAACTTCCTGTAAACTGGAGTTGTTGCACTTAATATTCTTGGTTTATCTATTTGGTAAAAACCATTAAGAGATATAACTGAAGGTGTAACTGCTAGATTAATTGGAGGAGTTATAGATCTAGGTGCATCAGGAAACTTTTTCAAATCAGCTAAAGCCTGCCTTGTAATTGAAAGATTTCCTAAAATTAGTGGTTTTAGTGTATTCATTTTAATTTACCCTCAAAAAAATTTCGCGAAACGTATCCCGAGATTAGCACTAGCATAGGAAGGCCCCAGTAAAGATTCAAGTTCAACTCAGAGTTCCTGCCACGAATCGCCGCTCTTTCATTTTCATTAACAATATTAATTCTTATTTCAACTATTGTTTTAGATTTTAGTTCTTGACTTAAGAAACTTGATGTAACTATCACAGATTGACTACCATGCTTAATTATCCTATGGTATATGTCTTCTTCATCTTTCATATAATAATTATACATAATAAATAACAAACAATCAAAGTTTATAAAGCTTACTAAATGTTATTACTATATAGTTACTTTTATTTGTGGCATATATTTTTATCAAATCAAATAGTTTCTAAGTCAAGAAATATCTTTTCTCAATTTCTCTTAATAAAACTTTTAAATAATTAATATAACCCTCATACAAAAATAAATCTTTTCTATATTTAACTACAAAAACTAAATGATATTTAATTACTTAAACTTTATGAAAGCATATTACATAAACTAATACATAAACCAATAGGATATACAGCTTATGTTCTAGATTAATTATAAAGTATAATAATCCTCTAAAATAATATTATCTAAATTTTCTAAATCTCTTATAACATAGAGCCTGCCATTGCAGATCTCAACAATCTTTCTAGATAATTCAGCACCTTCATCAGTTAAATCAATACCTACAACAGAAATAGTAATGCCTAAAGCAGCAGCTCTTTCGACAAGATTTAAGGTATCTTTAAATGGATTATCTCCTGCTGTAGGAACAGCATCTGTAATAAGAACAAGATGTTTAGTAACATTATCTCTTGGAAACATATCAATAGCTCTCTCAATAGTTTTAGCAATATCAGTCTGTTTTTTTGGTGTCACTTTTACAATTGTTTTTAAAAATTGGCCAAAATCATTAGTAGGATAAATAACATCTTGAACATCACTTCCGAAGACCAATAAGCCTACCCTATCCATCTCTTCAATAGCTTTGTAAGCTAGAGCAATACCTGCTTTTTTACAAATCTCAATTTTTTTACCTTTCATACTGCCAGAAGCATCAAGAGCATAAACAATGTAAATCTTTCCTTTACTATTACGTTCAAAAACCTGTAAATCAGATTCTTCAATATTAATATGGCCTTTTCTCAATGTTTTCTTAATAGTTGACTTAATAGAAATATCCCTATAACGATCATGCTTTCTGTAATTTCTTATATTTTCTTTATCTCCATATAAATTACTTTTCTTAGTTTTTTTATCACCAAGACCTTTAGCTTGTAATTCATTAAGCTCCTGTGTGTACATTGTTAAAGAAGCTAATTGAAAACCTTTTTCACTAATATTTCCATCATCCTCTAAAAAATTCTCATCTTTTAATTCTAATTCTTTTTGTTTCATTTGATTTTTTAACTGTCTCTGAAACTCAGGAATCTTAATATTCCTTTTTAATGAATTAGTATCATAACCAGTAGCAAGTCTTAACATAGATTCACCATAAATTCTTTCTGAATTACTATAATCCTGTACTAACTGTTCAAACATCATTTCAGGATTAAAAGCCATAAGCCCTTGATTTAAAGCAGCATCTAATAACATACCTTGCTCAATAACTTGTTTATTACCTTCAACAATAGAATGAGAAAGACCTTCATCAATATCTAAAGAACCTTTTTGTTCATAACCAGTCTTAATATTTTCTACATCACCTTCATAGTCAGGGAAACTTACCTTCTTCTTTCTCGAATTTTTCTTTAAAATCATTAAATTCTTTTTTAAGAAATTCTTTCATATTTGTTAAATATTTAATACTAGGTTTAAGCCTCATCCTATGACCCACAACAGAATAAAATGATTCAAAAACATCATCCATATTAACAATATCTCTATTATTAAGATAAGCATTAGATTGAGAACGTTCATATAATCCCAAAGAAGCTCTTACACTCGGAACTCTTTCTAAGTTTTCATTATTTCTTAAATCTCTAATAAATCCTAAAGTTAATTTTAATATTGGTATTGGAAATTCTATCTCAATAAGCTTCTCACCATATTTACTAACTATTTCATGTTCTATTTCTAAAGTTTCAGGATAATTAATAAAAATAAAATCAAACCTATCTAATAATACTTCAGATAATTTTTCTGTAGCCGCGAAATCTTCAGGATTCATTGTAGCTATTAAAATAAAATTAGCAGGCATATCAATATCATAACTTCCTATAGTTGCTTTGCCTTCTTCTAATACTTGTAATAAAGCATTCTGAATTTTTTCAGGAGCCCTATTTAATTCATCAAAAAATAAAACACCTGAATTTGCCTTAAATATTTTTCCAGGAGTAAAACTTTCCAATGATAATGGTCCATATTTTATTGCTTTTATAGGATCAATATCACCTAATAAATCTTCAACACTTAAATCAGGAGAACCTTGAACTCTGACAAATCTCTGTACACCTTTAAGTTTTTTAATATTTATTTTTACTGTAGAATTTCTACAATGTGGACAATGAGGTTTTTTAGGATTACAATTAAAATTACAATCATTAACCTCAATCTCAGGAAGTGTCTCAGCAATATTTTTAGCCAAAGTAGTTTTACCAATACCAGGAGGGCCTACTAATATTATATGCCTATTCATAATCAAAGCTGAAAGAATCTGTTTCTTTGCTTCATTTTGTCCTAATATATTTGTAAATGGGTCTTTATCAATAAATTGTTTAAAATTTTCAGTTAACATTGTGTGATTCTGATTTTAATTTAATTTATAAAGTTATTGCAGAATAAAAACTATGAAAAGGTTTATATAGTTTTTATGTATGTAATATTGTTTTTGTAAATTATTTTAATTATAGTAAATATCAATTTAAAAATATTATAATTATTTTGGTAATAATTTTATAATTTTACTTAAATCATTACCCTCAACAATATATGTTGCAATTTCTTTAAGTTCCTCACAATCAGAATTAAAAGCAATGCTTAATCCAACTTCTTTGAAAGCTTCTATATCTTCAGCACTATCACCAATATAAATAACTTCTTTTTTAGAAATATTTAAATCTTTACACAAATTTTTAATAATATCAGCTTTTTTATTATTACCTGCTCCAATAGGCCATAAAAACTCACCAGAAATTTTATTATTTTTAATAACAAGTTCATTAGCAAAAATATGGTCTATACCAAAATCCTTTTGAACACGTCTAGCAACATCAATACTAGAAGCACTTATAATTGCAGTAATAAAATAATTTTTTTTAATATAATTAAATACTTTGTTAACTCCAGGCAGATATTCTAAAGAATTAATAAGTTTAAAATAATTAGTAGCATCTTTGCCTTTCCATAATTTAACAACCACTTCTTCAATAAGCTTATTATAATTAGTATGTAAATATTTTTTAGTTAAAATTTTCCCTTCTTCTAAAGTATCAAAAACTTCATGGACTTTCATCCAAAAATTTATATCCTTAAATATAACCCCATCCATATCAAAACATATAAGTCTGTAAGACATAGAATAAATGGATGAAACCAAATTATAAAGTTTACTAAATGTAAAACATAACATTTTTATATTAGTCTGTAAGCTATTATTACATGATAAAAGTGGATCATAAAATAGACAATAGTTCTAAAGATTTGACACATCATATATTACAATTACTAGAATCAAATACAAAATTAATAAATAGAATAGACAAATTAGTCTCATTGTTTGATGAAGCAGCAAAACATGTTGGAGAAGTAGAGACAACTGAAACTAAAGTAAATAATTTAGTCACAAAACTTGATACATTACTAGAACAAAATAAAGCACTAGCACAAGGTTTATTATTATTAGAAAAATATGTAAGAGGTAAGACTAAATTAGAAGTAAGTTCACAACCAAGTTCAATGTCCCAATTCCAATGATCCAAGAACCATTCTTTATAGTTAATGAATTCCTAGAAGTGGAAAAAAAGGAAATTCAAGAAATAATTAACTATTTAGATGTAAAAGATAATAAATCTATAAATAGAGCAATATTTTTAAGAAATTTTTCCAATTTTATGTTCAATGCTTATAGGAAACAAAAAACTTTAATAAAAGATATAGAATTAAATAAATATCAAGAAAAAATTAGTTTAATAAAAAGAAAAAAAGAATTATTAGAAAAATTAAAAAATATAAAAGAAAAAGAGATTTAAATTTAGAAAATATTAAAATTTTAAAAAATAAAGTTTATATTATTTTTTATAAATGTAAGATTAAAACATAAATATTTAAGTATTATTATATAATATTAGGGAAATAGCTCTCTGTCGTATTAAAGGGTCATTTTAATACTACCTCCTTTCTGTTGTATTCGGGTGATTGAGACTTTGTTTAAGTAAGCTCAGCCATCTGTTTCTGCCTAAATAAATATCAATTTCTGCTACTTGAGAAGGTGTTGATCCATTGAGAGCCATGTGCTTCTTAATGAAGTTGTGATATAATCTGAAAGCATCATTCCATTGCTGTGCTGTTTCATCTGACTTAAATCCTCTTCTCACTTTGTCAAATTCCCTAAATTTATTATGGTATCGCTCTCCTTTGTTATTATTAATAACTCCAAAAACAGTAGTAATAACTCCAAAAACAGGAGCATTTATAAATAACCTCTGATTACAATATATAAAATGAAACCTGAAGACAAGGTTTACAAAGCCTATTTTGAAAGCAAAAAGAATAATTTATACTTCAACGAAATAAAAGAATGGTCAAAACTATCAGACAGCTCATTAACTAACACTCTGAACAAACTTACCAAAAATAATATCTTAATCCAAGAAAAAACTAAATCAAACACATTTTATAAAATAAAAGACAAAAAAATATTTGCTTTAAAATTCTCTGAAATAGCTATAAATCAATTCAACAGCCTAAATGTCGGCATAAAAACGCCATTGAGAAATTTCTTAAAAAACATTCCAAAAGAGATATATTCTATAGTTCTTTTTGGCTCTGCATCAAGAAAAAAAGAAAAAAAAGAAAGTGATATAGATATATTGATTGTAGCAGAAAAGAAAACAGACTTAACAAAAAACAAAAAAGAAGCAGATATAACCTCAAAATATCCAATATCTATATTTCAGGCAACAATAAAACAGTTTATGCAAAACAAAGACGATGTTATCATCCAGGCAAGAAAGACGGGCTTTCCGATATACAAAGAACAAAACTTTTATGAGGTAATTTTAGATGAATATTGACAATCTATTCTCAGATAAGCAGTACTTAGAAAAAGAACTGAACTTTTTTATAACTAAAAAACATATTAAAATAATTCAAAAAAACAAAGAATTAGTGCAATCTCACATAAAAAAAGCCAGGCACAATTTAGAATTTTTTAAATTAAACAAACAACATAGCAAATTCAATGACTGGCTTATTGTAACTTTATACTATGCCCTTTACCATTCAGCTTTAGCATTAATCACAAACAAGAATTACTCCTCAAAGAACCATTACGCAACAATTCTCATCCTCATAAAAGAATATGCCATAACTAAAGATGAAGCAAAGCTATTAAATGATCTTTCCATAAATAAAGAAGATGCGGAACTCTATACTACTCTTAAAGATGACAGGCACGATGCCAGTTATGCCACAAACATCAAATTTAATAACGAAATTATAATAGATTATGAAAGCAGAGTTTTAGACTTCATCAACAAAGCAGAAGAACTACTAGAAAAATGAAAAAACTCATAAAGGGATTACAATGACAGAAATAATAACTGAAGAGCTGAAATGCAAAAGCTCTTATTGGAGTGTGGCGATAAAGAGTGAGAGAAAATGATGACGCAAGAAGAATTCGACCAACACTTAAAGAAATTTAATGAGTTAGAAAAGAGAGGAACTTTTTATCCAATGTTCCTAAATATGATTGATAAGCGATTTGAAACTGAAGTTTTTTTATTTATACTCTCAACATGGAACTTTGCTGTTTTTAGATAGGCTATGAAAGATTTTCATCTTAAAAATTTTCAGAAGATAGTTAACGACCCCTTAAATCCTATTTTAACAAATTCAATGACAAATCAATTGAAACAATAAATTTTGACGATTATAAAAAAGAGATAATACACTTATTTAATAGTTTGTCAGAGATTAAAGGAATACAGTTTACAGGGGCTTCTAAATTAATGCATCTTACTATCTCCAACGTTTTTGTAATGTGGGATGGATATATTAGAAAGGCGTGGGGATTTAAAAAAGGAAATTTAGAAGACTATTTTAATTTTTTAAAGATAATGCAGAATTTGTAAAAGAATAAAAAAATAATTAAGAGTTTACATACATAGTAAATGAATCATCTGCCCAAAGTTGAATGCCTTCATTTAGACGACCACTCTTAGTAAAAATTACTACTGCAACATAATTTACATCATGATTATTATATATTGTAGTTCTAGCACTAGGAGTTACACGATTTGTTGTTGCTAAACTTTGTAATAGTACAGTATAAGGGCCACAACTTTGAATTACTCCAATAGGCATATCTAATTGACGATTAGAACCACTACAACCACTAATAGATATATGATCTCTACCAAATTCTACTATATTATAAGTACGTTTATCAAATACCATTGCTGGAACATCTGCCCCAGTGTTTGGTTCTCCTGTTACAACAAATCTCTTTCCAAGAGTAACAGTCGGACCATTATTTCTTTGTACATTTCCTGTAAATGGCCATACTGCTGATGCTAAACTAACAGAAATAATTAATAAAGCTAATACTATTCCCACAATATAAAATTTATTTTTACCTATTTTATTTTTCATTGCATACCTCCATAATTTAATTTTGATAAATAAATCTTAATTTTTCTAATATATAAATATATATATATATATAATAAATAATATATTTTCTAGTATATAATTTATAAAAATCATTTTATGCATAAATAAATTATATATCCATATTCCTTAGCTATTTCCTTTACATTTCCAAAAATTTATTTCATTTTTCACTTAATACTTTTCCACCTTTATTTCCTATTTTAGTTTTTATTTTAAATAGTTTTAATTCTGATTTTGGTTTTTGTGTAAAGTAGTGTTCAGCCATATTATTTTATGATTAGATTTAAATTATATTGTTTTCTATATTCTCTAAAATATATACTAAAGTATCAAATGCTCGTGCCAAAAAAGAGTTCGTGCCACTTCCACGCGATTAGTTTATAAACAAAATTTTCTAAAACTAATTATGTTAATCTACAAACTAATGAAAGAGAATTGGGAAACATATTGTTTAATGTGTTCTGTAGCTTATATTGAAGAAATGTCTAAACCCAAACACAGCTTTCAAATTAAAAAATATAAAAGAAAAAGAGATTTAAATTTAGAAAATATTAAAGTTTTAAAAAATAAAGTTTATATTATTATAGAAAAAATTGATAAAAAACAAATTAGGATATTAATTTATTTTAATAGTATGATAGACATGTTAAGTACTATCAATTCTGCACTTATAAGAAAAGCAATAAATTATATAGATAAAATATAAGTAAAAGTTTATTAATAATAACTTATCTTAATAATTATGCCAATCAATGCAGGTTACGAATATGGAGAAGCCCAAAAAAGAGTAACAGAAGCTAAAACTCCAGAAGAAAAAATTAGAGCTTTGGAAAATTTATTATCAGTCTCGCCATCACACAAGGGAGCCGAACGTCTAAGATCAGAATTAAAAACAAAAATTTCTAAACTAAAAGAAAAACAAGAAAAAGATAGAGCCTCAAAAAAAGGTGGACATTCTTTGTCTATTAAAAAAGAAGGTGCATCTCAAATTATTTTAGTTGGTTTAACAAACTCTGGAAAGAGTACAATTATTTCTAGGTTCACAAATGCAAAACCAGAAATTGCAGATTACGAATACACAACTAAAAATCCTGAGATAGGTGTAATGGATTATAAAGGGGTTAAATTACAATTAATTGAAATACCTGCATTATTTGATGGTGTTTATGAAAGCAGTAATGGTCCTTCATATTTTAATATTATAAGAAGTGCTGATCTAGTTACAGTTATTGTAGATGGAAAAAAAGACTGTGAGAAAGATATTGAACTTATAGAAAAAGAATTTAATAAAGCTGGAATGACTTTAAAAAAAATTAAGCAGGAAAAAAATTTTTATCATGTCGTTAAGTGTATTGTTATAATAAATAAAATTTTAAAGAATTTTAAATGTAAATATCCAGTTTCATGGGTTGATGATTTTAATGAAGCAGTATGGAATAATTTAAATTTAATTTACGCTTATACTAAACAACCTGGAAAACCAAAAGAATTTCCTCCAGTTGCTCTTAAAATAGGTTCAACAATTAAAGATCTTGCTGAAATTGTTCACAAAGATTTTATTAAAAGATTTAAATATGCTAGAATTTGGGGAAAATCTGTAAAGCATCCAGGAACAAATGCAGGTTTAGCCCATATTTTGACAGAAAATGATATAGTTGAATTTCATGTTAAATAATATAATATTACTTTATTTTTATAATATATAAAAGAAAAAAATTAGTATTTAATATTACAACATTTTACTACAAGAGATTGAAAATCAGTATATGGTGAACCTGAAATATAAGCCCCATTTACTTTAAGTTCGCGACAATTAGGATTATTAGCCCAACTACAACTAAATTTAGCTTTACAATTTATATTATTATCAAGACCTTGTATATAATGTTTACATACAGTATAACCTATTCTATTACAAAAATAATTACCATTACCTGTACCATTAAAATTAAACCCATAACCCATATTTATCATATCACAATTATATTGAATTTCTTTTTTTAAAAATGATGGAAATTTAAAAGCATTACCTGTAAAACTCCATGATATACTTGAAATAATTATTAATGCTAGAACAACTGAAATAACTATATATAATTTATTTATTTTCATATTATCACCCATAAATTAATTAATAGAATTGGTATAAACTAATATTTAAAGAAAGTTAAGAATATATATCATAAAATATAGCTTATAGAATATTAATCTTAAAATGAAAATAGTTCTATGTTTTAGATTACCATAAACTTTAAAAATTACTTAATTTAGATAAAATGTAATGATATCAGGTATTAAACGAATTTTCGGGGGTTTCTTTTCCATATTTAGAAAAAGAAAAAACATTAAATTAGGTATTTATGGTCCTCCTAATGCAGGAAAATCGAGTCTTGCAAATCGTATTTGTAAAGATTGGTTAGGTGAAGAAATGAGTTCTGTTAGTGCTATCCCACATGAAACTAGAGAAATAATTATAAAAGAAAAAATAACTATTAAGTCCAAAGGCAAAGAACTAACATTTAATTTAGTTGATACACCTGGTATAGCTACTAAAATTGATTATGAAGATTTTATTAGATATAAAATGTCTGCTAAAGATGCTAAAGAAAGAGCTAAGGAAGCTACTAAAGGCGTAATCGAAGCTATTAAATGGCTGGATAATATGGACTGTGTTCTTGTAGTTTTAGATTCTACTCAAAATCCTTATTCACAAGTTAATATTACTATAATTGGTAATTTAGCTGCCCGTAATATCCCTGTACTAATTATTGCAAATAAGATTGATCTTAGGAAATCAGATGTTAAAAGAGTTGAGTCTGCTTTCCCACAATATCCTACTATCGGTGTATCAGCTACAAATGGAAATAATCTAGAAAACTTTTATGATGAACTATTTAGATTAATAAAATAAAAAAGAGGAAATAAAAATGTTAACACTGCAATATATACCATATCATGAATTTTCAGTATTAGATCTAGATGAAAAACTTAAGAGAATAATAAAAGCTGTTAAAGAAGATAAAATAATTCTTATTGAGGGAAGATTGGAAGCTGTTGAAGAATCTGAATTAATCAAAAGGACTATGCAAACTATTTCACAGAAATTTAAAGGCATTGAAATTGCTAGTATTGATTATGATTTTAAAAATTTAGAATTTATTGATAAGATAAAAAAAAATATTGCCAATTTTTTATTAAGACGTAGGTCTGGATTAACCATTGTTGGGCCTGCTAGTATAGTTAAAGAAATTCGAAAAGATCCTACAAGGATTGAATTGTTGACCATGGAAAGTAAAAAAAGGAGATTAAATGGCAGATGATTATTTTTGTTTATTAGACAATAAAATTAACAAAATAATAATATTTGAATTTGGGATATACTTAAAATATATTTCTGCTAGTAATAAAGATATATTTGAAAAATATTTTGATATAAAAATTATTATAAAAAATCTAAGAAATAATTTTGGAGATAACTTCTTAAAATACTTAAGTCCACATATATTATCATGTATATCCTGTAAAAAAAATTTAAATGAAGAAAAAGAATTGATAGAAGAAACAACTTATATTTGTAATAAAAATTACATATTTAACGCTACAACCATAGGAAGTATTATGGAATTTGAAAGGAAAGTAGTTAATAAAGATATATTAATAAAAATATTTGGGGAAGATTATAATAAAATAATAAATGAACATTTTAAAGAACATAAAGAATGTAGAATATTATACCAAAAATTAGCCAATATGTACCATTTAGGAAAATTATTATTTGACACAAAAAAATTAAGAAACTAACCTTTCTATAATAATAATCTTTATATAAAGTTAAATTCTAATATAATATATGCCACACCAGTGTGTTAAATGTAATAAGATGTATGAAGATGGTAATAATCAGATTCTTAAAGGATGTAGTGATTGCGGCGGTAAATTTTTCTTTTTTGTAAAGAAAGAAAATATTGAAGAAGCTAAAGAGATTACAAGTCAGTTAAGTAATGAAGATAAACAAAGAATAGAAAGTGATGTTTTTGATATTATTGGTTATAATGAAGATAAACCTATTATTTTGGATCTTGCTTCTATTAATATCCTAAAACCTGGTAAATTTGAAATAGACTTAGTAAGATTATTTAAGGGAGAACCTATGGTTTATAGATTAGAAGAAGGTAAATATATTATTGATTTAGCTGAAACTTTTAAGAATATAAAGAAAAAAGAGAATAAATAAAAAAGTATATTAAATAAATAAAAAAATTTATCTTCTAATTAGTTTGATAACAACATATCCATTAACTTTATTTATTTGTACCAATTCTATATTTATCATATAATCACCTCATTTAAACTAATAAAATTAATACATTAAAGGTTTAAAAATATATATATATAATGTTACATTGTTGCATCTACGGGTGTTTTAGATAGCTTTTTAAGTTGGTTAAAGTTATAGTTTTGTATGGTTGATGAAAAAGAGGTGTTAGTAAAATATCTGAAAAGCGTTAGTTCCATTGGGAAGATGAAATTAAAAATATTAAAAATAGATGGAAAGTAAGAGTCGTTATTGATTTTCTAAATATATTTCAAATCTTCCTCTTTATAAATCTTAATAATCTCTCCATTCTTGTATTTATTCTTTGTTATGTCTATTATAATCTTAGCAACATCTTCTGGTTTAGTGCCAGGCGTTATTTTATATTCTTTCCACATATCGGTATCAACAGGTCCCGGACAGATTGTATAAATCTTATTATCTTTTAATTCTTTTTTTAAAGCTTCACCAAATCCAACAACAGCAAATTTTGATGCGCAATAAATACTTAATTCATTATAACCTTCTAATCCAGCAACGCTTGAAATATTAATAATAATTCCATCTTTCATGTAGGGCAAAGATTCTTTAGTACAATAAATAACCCCAAGAACATTTGTTTTTATAATATTATCTATCTCTTCATAATTTTCATCTATAATCTTCTTTGATGATGCAAGACCAGCATTGTTTACTAAAACATCTATTTTCTTATATTTCTTAACAATATATTTTATTAAATTTTAAACTTCCTTAAGATCAGAAACATCTGCTTTAAAATAATCAACCTTCAATTCTTTTGCAGTTTTTTCTAGTCTTTCTTTATTTTTCGAAGCAATTACAACAGTAAAATAATTTTCTTTAAGAATTTTAGCTATAACTTTTCCTATGCCGCTACTTCCACCAGTTACTAAGACGATTTTATTCATTTTTTATCCTAAAATTTGAAAATCTTATGCCCTTCTTGACCATATAACTCTTCATTAAAGAACTTTATAATTTCTGGTTCTATCTTAAAAACTTTATCATTCATTATCTTTTTTTGCATATTTTTAAAATTTATTATCTTTTCAAAACCAGGATTTACCTTATTCCATGAAATTAAAGCAGTTACTATTTCAATTTTATTATTAACAATAGAAGCAGTTCCTCGTATCTGCACGCCTTTTTTATTATCTTTTACTCTTTGATGAGAATCCGCTATAGCACATGCTATATTCTTATTAGTGGTTATATCTCTCCCATGTTTTGTCTTTGGATTACTTATAAAATAAAAATTAAAACTATTATCTACAACATAATAAACCGTACTTATCCATAAATCATCAGAATATGTTGCTAAAGACATTAATCTATTAGATTTTAAAAATTCTAACAGCCTCTTTTTATCGTCCATGTTATCTCCTATTTAACCCCACTTTTTCTAGGCATATTCCAGTAAGGTGATTTACATTTAGGGCATACGACGGGAGCATCTTCGCTTCTTGTTATCCATCCGTGTTTGCATCTTTCACATTTGCACTCATAAACCTTGATTTCTTTTTTACTCATACTAATCTAATGAATGTCTTACTTTAAATACTTTACTATAATCATAGAGCATAACCGAAAGGTTTAAATAGATGTATACCTATAATAATATACTATGAGTATACAAGATATTTCATGTGAAAAATGCGACGGAAAAAACATTAAGAAAGATGGAATTAGAGAAACCAAAAATAGAGACAGTGTTCAAAGATATAAATGTAAGGATTGTTCTCATAGGTTTTCAATAGATGATGGTTTTTTGAAGATGAAAAACCACGAGGATAAAATAACTGCTTGTATGAATATGTATTATGCTGGAATGTCATTAAGGAAAATACAAGAACATCTGCAAATGTTCGCTCCTAAAAATTCTCACTATTCTACTATTTACAGATGGATTGTAAAATATGCAAACATGATAAGTACACTGACAGATAACTTACAAGTTCAATCTGGGCAGGAGTTAATGTCTGACGAAATGGAATATCACAGATTAGGAGAGCAGAATTGGTTTGTTGATGTCATGGATACAACAACTCGTTATGTGGTTGCTTCTGATTACATGAAAAGCAGAACCATAGAAAATCTAACAAGAGTTCTAAAGCATGGGAAGTTTGCAACAGGCGAACAAGTTAAGGTAATTACAACAGATGGACTAAAAGGCTATCCAAGAGTTTTAAGAAAAGCATTTGGAATTAATAATAAATTCAAGATTAACCCAAAAGTTCAGCACAATATTGTCATAGCTTCTGAAAGAGGATTTAATCATAAAATAGAAAGGTTGCATAATACGATTAGAGACAGAACAAAGATAATGCGTGGCTTTCATGGAAGTTTAGAAAGTGCAAGAGCGATTATGAAAGGTATGAAAATTTACTATAACTTTGTTAGAAAGCATCAAGGAATAGACAACAAAACACCACAAGAAGAAGCTATCCCTGAATTGACTTTAAGCACGAATAAGTGGTTAAGTTTGATTAAGTTAGCTAA
>CAYSFG010000029.1:0-17886 GCA_964430545.1 Candidatus Woesearchaeota archaeon
CTTTCATATTCTAAATTGGCTTGGTTTGTCACTGGGGAATATATAACTTTAAAATTTCCTTGATCAGATATTGTTGTTTCTTGTTGAGTTTCTACATTGAAAGAATCATTTTCAAACAAACTACCTAATATTATTAATCCGATAAAAATAAATAGAATTATAGCCCACCAACTTTTATACCATACTTTCTTAACCTTTTGATTTAGCATAAATTAATATTAATTAATGAAACTCATTTATAAATCTTTTTAATATCGCATCCTGATAGAATTATAGTCAGAAAAATTAAGAGATTGAAAGCAAGGCAGGATTTTTTGGAAGAGAAATTAAGTATTTAGCATCCTTTAATTTTACAGCTAATAATAAGTGTATAAATCTTTTTAATAAAACTACTATAAAATAATTACACTATTCTAATTCTTCTTCTCGTACATCTTTTAATTCTTCTTGCAAACTATTTATTCTATTATGTGTTTTCAAAACTTCATCCTGCATTTGGTTTAATAATTCTGAAACTTCCATTAATTGTTTCTCAACAGTTTCAGTAGCTTCTTCAATAGTTTTATCAACAAATATTTCACTCCCTACATTCATTATTACATTCTTATTATCTTTTAATTCACCTTTTAAAAATATCCCACTTCCTAAAGGTATTAAAGTTTCTTGATTTGTTTTAATTTCTAGTATATTTTCTAAATTTTCTTTTAGTGATGTTAAATCAAAAACATGTTTATCTAAAGCTTGTATATTTTGTTGTAATTGTTGAAATTGTTGTGTGAGCATTTGGTATTCCATATATTTTTCTTGGATTTTATTCTTATCTGCCATTATTTAGTTTTCTTATTTTTAGAATTTTTTTCAACATTTACTATTTTAGGTTTTACTCCTTTATTATCAGAGTTTTGATTATTTTGTTTTTTTAGTTTTAATTGTCTTTCTTTTCTTTCTTTTGATTTTCCTTTCTTAAGATCTTTAAATTTTATTCCAGATTCTTTTAATCCTTTTAAAACTTCTTCTCTTGTTGCATCTTTTTTAATTTTGAGTTGTTTATTTAAAAATTCTAAATGTTGTATATTACATTTCTTCCTTCTTGTGTTTCCTTCTATTACAACAAATCTATTATCTTTAACTTCTATTACAACACATATTTGTCCTGCATCTCTTCCTGCTAGTTTTACTGCTATATCTCCTACATTAACCATTTTACAACATGCTCCTTGCTCTTTTTATCATTTCTTTTCTCATACATTTACTGCATAACTTCCCACCATATGGCCTATTTACTGTTCTTTGTGATTTTGTTAATTTTCTCATATTAGCAGTAATTTTATGGGGTATACCCTTTAAAACATCTCCACAGGTTAAACAACTTGGTTTTCTTTTTGTTCTATCCCTATAAGTAAGTATAACATTGTTTCCAGGTAATTTTACTTTAACTCTTCTAAATGTTCTTGCTCTATGTCTTGGTTTTGTCATTATAATACCTTTAATATAAAAATGGAATCCTAAACAGTTTAAAAAGGTTTCTGAAAATTTTTATTTGTGTGAGCTAGATACTTCGATAAAACAGTACCTTAAGCATATAAAAATTCAAAATTTTTTGATTTCAATTCTTATTTTATAATTTTTTCAGTAAACCTTCATCATTTTTCTTAAAATCATACTAAATATTATAGAAAACACAATATAAGTTCCCAACCAGCCTAAATGTATAAATAAAAAGTTAATATATTTAACATCATTAACTCCATAAGTCTTTCCTAACCAAGAAAATATTAATATAATGGGTATGAATGTTATCAACAAAGGTTTTAATTGATGTTTCATTGGTTCTAAAAATCCTTTTGAGAATGCTTCTTTTTGTAAGGCCATTACTTTTGCTGGATTATCTTTATGTATTTTCATCTCATCTTGTAATTTTTTATTGTCTTCCTTTATTTTTTTTAAGGCTTCTTGATCTGTAAAATATTTATATACTAATGTAGTTAACAAAGTAACAATAAATGATATCATAACTATTCCACCAAAATTTCCTAATTTCAATGTCCAGCCTAATAAAAAATTTACTATACTATCAAAACCCATTTTAATTTCCACCACCCATCATTTTTTTCATAGCAGGATGCATATCCATCATGTGTTGTTTTGATATATCTTCATACATTTTATAGACTATCATAACAGCTAATAATATTCCTGTACCTCTTGATAATGCTCCTAATAAATCAGCTGATGATGCCAAAAAACCTATTGATAATCCGCCCATTATAGTTAGTGGAAATATATATCTTTGTAATACCTTCTCTAATATTTTTTCATCAGTTCTAAATCCAGCTATATGTAATCCTGATTCTTTTATTTTTTTTGCTTGTGATGCTGCATCCATTCCTGCAGTTTGTACCCAAAATATTGAAAATATCATTGATCCTATCATTATCATTATCATATATCCTAATGCTCTTACTAGATCAAACAATTGAAAAGATCCTGTTATTATATTATTTATTATAAGTGGTCCGGTTATCCATTGTCCTAATTCATTTGCTAATTGTGGTGATACTTTGCCAAAATTTTGTAATAATGTAATTGCTACTTGTAGATTTGCCATTAATGCAGCAATTAATATTACTGGTATATTGCTAGTATACAAAAAGTTTAATGGCCATCTTATTCCATATCCTGCTACTCTTCCAAAACTTAATGGTATTTCTACTTTGATTGCTTGTGCATATACTGAAACTACAAATATTAATAATGTTGATAACATGGCAAATAATGCAAGTATTGCTTCTTGAGGTGCTCCTTGAATCATTGATAATATAAATACAAATATTGCGCCTATTGGTGATTGTCCTGATCCAAATGCCCATTGTCCTAAACTATTTAATGGACTTAAGGTTCTTATCACAATTTCTGATGCTACTCCGCCAACAATAAATAAACTTATTCCTGATCCAAATCCCCATTTGCTTACTATTTCATCCATCAATAAAACTAATAATCCACCTATGATTAATTGTATAATTAAAATAAATTGTAAACTTGCATATACTGAAGTTCCTTTTAATGCTGCACTTGGTGCTAATCCCCCTAATAATACATATATTGCTGCTTCAAAAATTATAAAAAATATAGATACTAATTTTTGTATTCCTTGAAATCTTGCTTTTCCTTGGGTTGTTGTTAAGTCTAATTTAATTATTCCTGATCCTGTTAATAATTGCAAAACAATTGATCCTGTTACTATTGGTCCTATCCCTAATGATAATACAGAACCAAAACTTGCTCCTAAAATTATTGATAATTGTTGGAATCTTCCTAATGCATTTTCTCCTAAACCATGTAATGGTATATTTGATAATATGAAAAATGCTACTAAAATTACTAGTGTCCAAATTAATTTATCTTTAAATGGCCTGTTCTTTTGTTCAGGGTTTTTTACTTCTGGTATATTAACTAATATATTATCAAGTATTGCCATTACAATTGCATATTAATTATTGTTTATAAATTTATTGAATCATTTTTTTATATAATATAAAATTAGTTCTTATATTAATTTAGTTTATTGTATAAGGTTTTAAAAAAAGAATTTTATTTTTCAGTTTCAACAATTTCATTTTGGTATATAGCTTCTACTGATCCACCAACTTTATCAACTTTCTCCTTAGCTTTAAGACTTGCATAAAAAGTTTTAATCCTTAGTTTTGTTTTTAATACTCCGCCACCAAGTAATTTTTGGTATCCTAATTTATTCAAATCAATAACATAAGTATCTTTTTCTTTTGTTATTAATTTGTTATCTAAAAGTTTTTGTAATTGGGCTTCTAAATCATCTAAGTTTATCGTTTTTATTTTCATAAGAATTTTTTGCGGTCTATGAAATCCTTTTTTCCCATAATAATCATTTCCAAATTCTTTTAATATTGAAGGTTTTTTTTGATCTGCTCTTTTTCCAGTGCCTGCCATTCCTCTTCCACCACGATTTCCTGCACCTCTATGTTTCTTTTTAGCCCCCCATCCATGTGTGTGAGTCCCTCTCATTCTAGAAAATTTTCTTCTTTTATTAATGGTCATATCATTCTCCTTATGAGTTCGTTAATATTTTCTTTTCTGTATCCTAATGCTCCGCCTAAACTATAAGGTTTTTTAATTCCATTCTTATCAAATCCACCAGTTGGTGGTTTAAGTCTAAAAAAAGGTTTTAACCCTGGTACATCTTTCAGCTTCATCTTTCCCTCGATAACTGATTTTGTAAAAGCATCATATCCCATATTAATTTTTTCTTTTAAATAAGATTCAGTTAATGGTTTACTTCCTGGCAATTTACCTCTTTTTTCTATTAATAATTTAAAAGTATCTGAATCAATTTCCCCCCATGTTACTAAATCTTTTATTTTAATTACCATTCCTAAATTAGTCGGAGTATTATCAATTACAGTACAACTATTTTTTCTTGTGAGCTTAAGCATATTTAATGTATCAACTACTTTGCCATTTACATTTATTATGCCTCTAATTTGTATTATTGCTAATTTCATATTGTTAGTTTTTCACTCCCACCTTCTACTACACCTGCTTCTTTTACAAATTCTTCATTTAATTTTATAATACTTAATTGTTTTAGTGCCTCGAAACATGCTCTAAATAAATTTAATTTTGTTGCTGTTTGCCCCTTTGTTGTTGAATATACATCTTGTATTCCTGATAATGCTAATATTTTTGAAATCTTTTTTTCTGCTTTTAATCCTGTACCTCTTGGCGCTGGTATTAAAGTTACTTCAACACTTCCACATTTTCCTGAAACTTTGAATGGAATTGAATGACTTTGTTTACAATCACAATCCCATGATCCGCATGCTCTTCTTATTTTTATTATATTTAATTTAGCAGTTCTTATTGCTTTTTCTCTTGCTGGTAACGTTTCTTTTGCACTTCCAAATCCTGTTCCAATGTATCCATTTTTATTTCCTACAATTGCAAATGATGAAAATGTTATTCTACTTCCTTCTGATGTTTTTTTCTGTGTTTGTTTCCATATACTAGCTTTTCCACCGCCAAATTTACCTTTACTTTGTCCTACTTCAAGTAAATCAGTATTTAAATCTGGTAATAATTTATCTACTATTTCTGATTCCAAAATTTTAAGACCATTATCTAGTATGAAAGATAATTCTATTATTTCACTTTTTTTTACTTTTCTTCCTAATTCTGTTTTAGGATTCCACTTATCCAAATCAACAATATTCATTTTCATCATTGCCATTTTGTTTCTATTTTCCTTTTTGTTTCATCAAAATGTTTACTTAAATCTTCAGGTTTCAATCCATTTTTTAAATATTGTGAAAAATATTTATTATATAAGTTTGTTTGTTTCAATAATTGTTTTGCATAATTTTCTACATGTATTCCTTTTATTCTATCTTCTTCAGGTATTACTTCTTTACTCATAGGCACTTTAAATCCAGAATCTACTAATCCTTTTGCTGCTGCAAAAAAACTTGATTTAGGTATTGCTTTATTTAGTCCTAAATCAATTATTCCTTCTTTTAGATTTATTTTTTTAGCTTTTAATCCACATAAATATCCTGTTAAATAAGCGCTTGATAGATTTCCTCTATGGGCTTTCCATCCAAATTTAATTAATTCTCTACTACTAGTTGTGATTATTGATTTATCTCCTTTAGCTTCATATTGCACTATTTGTACTGTAAAATTTTTTATCCCTCTTCTTAATACTACTCTTAATTGTCCTGAAGTTAATAAATTTAGTCTACTTCTGTAGTCTGTTCTTCCTTCCCTTTTCCTTCTATATTTTACTGTGTATGCTTTTCCTTTTTTCATTTTTTAACCCATAATCCTTTTTCAGTTAAGTAAAGCTTTATGTGTTTTACGCTTCTGAAATACCCGCCTTTTGATTTATTTCTTAAATCTTTGTATGTTTCTTTAGTAATCACATCATTATTTTTTAATTTCTTAATTAATTCTCTTTGAGTTCTTATCTTTACTACCCATACTCCTTTTGTTCCCCCAACTCTTGCTCCTAGTGATCCTTTTCTTGTTCCTTGTCCTGATCTTCTTCCTTTACGTTTTTGTATAATTATTTTTCTTGCTCTCCCTCTTGAGACACCTTTTTTTTGTTTAACAAATATTGCTCTTTGTATTACTAATTTTTTAAAATCTTGTCTTGTTATTGCTTCCTTAATATCATTTAATTTTTCTGGATTAAATACTACTCTTGTTACTCCGACTTTAAGCAATCTTGATACAATTTCTTTTTTACTTCTTAGATTCATCAGTATAACCTTCCTTATTTGTTTTTTTCTCAAAAGTTTCTTTATTTACACTATCTTCTTTTTTTGCATTTTGAGTTTTTTCTTTCTCAGAAGCTTTTTTCTCTGCTTCTTGTTTAGTTTTCTTTCTTTCTTCTTGTTTTCCTTTATGTTCTTCCTTTTTAGATTCAAATTTTTCTTTTGATTTTTTTAAAAATTCATCAACGTTTTTAATATTTAATATTTGTAATTTAAGTTCTTGAGCTTTTTGTAAAAATACCAATTTCTTTTTCAATCCTAATTTTCTTGAAATTATAACACCTTCCCCATTTTGTATCTTTAGTAATTCATTTAAATTAACTACCACTACAGGTTTCAATCCTTCTTTTGTTAAGCCTCTTACTGATCTTGGACTGCTATATCCTATTGTAGGTATTACTCTATGCCCCTTGTATCCTCTTCTCATCTTACTATGTATACCTTTAGGTTTTCTGTAAGTTCCTTTAAATTGTTTGAAAATATTACTATCCTGTCTTTCAAATACTGGTTTTTTTGCTTTCGCTTTATTTCTTGTTTCTAGTAGTTTATTCATTTTTTATCCTTTGGTTTTTCTATTATAAAACAACCATCTTGAAATATTCTTCTATCCATTTTTGTTATTCTTGTTGTTTGTTCTATCCTTCCTGCAGTCTGTCCTACTTTTTCAATATCAACACCTTCAAGCGATATAATATCTCCTTGAATATTAACTTTTACCCCATCCATTATTTTTGCTTTTCTTGGAACTTTTTCTCCTAAGAAATTTTTTATTGATAAAATATCTTTATCAATAGTTACTTGCATTGGAAAATGTCCTGAGCATATCTTAAGTTTTGCAGTATATAATGTTATAACACCATTAAACATATTTTTTATATGGGCATTATAAGTATAAATATAATTTTTATCTTCTTGTCTTGATTTTGATCCTGCTTTAGAACTTATAATAATTTCATTATCTTTTTTAATTAATTCAATTCTTGGATTTGTAAATGTTCTTATTACTTCACCTTTAGGTCCTTTTATTTTTACTAAATTATTTTCTATATGTACTTCTACTTCTTTAGGGATTTCAAGTGATATAGCTTTTAATTCCATTTTAATAACAATAAGCGATTAACTTTCCCCCTATTCCTTTTTCTAATGCCTCTTTATGAGTCATAATTCCTTGTGAAGTTGAAAGAATCAAAAAACCAAATCCTTTAGCGATTAAATATCTTTTTTCAAACATTTGAGCACTATTTTTATCAAATGAAAATCTTGGTTTAATAACACAACAATTATTTAAATTCCCAATTAAATTTACTTTTATTAATCCACCTTTTGCTTTTTCAACAATCTCATAGTCACCTATATATCGTTTTGATTTCATTATTTCTAATATTTTTAATAATAAATTTGATATTGGTGATAGGATACATTCTTTGTAACCTTTTTTCTCTCTATTCAACATCATTGATAGATTGTTTGATAATGGATCATTCATCATATTTCGTTTTTCCTCCTAACTAAATTTCTTGAAACCTAAAGATTTCGCATCCTCCCTAAAACACATTCTACATAAATGTAAACCATAACTTCTTATATGCGCTCCATATCTTCCGCATCTTACACATTTTCTTGAACCAATTCCTATTTTTTTCACTTTAGGGGTATTATGTTTAATAAATTTTTTTAATTTCACAGGTTTAGCATTAAGTTGCGTAAACGCTTTTTTATAATCCTTAATAGTCATTCTTCATCACCTACTTTAACATTATATTTTAATTTTACAAAATTTATAGCTTCATCTCTCGTTATTCTATGCTTCTTAGGTATTTTTTGACTTCTTATATTTCTTTTTTTAACTCTAAATCCAGGTCTTTCAAGTGTTACAGCAGCTTCTAATCCTATTACTCCTATTGCTGGATCATAATTTGCACCAGGTATATCAATGTATTCAGGAATTCCAAATGAAAAGTTTCCATAAACATCAAATTTTCTTAATAAAATTTTATTTTCAACAGCTAGAACTAATCTTTTAAATAATTCATCTGCTTTTTTTCCTCTTACAGTTACTTTTGCTGCTAATTGTAAATTTGGTCTTACTCCCCATGTTGGAATTCTCTTATCACTTTTTGGTCTTATGGGTTTTTGTCCGGTTATCATTTGTAATAATTTTACTGCTTTTTCAAGTTTATCTCCTGGTCCACCTGTTCCTATATTAAGTGTTATTTTCTCTATCCTAATTTCTGTCATTATACTCATTTGTTTTCTCCTATTTTTATTTCTGGTTTATCTTTTCCTACTACAAATGAATATGCTAAGAATGTTATATAATTTTTACCATCTATTTCTACTAATACTTTTGGTTTTTGTAAGTTTCTTGCTTTTATTATATCTATTACTTTACCAAGCGATCCTACGTGCCCACCTTCACTTAAATAAATTAAACTTCCTTTTGTTAATGGTAACCATTTTGAAATTTTCTTGTCTTTAAGATTAAACAATGCTGTGTCACCTATATTACATTCTGCTTTATCAATTAAAATATTTCTTCCATCATGAAAAGTTATTTGGAATTTTCCTTTTTTTATTACAGTTTTATTTATTACTTTTAATAATTTTAAGTCAGATTCTTTTGCATCTATTGCTATTAAATTTAAAGTTCCACTATTATTTAATATTAATCTGTAATGCTCTTTTAATTTAGGTATTTCTAAAACATCCATTAACCCTACTGGATATTTTACTTCTTTTCTTACAATTTTATCAACAAATAATTCACCATTTGTTAATATTTTTTTAATTTCTTTTGTTGTTTTTGCTTGTTCTAAAATTTCTCTTAATATAAAAGTTAAAGTTAAACTTCTTTTTATAGGATGCGGACCTGGAATTGGTCTTGCTACAAATTTATTTACCCTCCTATTAAATTTCCAACTTTTAGGCGCGTTTAAATTTAATAAGTGATTTTTTCCCATTTTACTTTCTCTCCAATGCTTGTTTTCTTAATTTATCATCTAAGTCTAATTCTGTTATAATTAGATTTGATGGATTTATTGAATAAGGTAATTTTGTACCATCCCTTTTTATTAAATTTACATTTTCAACTTGTACTTTTTTATTTCTCCTATCCACTATTGTTATTTTTCCTATTTTTCCTTTAAATTGCCCCGTCATAACTTTTATTGTATCTCCTTTTCTTATAGGAAAACTTCTTTTTTTATATTTTATTCTTAATTCTTTTGATAAATGACTCGACATTATTCTTCTTACTATATGTAATGGGGAATTATACACATATTTTCTTTGTTTACTAGGTTTTTTACTAGCATTCCATTTCTTACTAAATTTTGTTTTCATAGTACTGATTTAGCGATTTTAGCCACTGCAGGCCATCTACCAACGACCTCCTTTGCAATTGGTCCTTTTATTAATGTGCCTTTTGGATTTCCTTTATCATCTTTTACTACTACAGCTGCATTGTCTTCAAATTTTACTCTTATTCCATCACTTCTTCTATATTCTTTTTTCTGTCTTACAATTACAGCATAAACTACTTTTTTTCTCATCTCTGGTGTTCCAGCCCTTACAGCTGCTGTTATAAAATCTCCTACACCGCCACTTGGCTTTCTCCCTTTTACTCCTTTTGATCCTCTTCCTTTGAACGAAATTACATAAATTATTTTAGCTCCTGAATTATCACAGGCAACTAATTCACTTCCTTTCTGCAATCCTCTTGTTATCTTCGCTTTTAGTGCTTTCATTTTGCTTCCTTTTGTAATATCACAAAGTTTTTAGTCTTGCTTATTGGTCTTGTTTCCAATATTGTAACTTTGTCTCCAACTTTAGTATTTAAACATGATGGATTATGTACTTGTTTTCTTGTCCTTCTTTTTTCATATCTTTGATATTTTGAAATATAAAATAATCTATCCCATTCTACTACTGCCGTTTTTTGTGCATTTATTTTTTTTATAGTGCCTATAAAATATTTACCTCTTACTACGAGATGTCCATGAAAAGGACAATGTTTATCAACACATGTGCCTTCTGGTTTCTTGATTTCTAATCCTATATCTTTTACATTTTCCATTTTTATTTTTTAAGTCTCTCTTCACTCCTTCCTATTAATAATTTTCCATCAATTATAATTTTTTCACCTTGAAAATCTAAACTTATTATAATTTGATCTTTTAATAATGTTGAATCACTTAATATTATCGTATTTTTTGTTTCATCTATTACTCTTCCTTTTTTTCCAAGTAGTAAATTATTTTTAGCACCCACTATTTCTATTTCAGATCCTATTAATTCACTCCTAAATATTTGTTCTGTTTTCATTTTGCTTCCTTTATTATCATCGCACTTTGGTTAAAACCTAATTTTATTAATTCATTTTTTACTTTTTCTATATGATTGCCTTGAAGTTCAATCACTCCTTGTTTTGATGTACCGCCACATGCTAATTTATTTTTTAATTTTTTTGTTAAATCTTTCAAATTTATAGTTTTCTCGTCCAGTCCTTGTATTGTTGTTGTCAATTTTCCAAATCTTCTTTTCACAGTGCTTATAGTTATTTTTTGTTCTTCTCTAGCTATTGTTTCACAGACACACAAATCTTTTGGCAATCCGCAAGTTGAACAAATATCACTCATGATTTTTTAGTTGCCTCCATTTTAGCTTTAAATGTTAAAACTCTCGCAATAGCTCTTTTTAATGCTCTTATCTTACCAGGATTTTCAGGTGGTGTTCCTCTCGAAACCTGGGCATTTAATTTCATTAGTTCTTTTTTTAGTTCTATCATTCTCTTATCAACTTCTGTTATATTTAATTTTATTAAATCTTTATACCTTAGTACTGTCATTTTTTATTTCCTCTGGTTTATCTTCTGTTTTTTTCTTTCTTATTCTCTTTTTTACTTCTTTAATTTCTTCTTTCTGAACTTCAGGTTTTATCTCAGGAATTACAATTTTTGTTTCAGTTTTTATTTCCTTTCTATCGCTTAAAAATATAATATTATCTGGCAGTTTCACTTCAGGTCTTAATATACTTACTTTTATTCCTATTGTTCCGCTCCTTAAATTTGAAGGTTCATTTGACCTATCCATAAAATTTTCAGATATATCACCTGATTTTTTTAAATATCCAGCTGAAAATCTCCAACTCTTTGCTCTTTCCCCAGGTACTCCTCTTCCTGAAATTACTATTTCTATTCCTTTGGCCCCTGCTTTCAAACTATCATCCAAAGCTTTGTAAGCCATAGCTTTAAATCTTTTTGGGCCAAATCTTTCAAATCCACTTATTAATGTTCTTACTACTGTCGCTGAATCTAAATAAGGATCTGTTATTTCAGCAACTTCTATTTGAGGATTTTCTAAACCAAATAATGTTTTTAATTTTTCTGTTATTTTTTTTATGTTTGCTCCTTTTCTTCCAACTATTAATCCTGGTCTTGCAGTATAAACAATAATTTTTTCACCTAATGGTGTTCTCTGCATTGATATATGACTACAACTTTGTTTTCCTAAATATTCAAAAACAAAGTTTTCTATTGCTTTCTCTTTCATTTTTTGTGAAACTATTTGTTTTTCTATCATTTTTTCACACCTTCTTGTTTAATTGCTTCTTGGACTATTAATTTTAAATGTGTACTTTTTGCTCTTTGTCTTCCTTTTCTTCCACCCCTATATCTTGATTCTGCTCTATCAGCTTTTGCAAATGTAATAATTAAATTATCAACATTTAATCCTTTGTTAGCTGCATTTGATTTTATTGAATCTAATAATTTTAAAAAATAATTACTTGCTTTTATTGGAAAACTTGCTGGCCCTAATCCTGGTTTATGTCCTAAATCAAAATTATATCTTCTTGTTGGTAAAGCTCTCTTCATATTTACCACATCATTCAATATTCTATAAGCTCTATTAACATCTTTACCTCTTATATTACTACATATTTCTACAGAATATTTTGTAGAAATAGGCGCTGATTTAACGTTAATTTCTGCAGTATTATTTTTATTTTCCATTTTTTATTTAACAGACATTGCTCCACTCGATTTTGTTGCTCCAATACCTGGTGCTGAATGTTGTACTTTCTTTCTTGTCATTGAATATTCACCTAAGAAACTTCCTAACATTTCAGATGTTATCATTACTTGGATAAATTCTTTTCCTGAATAAACATGTATTGTATGTCCTATCATTTCTGGTAAGATTACTATATCTCTACAATGTGTTTTTATTATTTTTTTAAATTTTCCTTCGTTTACTTTTTTAATTTTCAATAATAATTTTTTCTGTTCATCTGAAAACCCTCTTTTTAAACTTCTTCTTGCTCTTGAAGTTATCACTTTCATAAAATCTTCAAGATTAATTTTTTTAAGCTCTTCTTCGCCTTTTCCTTTAAACAATACTTCCTTTGCCATTTTATCTCTTCCTTCCCATTCTCTTAGCATGCATTTGTCCTACATTTCTTCCTGGCGGTGCAAATCTTGGAGGATTGCTTGGTTTACCCATATGTCTTCCTCTACCACAACCAAATGGGTGTTCATTAGCATTCATAGCTACTGCTGAAGTAATTGGATATAATCTTCCTTTTGCTCTCATTGCATGCCATCTATGTCCCGCTTTTATAAATGGTTTTTCTGGTCTTCCACCACCAGCTACTGAGCCAATTGTTGCTTTGCACTTGCTTCCAAATAACATTAATTTTTTGCTTGGTAATAATACACTTACTTTATCTCCTATTCTTGCCATTACTCTTGCAAATACTCCTGATGATCTTACAAATCTCCCACCATCTCCCGATGTTGATTCAATATTATAAATCATGGTTCCTTCAGGTATATTTCCTAAAGGTAATGTATTTCCTGTTTTTAATTCTGCAGTATCCCCTATTGCAACTATATCATTTACACCCAATCCTTCTGGTGCGATCATTAATGTTTCTTCTCCATCTTCATATCTTAATCTTGCAAGTGGTGCTGTATGTGCCACACTATTAATTATATCTAAAACCTTTGCAAAATGAACATTATTAGTAATTTTTATTTTATTTCTTGCTGCACCCATATATCTATGTGAAGGACTTTTATATCTTCTTGTTCCTCTTCCTCTTTTCTGACTTGTGATTCTTTTTCCCATATTAACAATTTCTCCATAAAATTTTAATATATGATTTTTTCATATTACATTAACCCCATCTTTGTCATTATATCCATTGCTGGATTATCATTTCTTAATTTTACATATGCTCTTCTTTCTCCTTTTGATGTTAAGAATGAATTTACTTTTATTACTTTAACTTCAAATGCGCTCTCTACTGCCTTTTTTATTTCTTGTTTGGTCGCTTTCATTTCAACTACAAATAACAATTTATTTTCTTTTTCCATTATTCTAACTGCTTTTTCTGTGCTTATCGGATGTTTTAATATTTTATATGGATCTTTCATTTTTTCACCATAAATAATTTTTCTTTATTTATTTTATCAATTGCTGCTTCTGTAAATAAACATTTTTTTAATTTATTACTTCCTAATAATAATTTATCTGCATTTAAATTTTTTACTTGTACTACATCATATCCTGGTAAATTTTTTACAGCACTTACTAAATTACAATATTGTGAAACTATAACTAAAGCATTCATTTTATATTTTACTGCTCTTCCCCTACTCTTTCCTCTTCCTGCTCTTTTTCTTTTTACAGCATCTGTACTTAATCCTAATAACATTAACACTGGTTTTGTTTCTTTTATATTTTTTAATGTTTCAAATTTATTATCTACAACAGATAAATTATTTGTTAATGTTAATCCTGATAATGCGCTTCTTATAGCTTTTTTTCTTTCTTGATGATTTATTTTTTGTGTCCATACTTTACTTGCTTTGGGCGGGTGTGCTCTTCTACCACCTTTTGTTCCTGGGGCTAATGCTCCTACCCATGAGAATTGTGTTCCTCTTCTCCACATTGTTTTTCTTGGAACTCTTGATATTCCTTTTCCATATGCTCCTCTAAAATCCCTTCTTCTTCTTGATAATTTTGCTGAATATCCTTGTCCTGCTAATGGCATTGTTCCATAAGGTATCCTTCTATTATTTTGTATTACTAATGCTGCTCTTTTTACCAAATCTGGTTCATAATCTTCATTAAATTGTTCTGGTAATTCTATTGTTTTCAATTTCTTTCCTTCTAAATTTAACACATCTATTTTCATTGGGTATACCTTTGGTAAATTCTTAAAAATTTTATTTTCATTGTTTACTCTCCAAACTTACATAATTAATTTCATAATTACTTCCAAATGGTTTTGCTTTTCTTATTGGTTCTGTAATTGTAATTGTTCTCTTGCATATTCCAGGTATGCTTCCTTTTAATAATATATAATCACTTTTTACTAATCCATAATGTAAAAAACCACCTTTTGGGTTTATTTTTTCTGGTTTATCGCTAACTAATAATAAATCTTTATTATATTCTGTTCTTAAATTAAATCCCATTCTTCCTGGCAGAGGTAGTCCCCATAATGCCTTGGCAGGTCTAGTTGGACCTAATATTACTCCTCTTATTTTTTTCTCTGTTTTATGTTGTCTTAATTGTGCTCCAAATCTTTTTATTGATCCTTGAAATCCTTTTCCTTTTGTTACTGCATGAATATCTACTTTTATTCCTTGTTTAAATATATCATTTACTTTTATTTCTTTATCTAATAATCCCATAGCATAATCTAATTTTGCTTTTACGTTTTCTCCACCTATTCCAATTTCTGCTATTTCTGGTGTTTTCTTACCTAATCCTGATTTTCTAGGTTGGGTATAAACTACCACTTTTACTTCATCATATTCATTAATTTTTTCTTCTATATTTTTTAATTTTATTTGAGCATCTGTTTTTTTAGATTTATTCACTTTTCTGTATAAATCTCTATCTAATTTAGGATTTACTATTTCTGTTCTTAAATCTAATCCATATGGAGTTTTCTTATAAAATCTTATTGAATATAGTTTTATTGCAGGACATTCTACAACTGTTACAGGTATTACTAATTGTTCTCCTTTTGTATTTGAATTAGGCCTACTATCTTTAATTACTATATGTGTCATTCCTGCTTTATATCCTAAGAATCCTAATAATACAACATTTTTTGATTTAGCCCAAGATTTTACTTTTGCATATGGTCTTTGAGATTTCTTTCTAGGCCAGAATTGTAAACTTCCATGTCTTGGTCTATGCACCTTTCCCATTGTTTAAAACCTTATTTTCATATATTTTTCTCTTGCAACTTTTTAGTTTATTATAAACCTTTGCTTTTATTTAACACATCTGAAGTTTTACCTTCTAGAATCAGCGGCTAACTATTATCAATAAGGGTATGTATGAGAGTATTATTTGATATTAACTTATTATTTATAAAGATTCTGGTTTAAGATTTATAGACATTATAGTCAACCAACAAAGTCTTTATATAATTCAAAAATATAATATAAATATGCTTCAACAATTAATAAATGAATTAAAAAATTTAAAAAATTTAAAAAAAATAAAAATTTATAAAAACTTTTTCAAAACTGATCCAGGTAATTATGGCGAAGGTGATATTTTTCTTGGTATTAGTGTACCTCAACAAAGAATATTAGCAAATAAATATTATAATTTAAAATTAAATGATTTACAAAAACTTTTAGAAAGTAAAATACATGAATATAGATTAACTGCCTTAATTATTCTTGTAATTAAATATCAAAAATCAAGTAATAAAGAAAAAATAATAGATTTTTATTTAAAAAATACTAAAAATATTAATAATTGGGATTTAGTTGATTTATCATCTAATAAAATTTTAGGCAATTATTTATTAAACAGGGATAAATCTATTCTTTATAAATTAGCTAAATCAAATAATTTATGGGAAAAAAGAATATCAATAATATCAACTTTTGAATTTATAAAAAATAATCAGTTTGATGATACTTTAAAAATTTCAGAATTGTTATTAAAAGATTCACATGATCTAATTCATAAAGCTGTTGGATGGATGTTAAGAGAAATAGGTAAAAAAGATATAAAAAAAGAGGAAGATTTTCTAAAAAAATATTACAAAATAATGCCAAGAACAATGTTAAGATATTCAATTGAAAAATTTTCAGAAGATAAAAAAATATTTTATCTAAATAAAAAGTAGTATATATAGAACTTTAAGTTATATCGACAACCATAAACTAATAAATAATATTCTAATTAAATTCCCTTCATTTTTTTTGTGATATCTATATATTTATTACATTTGTTACATTGAAATCTTACTGCATCCACGCTAGCAGTTTTTCCAGTTTCTTCATTAATTACTTTTACTTTTTTTCTTTTGAAAGAAGTTTGCACTTCATCTTGGTTCTCACAATATGGGCAAGTATACTTTGCTTCAAAAGTTAATGTATCTTCATATTCTTCTTTTTCTATAGTATAATTACATGATGAGCAAACATATTCTGTTGATCTTATTTTTATTTTTCCTTTAGAATCTCTTGGCTTTCCCATTAAAGATTTATTACATTTAGGGCAATTCTGTTTATAGACCCATGACTTTACTTTTCCTTTCTCACCTATATTCCTATTACTAAAATAAATACATTCTTCCATTGATGTTGGTTCTTTTAATATCATTTTAATATTGTAATATAATATTTCAACTATTGGTTTATTTATAATATTTACTATTTAAAAAAATTATAAATTATCATAAGGACTTTTTACATTTATTAATTTAGGAGAAGCCATATGAATATATACCATTGTTGTTTTTGAACTTGAATGTCCTAATAAACTTTGTATTGATGCCAAATCATATCCATTTTCTACCAAATGTGTTGCAAAACTATGCCTTAAAGTATGACAATGAACATTCTTTTTTATTCCTGATTTTTTTGCTGCCTTTTTAACCACTTCTTGTAAAGATCTAACGCTTAATTTTCCATTCCTACCTATAAATATATGCTCTTCTAAATTTTCTATTTGTATATAATTAGCCAGTCTATTTATTATTTTATCAGCTATTATGAATATTCTATCTTTTTTTCCTTTTCCCTCTCTTACCCAGCCTATTTTTGAATTAAAATCTATGTCTCTTACTTTTAAATTTAATAATTCACTAATTCTTAAACCTGCACTATACATTATTTCTACCATTAATCTATACTTTAAATTTTTTATTTCTTCTATTAACTTTTTAACTTCTTGTTTTGTTAAAAATTCTGGTAATTTATTTGGTGTTTTTGAATATTTTATATTATATGTTAATTTTTTATTAAGAACTTCCTCAATAAAGAATTTCAAGGCGTTAATGTAAACATTTAATGTTGAGCCTGTTCTTTGTTTTGATAATAAATAATCCATAAAATCTTTTATATCCAATTTTGTTATTTGATTAATTTCTTTTTTATTCCATTTAATAAAATAGTTTACGCAAAAACAATATGTATCTATAGTTCTCTGGCTTAATCCTCTTCTTTTTGCTTCTTCAGTAATTAAAGTTGTAATGTTCATAAATTAATAATTGTTTTAGAATTAAAAAACTTTTAGCAAATTTTTTGGTTATA
>CAYSFG010000030.1:0-64915 GCA_964430545.1 Candidatus Woesearchaeota archaeon
TTTTAAGATATGATCAAAATGTAAGAGATGCAAGTTTAAGAGCAGGAATTTCAATAATAGGAAATGATGGAGATTATGTAGTTCGTATTAATCATTCAGATGCAAGAAAACTAGTTGAAGCTTTAGGCTATAAACTTCCAACAACAGCTTTGATGTATAAATTATTTATTCCTTATATAAAAGAATTAGTTCAGAATGGAAATCTTGAAGCTCAGGCAACATTAAATGAAATGGTAAATGTATCAATTGGAAAAGCAGAATGGCTTGAAGATTTAATACTTGATAAAATAAGATTAAAAATAGGAACACAAGAAAGAATGTTATCTCTTCCAGATAAAGGCGGAAGATTTGACAGGCAAGATATTAATGAATTTGGTTATCCAACTAAAGTTAAAGACAAAGGAGAGTTTTATCACTGGTATGTTAGTGGAAATGAAAGAGCGGCTATCCGTGACTTGGTCTCCGAGTTTGGCTTGAATCTTAACAGGAGTCCTTCCTTTGAGGGCGTCAGGCTTGGGGTACGTCAGCAAAAATTTTTTTCATAGGAAATTTTAAATAATTTTTGTTTAAACTTAATATTGCTCAGGAGTGGTTAAGTGGCCAAAGAGCCAATACGCCTGAACTACACGCTTGTTCATAGTGCTTCAAGCCATAAAATACAGAAGCAATAGCTAGTAGTGATGAAGAACCTTGGGAAAGTTTGAGTGAATGTTAAAGCTTCAGTGATACTTTAGTGAACAAGCTATTGCTTGCCGGTGGCTATCTGTAACAGGAACTCCGAGTTAAACGTGAATTTTAACAGGATGTCTTCGATTGAGAACGACAGGCTTGGAATAGTTCAGATATTTTTGGTTATAGTCAACCAACAAAGTAATTAGGTTTTTTGAATCTTTGTTGTTGACTAATAGTAAACCATAATCATATCTAAAGACTTATGTGGTTTACCATATATTGAAAATAGTATGAAAACTTATAATAATATTTTTGATAAATTATGTTCTTATAAAATTTTTTTAAGAGCATTTAATGAAACAAAAAAGAAAAGACTTCTTTGTTTTATGTTATTAAATTTGAGAAAAATATAAAAGAGGTAATGAAACCATTATAAAACCTTTAATAAAACATTTTACATTTAGATATGTTCAAGAGTATAAACGCCGACGCTAGGATTTGAACCTAGAATTCTTTGCAGAACTAGTTTACTGGTATTATTTCGAGATTCACTAAATACGCAAGTCTAAAATATGTATTTTCTAGCGCCTTACCAGATTAGACTACGTCGGCAGGTGTATCACAAAACACCAACAAATATAAATTATTATTTAGTCATATTTATAAGTTAATTGGTAGTTCTATAATTTAAATAAAAAAATAATATGGTAAAAGTAAACGTTAAAGGAAATGATATTAATACTATTAATATAAGAGATTCTTTTAATAGAAGAGCACTTCAATTTAGTAATAATATTATAAATATTCTAAAAAAATTAGGTATTTCAGAATATAATATTGATGTACCTCTTCAGGTTTTTGCTATAAAGAAGGCTTCTGCCTCTGTTTCATGGTATTTTAAAGGGCATCATTTATATTATAGTTATAATAGACTTAACAATTTTGTTGAGAATCTTTATGTTGTCTTTAAAGTAATTGAAATTGGGGTTAATGAAATTATTAATAAAGAGAAAAGTGAAGAAGAATTTATTTTTGAATTTTCAGAAGATCGTGATGTTGAAGATAAACGTAAAAAAGCAAGGGAAGTTTTTGAATTGGATCATGATGTTTCAGATTTAGATGTTATTAATGCTAAATATAAGATTTTGGCCAAGGAATGTCATCCAGATATGCCAAATGGTAATACTGAAAAATTTAAGGTTATAAATCATGCACATAAAATGTTGAAAAGAGAATTAGAATAAAAAAATAATATATAAAAGAGAAATTATTAAGTAAAAATTTTCTAAAAAATATTAAAATAATATTGTTAGAAAAGCCATTAAAGGAAAATTAGAAGGTAAATTATTCAAAAAATTTTTCTAAAGTAAATAATAACATATTTAAACAGATTTATATTAGAAAAAGTATGCAACAAAATTTGTTAGCTTTTTTAATGAAAGGGGATGAGATAACTTGGCAGTCTATTTTATTGGATTTAATTAAGACTGATCAGATTAATCCATGGAATGTTGATTTGTCATTATTAGCCAATCAGTATATTGATGTTGTTAAGAAATTACAGGAAGCAAATATGATGATTTCTGGAAAAGTCATTCTTGCTGCAGCGATATTATTAAAGATTAAATGTGAAAAATTAATAGTTGAGGATATAGGTTCTTTGGATAATTTAATGTTTCCTCCTGAAAATATAGGAGATTTAGAAGATTTTGGTTCTAGAAGAATTATTCTTGATGTTGATCCTAGGCTAACAATTAAAACACCACAGGCAAGAAAGAAGAGAGTTACAGTAAATGATTTAATATTTGCTTTGGAAAAAGCCTTAGAGGTTAATGAAAGAAGGATATTAAGAATTGCTGAACGTAACAGAATTCCAGAAGTTCTTATACCTGAAAAAAAAATAGATATTTCAAAATTAATAAATGAATTATATGATAAAATAATATTAACTTCTAACGGCAGGTCCATATTAAGATTTTCTGATTTATTGCCATCTATGACAAAACAAGATAAAATTTTGACATTAATACCTTTGTTACACTTAGCTAATCAGGAAAAAGTAGATTTAAATCAGAATGAACATTTTGGTGAAATACATATTAATATTATTAATAATTATTTAAAATATAATAATTAGTGTTATGTTATATTATCTAATTTTTTTCAGGAAAGTATATAAATAAGTAATTAAATAAATACTTTATTAGAGGTGAATTAGTGGAACATAAACATAAGATTTGGACTGGAACAATATTATTAGTATTTGGATTAATTATATTATTTTTAACATCAACAAATAATTTTACAGGAAATGCATCAAAAATTAAGTTAACAGGAACATTAAAATTTACAGTAAATCCGGCAGAGGGGGTAGAAGTATATTTAGATAATATTCTTAAAAATAATACAATAGGTTCAAATAATGGGTTTTTTGAATTATCAGATATAAAAAAAGGAAATCATAAATTATTATTAAAAAAATTTGGATATTTAAACTATAGAAAAACTTTAAATATTAAACAATCACAAACAACAAATCTAGGAGTAATAAATTTAATACCAGTAAGGCAATTAATTGTAAATCCATCACAAAGATCATCACAACAATCACAAGGAGTTTTAACAGGAAATTTAAATATAGATATTAAAGTTAATAATATATTTGGTATTAATCCTTTATACAGTGCTACTGCTGTATTAGATGATTCAGAATCAATAACAGCATTAAATTCTTTATATTCAATTTCATTTAATAATATTCCATATGGTTCACATCAATTATTAATAAAAAAAGATGGTTATAAAGATTATACAACTACATTAGATATTAATTCTCCAATTAAATTTATAGAAGTATTTATGACTCCATTATTAATTGGTAATATCCAAGTTAATTCAAATCCAGATGGAGCTGATGTATATTTAGCTGGGAGAATGGTTGGAACAACACCATTAAATATTTTAGATATACCTATAGGGAGATATCCAATAAATATAATTAGAATTAGAGAAACAGACCAGACTTCTATAAATCAAACTATAAATGCAAATGTTTTAAATGGTCAGACTGCAAATGTTGATGTAGTATTCATTTAATAATTTTTTATAACAAAATTTATATAGTAAATAAATTCTATATAATTTGATGAAAAAAGCTTTATTATTTGTTGTAAGTTTTTTATTAATTATTTCTTTAATTAATGCTTCTCCTATTTGGCCTAAATTTCAGAATAGTTTGGATAACAATGGTGTTGTTAATTTTTTAGGTCCAATTAATTCAGAATTAAAATGTAAAACAAATCCATTAAATCATTATTTATCTAGTTCTTCTCCAGTTGTAGCACAAGATGGTACAATATATATTGGCACATTTACTAAAAAACTTTATGCAATTAATCCTGATTGTTCAATTAAATGGTTTTTTGAAGGTGATACTAATAGTGCTTTCTTAACTCCTGTAATTGGTGATGATAATATTATTTATGCTTCTAATGGTGAAAAAATTTATGCAATTAATCCTGATGGTTCTAAAAAATGGGAATTTAAACCTGAATTAAGTTTTGCATTTAATTTTAAAAGTGATTTAGTTTTATATCAAAATATTTTATGGGTTGGTGGTGTTTATACAACTTTTGCTATTAATTCAAATGATGGTTCAGTGAAATGCAAATTTACTTCTGAGGGTAGTTCTAGTAGTTCTGATTCAAGTGTTATGAGTATTCCTTCAATTTATAATAATAATGTTTATGTTGCTGATCTTAATAGTGTATATAAATTGGATTTAAATTGTAATAAAATATGGAAATATGATGCTAATAGAGTTTATTTTAGAACTCCTGTTGTTTATAATTCTAAAATTTATATTACAAGAAGTGAATATCCAGGTAAGATTTTAGTACTTAATGATCAAAGTCAGCAGGACATAGTATTTGATGCAGGACAAGTAGGTACATTAACTATAAAAAATGATAATATTTATGCAGCAACCGAATCAAAAAAATTGTATATTTTTAGTCTTAATGGAGTTAAAAAATGTGAATTTTTAGCTAATGATAAATTTGAGGCAGCACCTATTGTAGATTCAGATGGAAATGTTTTTGTTGGTAATAATGATAAAAATTTTTATGCTATAAATAATAATTGTCAATTATTATGGAAATATACTGTTGGTGGTGATATTGTTAGGTCTGCAGCTTTTGGTTTATATAATGAACTTATTGTTCCTTCTAAAGATAAAAGATTATATATTTTCAAAAATAACACTTATGTTCCTAAGTTACAACAAAACAATCCAAATAGTCCGGGAAGTAATTGTAATAATAATATAAAAGATTATGATGAATCTGATATAGATTGTGGTGGTGCTTATTGTAGTTCTTGTTCTACTCCAAATAATAATCAATCTACAGGAAGTAATAAACCAGAAGGTACTATTGTAACATCTGAAGATGAATCTTGTAATAGTTGTTTAATTATTGGTAAAAGAACTGGAAATAATTTTGTTGATGAGTGTGAAGGTGGTCTTAGAGATGTTGAAGGATGTTATCTTGCTAAATATGATTGTGATACTGATAATATTTTAGAAAAGAGATTATGCGATAAGTGTAAGGATGCAAGATGTGATGAAGATTTACAACCTGGTATTGATTTAAATATTGGTTTAGATATAAATATACCTGAAGATAATCTTATTTTTGATTGTGAAAAATATAATTGTAAAGGAAATATTCCAGATATAGATTATGGATCTGTATTAACAACATGTTCAGATAATGATGAAAATGATAATTATAATGTAAAAGGAACTATTCAGGCAGATCAAGTATCAGTAGAAGATAGTTGTCTAACAATGACCAGAAGTGGAAATATTAATTTTGTTGATGAGTGTGAAGGTGGTTTTAGGGATGTTGAAAGTTGTTATCTTGTACAATATTCTTGTAAAGATAATAAAATTGATAGCAAGAGAACACTTTGTAATTTGTGTAATAATGGAGTTTGTAATGATACTCTAGTCAAAAAACAATCAACTGGTTTATTTACTAAGATTATATCTTGGTTTAAGAATTTATTTAGTTAATTTTTAATTAAAAAATGATTATAATATAGCCCAATCAACAAATTCTTTAAATTTTTTATTTGTTTTTGACTAACAATAAACAACTTGTACATCTAGAAATTTATGTGGTTTATTATGGATTAAATAATATGGGATACTACACATCTTTTTATTAATAATAAACCTTAAATACTAATTTATTCATAATTATATTATTAAAATTATCAAGAGGGGGTTGATAGATAATGGCTAATATGGGATTTTTAGGCGCTCTTTTAGCATTTGGAGCATTTATGTTTGTAATACTTTTAGCATTTTATATTTATTATGCTATAGCATTAATGACAATTGCTAAAAAAACAAAAACTGAAAATGCTTGGCTAGCATGGATACCAATTGGAAATGTTTATTTAATGACTCAGATTGCAAAAGTTCCAAGTTGGTATACGTTAGGTGTACTACTTGTATTTATACCATTTTTAGGTGGACTTGCAGTAGCTGCTTTAATGGTATATTTATTCTGGAAAATTGCAGAAATAAGACATAAACCAGGTTGGTGGGGGGTAATTATAGGTTTAGTACCTGTAGTTAATCTTGTATTTTTAGGTATGCTGGCATGGGGCAAGGATTAATTTTTTTTATTTTTTTATTTTAAATTTAAGGCTTCAAATAATTTAGTTAAATGTATTTCTAAAGCTGCTATTGGCATTTCTAATTCAAAATTATTTAATATTTGTGGGTGTATTTCTCCTATATAAGCGATATCTTTTCCATTTACATTTATTCTTCCTGCTCTTCCTGATATAAAACTTCCATGTTCTACATCTCTTATTATATATTTAAAATCTAATGCACTTGCTATTACATCTAGTATTTGTTTTATATCTGTAAATGTTATTTTTTTATTACATAATAATATTCCTAATCTTGTTCTTTCTTTTATTCCTGTTTCTTTTTTATTATCATATTTGAATACTGTTCCTGTTCCAAATATATTTTGTGGATAATTATTGTGTTTATTTTGTTTAAGTACATTGAGTAAACTAGGTATTAGCCAAGATCTTAATGTATTATATTCTTCATTTAAAGCATTTGCTAATTCTATGCATTCTATTTGATGGTTCATTAATATTGATTGTTGTTCTTTGCTTGTTAAATTATAAGTTGATACTTCAATAAGTCCTAATCCCGTCATTATATTGCATAATTTATTCCTAAAAATATCAAATTTATCTTCTTCTGCTATTGTTGCTATTTTTAGTATTTCTTCTTTTAAGTTTTCATATCCATATGCTATTGCAACATCTTCTACTAAGTCTATTTGGTGTATTACATCTGCACGATAAGAAGGAATTAATGCAATAATAGATTTTCCTTTCTTTTGTAGACCATATCCCATTTTTTCTAATAAAGCTTTTATTTCATTTTCTTTTAAATTAAGTCCTATTCTTTTATTGATATAATTTATATCTACTTTAATTTCTTCTGTTTTTAAGTTTGGGGTTTTTATTTTTTTATTTTTATAGATCATTGTAGTTTCATATATTGTCCCACCCATATCTGCTAATGCAGTAACTATTATGTTTAAGGCAATATTTATTGTTTTGAAGTCAGGACCTGTTGATTCTACAAATATATTTTTTGTTTCTTCTGTTATTTTTCCTACATCATGTGAATTTACTATTGGCGGCATTGACATTATTATATTTTTAGAATCTATAAATATAGGTAGCTTATTCCATTTTTCGACTATATGTTTGTATTCTCTTCCTGTCTGATGTTTTTCTAATATTTCTTTTCCACTTAAAACTTCTCCATATTCCAATGGTCTGTATTTTATTTTTTCTGGTTTTTGACTTGTAAACTTTACTGGAAAATTTATTTTATTTAGTGGATATAATCCTATTCCTCCTTTTTTTCTTTTTCTTAGGAATGTAGTGCCTAATTTTTCTTGTATTTGTATTATTTCTCTTATTTTTTCATCATTAAGTTTTAATCCTTTTACTACTGCTGTTACTGCGTACGGCCATTCTTTTATTGTGTTTTCAACTTTTACTATATAATTGGATTTATTAATTTTATAATTTTTTAATCCTTTGCTTGTTCCTAAAAAAGTTGATGCTGCTCTTGCGAATCCATATTCGCTTAATAAGTCTGGCCTGTTTGGGAATATTTCTACTATTATTTCATTTCCTTTTATTTCATCAACTGAAACACCCATCATAGATATTTTTTCTTCTATTTCTTTATTTGTTAATTTTTTCTTTATTAATTTTAGAAATTCTTTTTTATTTACAGTAATTGTTGGCATTATTTCATAAACTCCTTCATTTCTTTTAATTGTTTTAAATCATTTTTATAAATCTCTCTTAAGTCTTCAATTTTATAATATTCAGTTATTACTCTTTCCATTCCTATTCCCCAAGCTAAAACTGGACATTCAAATCCTAACAATGGTTTAGTAACTTCTGGTCTGAATATTCCAGATCCTCCAACTTCTACCCATTGTTTTTTAATTGGATGATACGCAAATATTTCTGCAGATGGTTCAGTATAACCAAAAAAACTTGGTTTTATTTTAACATTTGTATATCCCATTTTTTTAAAGAATTCTTTTAAATATCCTAGTAAATTTCTTAGATTAGCATCAGGATCTATAACTATTCCTTCTACTTGGTGAAATTCAAATAAGTGTTTCCAGTCTAGTGTTTCATTTCTATATACTTTTCCCACGCTAAAGAATTTTGCCGGTAAATTTTCTTTTTTTAATTTATTTAATGTCATTGCACTTAATCCTGTTGTGTGGGTTCTTAATAATAATTCTTTAGCTTTTTCGTATTTCCATTTTCCGCCCCAGCCTTTACTTCCTGTTGTCCATCCATTTTCATGTACTGCCTTTATTTTTTTAGCTAGTTCTGAAGGTATTTTTCCTTCTTTTATTTTATTTTTTGCTCCTAAAAAAAATGTATCTTGCATCTCTCTTGCTGTATGGTCTTGTGGTACAAATAAACTGTCTAAACACCAGAAGCTTGTTTGTATTAATGGTCCTGTTATTTCTTTAAACCCCATATCTAACCATATTCTTTTTATGTAATTTCTTGATTCTTCTACAAAATGTCTTCTTCCTCTTGAGATTGTAGGCACTTGTGAGTGTATATCATATTTTCTAAAATTTTTTACCTTCCATTCTTTATTTCTTATCACTTCAGATGTCAATTCTTCTATTGAATCTTCTATTTTTATTTTTTTTAATTCTTTTCCTATATCTAATAGTTCTATATTGCATTCTTTCAACTCTTCTATTTTAATTATATTTTTTCTTCTTTTTAATTCATTTAAAATTATTTCATATTTCTGATCTATTGATTTAACTTCTAATTGTTCATTAATTATTTCTAAGAATTTCTCACTTTCAAATTTATTATTTAATAGTTCTTTTCCTTTTTCGTTTAATTTAAATTTTATTTCTTTATCTTTTGTTGTTTCTAATGAATTTAGTCTTTTTAATATTCCTATAGATACACCAACTTCATCTTGGTCTAAGTTACCTATATTTTTTATTTCGTCTAAACTTAATGTTTTATATTTTAATGCTTCTATAAATCTTCTTTCTGGTAGTTTTTCCTTTAAGTATTTTATTCCATTATTATCTAGTTTTATTATTTCTTTTGATGTTATATGTATTTTTACTATATTTTTATTTTCTAAGAATTGTAATGCTCTGTTTGTTTCTGTTTCACCTGTTTTTGATTTTTTTATTAAGTCTTTTAAGTTTATTTTATTTTCTAAAAATGGCAGTATATTTTTTTCTATACTACTTAGTGTTTCAGCCAATTTTTTTAGATCTTGCATGTATTTTTTACTTATTATTATACTTATAAATTTTTACTTTAGAGAATTTTGTAAGTTTTTTATAAATATAATAAAAGTTAAAGAGTTATACTTCTTAGGACTAGAATTAGTTCCATATAAAATATTACTTAATAGTAATAACAAATAGTAAGCTTTATAAATTCTTTCTATTATATTTAATTAGTATAAATGTAAAAAATCAAAGATTATAATAACAAAATGAATAAACTGGGAATATCAGGTGTAGGAGTTAAAAAATGAACAATAAAATCGTAAGTGATGAGCTATTAAAAAAATTAAGGTCAGCATTTAATTTAAATATTTATGAAGTTAAAGTATGGGTAGCTTTATTGAGTAAAGGTGTTGCTACAGCAGGTGAATTATCTGATATGAGTAATGTTCCTAGATCTAGAAGTTATGACGTTCTAGAATCTTTAGAGAAAAAAGGTTTTATAATAATGAAACTAGGCAGACCTATTAAATATTTAGCAGTTAAACCTGAAGAAATAGTTAAGAGAGTTAAAAAATCCTTACAGGATAAAGTAGAAGAAGAAATAAAAGTAGTAGATAATATACAAAATACTGATACGTTTAAGGAATTAAATTTATTATTCAAAAATGGTATTGATAATGTTGATCCTAGCACTATTGCAGGTTCATTTAAAGGAAGGGATAATGTTTATGATCATTTAACACAATTGATAAACAATGCTCAAAATGAAGTTATAATTGTTACATCTTCTGATGGTGTTATAAGAAAACTTGAACATTTAAAATCTACACTTAAAAAACTTAAAACTAAAGGTGTCTCAGTTAAAGTTGCAGCTCCATTAAATAATGAGAAGATTAAAGAAGTTGTTGAGGAGTTCAAAGATTTATGTAAAATAAAGAATATTGACATGAACGCAAGATTTGTCATTGTTGATAATAAAGACATTTTATTTATGGTTAATACTGATAAAAACATGCATCAAAACTCTGATGTCGGTATATGGGTTTCAACACCTTTTTTTGCAACAGCTTTAAATAAAATGTTTGATACTGTTTGGAATAAATAAAAAAATAAATTATAAAATTATCAAAACATTAATATAATAATAGTATAATTTGTTATTTATGAAGCACACTATTTCAATTACAATTATATTATTATCATTATTTTTATTATCTCATATTATTGGTTTATTTATTATTAAATATTATTTATCTAATGATAAACAATTGCCTTTAAATATAGAAAAGCCTCAATTTCAAGAAGAAACTTCTTATTTGCCAATTTTTATAACAATATTAATTGCTACTGGTTTTGCTTTATTATTAATAAAATTTAGTGCTTTTAGATTATGGAAAATTTGGTTTTTATTTTCTGTTTTTTTCACATTAACAATAGGATTTTCTGCTTTTATTCCAGAATTATTTGCAATTTTATTGTCATTGCCTCTATCTTTATGGAAGACTTTTAAGCCTAATGTATATATTCATAATTTTACTGAATTATTTATTTATGGCGGTTTAGCTGCTATATTTGTTCCTGTTCTTAGTATAAAGTCAGTTTTTATTTTATTAATATTAATTTCAATTTATGACGGTATTGCTGTTTGGAGAACTAAACATATGGTTTCTCTTGCTAAGTTTCAATCCAAGTCTAATATTTTTGCTGGTTTGTTAATTCCTTATAATTCTAAAAATATTAAAAATAATATAAATAAAAAGTCTAAAATAGTTAAAACATTTAATAATGCAATTTTAGGTGGTGGCGATATTGGTTTTACATTATTATTTTCAGGAGTTATATTAAAAACATTTGGTTTAACACAAGCTTTATTTATATCTTTAATTATTTCCGTTTCTTTGTTTTTACTTTTTGTATTTGCTAAAAAAGATAAGTTTTATCCTGCTATGCCATTTTTAAGTCTAGGGTGTTTAGTTGGTTATTTATTATTGTTGATTTAGTAAGTTTTTTTCATTAACGCTAGACATTTTTATTTAATATAGTAAAAAAATAAAGTTTTTATATTATTTTTAGTTTGTTATTGACTAACAACAAAGATTACAGCTGATTTTTTGACAATACTAAAATCTAAATATGAGTTACCATTAATAGACTTATTAATTGCTTCTCAGGTTATGGAAACAAATGGGATTTTAGTAACAAAAGATAAAGATTTTATATCAATATCAGAAATTAAAAAAATATTTATCATTTAACCCAGAAATATAATTTTAATATTTTATTTTCATCTGTTGGTAATACTTGTTCCGGTGGGGGCGGTATTGGTTGGGCTGTAGGATCTTGTACTGATATTATCACGCTTTTTGTAAAAATATCTTTTCCTGTTGGTAAATTGTTTTTTATAAAAGCTGATTCTGTTGTAATGGTAATTTTTTGACAGTCTTCAGGATTAGAATTATAACAAGAATAATAATCATTACAATTATTTGGATCATCAGCCTTGCATATTTTCATTGCAAAACTCCATGCACTTCCACTTGGTCTTAAATATTTTATAAAATTACCTATACATTGAGTGCCGCTTACATATTCTTGACTTCCATCAGGATAAGTTACTCGCCCGCCTAATACACATTTTCTAAATTCATTATTATTTTGTATCTCTTTTAGTATTGCATTTGCTGTTAATTCTAAGTCAGGTGGTATTTTTCCAGTGTTTTTTTCTGTTTTTGGTAATACTAATATCACTGCTGTAAATACTATTATTATTGCTATTATTGCTTCTAATATTCTTAAGTATCCTTTTTTATTCATTACCATACTTGTATTCTCACTGTTACTGGTATTGTTTCTCCATCATCTGTTAATATAAAACTATTATATCTTCTTGCAAATATATTTCCTTTTAATGGTAAGCTTGATGATTCTGGGAATTTAGGATTTTGATTTGTTTCCACACCATTATTTGTTTCTACACCCTTAAATTCTAGTGTTATCCTAAAATCTTTAGCATCAGGAAATCCCCATATTTTTTTTATACAATCATATCCTTGTTTTGGGCATCCATCTACACTAAATGTTTCCAATCCTTTAAATTTTGCAAAACTTATCCCAGTTAATTTTTCTGTTACACCTAATTCATATGCTGCTTGGCAATTTATATTATTTATCCCACCATTATATTCACATTGTTGGTTATTAAGAGGGCATTTTAATAAGCACGCTTGTTTTAAATTTTGGGGTATTTGATTCGAATAATCTAAATTTATTAAATCATTATTATAAATTAACAAATGTTTTGTTCCTCCTGTTGGTGCATTAGAATTAAGATTTATTGGTAATATTATATCAGTAAATTTTTTATCAGTATCTAAATTACCTTTAGGTTTTAATCCAAATTCCATGTCTATAGTTTGAGTATTTAATAATCTTTTTAATTCCTTTCTTGATTCATATGAAAGTTTTTCAATAGGATCAGTAGGTTGGGCTATTCTTTCTTCATTTGTTAGCATATCATTATCAAATGAAGGATTATCAGTTTCTGAATATCTAATATAAAATTCTTCAATATTTAAATTTCCTAAATTATTTTGTTGTATTAAACTAAAAAGGGTATTATCTTCATTAGTATTATATCCTCCATTATTATCAATTGTTCCAACGAAGTTCAAATAATAATTTCCTGTTAATTTAGGCATTAGAGTTGGTGGCGTTCCTGTTGTCCCATAAGCCAAAGGTCTAATAAATATAGGAACTTTAGTGATATTCCAATAAATATTATCACTAAACTTATCTTGTATTATTGTTATTAAATCATTTGAATTATGAACTGGTTTTAATCCTGGTTTAAATAATGTTATTGTAAATCCAACAGCTAGTAAAAACATAGCAATTCCTAATATCCAGTCTATATGTTCTGAAAGTCCTCTTTTATTTTTCATGCTTCACCTTATTTATTAGATTATGTGGTATTAATAAAATTATTGTTGCTGCTGATGCTGGTATTAATCCTGTTACTGTACTTGTAATTAAATATCCTCCTAATACCATTATTAATGAATGTTTAAGTCCTGATCTAAAATCTCCTTCTGCAAATTTTCCTATCATTAATCCTGCAAATATTCCTTGTACTATTATTGTTGCTATTAATATGCTTCCAAAGTCTACTTGTTCTGATGATCCTGCTGATAAACTGCTTAATCCTATTGTACCTAATCCTCCGCCTATATCCCCGCTTATTGCACTTATTTTTGGTATTAAGAATATTTGTAAAACTATCATTATTATTACAAAAACAAAATATATTATGTATCCTTGTATTGTTTGTGCATATGAACTTGATTTTCTTTCTTCTTTTACTTGTTTAATTTCTAGGACTGATTTAGTTACAGCTTCTAGTACTGATCCCATATCACCGCCGCTTTTTTCAGCTTCTATTACTATTGCTATTGATCTTTTTATAACTTCATTTTTAGTGTCGTTTGCAAAAATATTCAAAGCTGAATGTAAAGGATATCCCCATTCTATTTGATTTGCTAATTTTTGTATATATGGCGTCAATGCACCTAAATTTGTCCCAGAGACATGCATTATTGCTTGTGGTATACTTACTCCTGATCTTACAGTTTCAACAAGATTTCTTACAAATTCTAAAAATTTTATTTCTAATTCTTTTTGTCTTGTACTTTCATTTAATATATCTACTATAAAATTTATTCCTCCGATAAATAATGCTAGTACAATTATAGGATTAAAATACCATGTTTTTGGTCCTATTTTTCCTGATGTAAAATTAAAGAATAATATAAAATCTATTATAATTATTAGTATTCCAAATGTAATTCCTAAGTAATGTTTTGTTTTTAGTTCTATTCTCATATTCCTTTTTGTGAAGTATTTAGGAAAAACATAAATCCTAAATTAAGTAAAGGCAATGCTCCTAACACACCTATCCATGCCACTATTTTAACATCCAATCCTCCTATTTTTCCACCTATTGCATTTATTATTGCTAAAGTAACTAATAATAATAATGGTGATGCTATTAATATTGAAGTATAAACTTCAGAATATGCTCCTTGTGCTTCTACTTGTTTATTTCTGTCTAATTTATATGTATTTAATGCATCTTCAGATTTTTCTTTTAAATAACCTTTAAGATCTCCACCTGTTTCTATTGTTGATATCATTCCATTTAATATTTCTTTAAATTCTGGGCTGGGAGTTGTTGCGGCTACATTCCTTAACGCATTGCTTAAATTATATCCAAATAAGTTTACATAATTTAATATTTTTTTTATTTCTTTTCTTAATTCAGGATATTCATGTGATTGTGCTATAAGTTCAAATATACTTATAGGTTGTGCTCCTGATCCAGCAACTGCACTCATATGTACTAACGCAAATGGTATTTCTAATTTTATTTTTTTTCTTTTTCCTTGTATTAAACTTGAAGGATAAAAATAAAATCCTATAAAAGTAAAAATCATTCCGAATAATGCCATTAAAAATATAATTAATATATTAAGGTGGAATGCAAAATTTAATGCTAAAAAAAATAAGAATATTCCCGGAAATGATAATAATGTAAAAAATAGCATCATACTTACATAAGTTCTTGATAGCATTTCCATTTCAACTTTTTGAAAATCTTTAAACATTTTATCAAAAAATTTCGGATATTTTTTTACTAAATTATCTGCATATTTTTTCATATATTTATTTGATATTTGTCCTACGTCATTTGGTTTATAGATTGTGTAATCTTCTTTTTTTATTTCTTTTATTTTTCCTTTTTGTTTTTTTACCTGTACACTTACAAATTCATCTAAGTCTCTATAACTTATGTTTATCTCTTTTATATATCGGTCAACTTCTTTTTTTGTTAGGTTTCTAAATATATCAGAATTTAATTGAAATTCTTTAGTTTCTTGATGTAATTCTAATCTTGGTTTTGGTAATACTATTTGCGGTTTAGGTAAAGGTATTGTAGGCAATGGTATCTGTTTTATAGGTATTGGTGATGTTAATTTTCCTTGGGTTATTTCTCTAAATATTTTAAAATTTTCTTGTTCTATATTTTTATATAATATTTTTATATTATTTTTTATATCTTCTAATGTTTTATTTTTTGCCTGTCCTATTTTAGATTTTAATATTTCTATTTGATTTAGATAATTAACTATGTTACTTGCTGAGATTGTTATATTATTTGGCATTTTTCTCTTCTTGTATCTGTTTGTTTATTGAGGTAAGAAGATACATGAACTGGTTTTTAAAATTCTTTATCTGTGATTCTAATATTTCAGCTTCAGCTTTATTCACAGTTTTTTTCTTTTCTAGTAATTTTTCATAATTTTTTGATACTTCTAATAATATTTGTGAATTTTGTTTTAATAATGCAAAGCTCATTTTATATTATACCTCGCTAATACTGTTTCTGGAGATTTGTAATATTCTTGTATTACATGTTGTACATCTTTGAATCCTAAAATTCCTCTTTTGTATAATTCTCTTAATAATTTTGTTCTTAATTTAAATTCATTCATTACTTGTTCTTTTGTAAATCCATAATGTATTCCTATTTTTTCAAATACTTTACTGTTTGTATTAAAACTAAAAGTGTCTGTTCTTGGATCCCAGCTAAATGCTTTATTGCTTACAACTCCCCCATCATGTTCTTTTACTTCTATAATCTCATCTACACTTGAGACTTTTCTTACTTCTTTTCCCTTTATTTTTGTTTGAGACATTACCACTACTAAAGCTAGTGTTTCAATTAATGATCCTGATAAATTAATTGGTTCTGTCTCTAGTCTTTTTATTAGCGTGTTTACATCTTCCGCGTGCATTGTCGCCATACCAGGATGGCCGGAATTATGTAATAATATTGATCCAAATCCGCCTATAAAATTTTGATTTCCAGGCACTGAAATATCATATACATATTCTGGTTCATCTAATTGTAAAACTTCTATACTTTTTATTTCATCTGAATATAGATCGCCTAATAAATTTTTGTCTACAATTTCTGCAGTTATTTTGCGTGTTTTTCCCATAGGATTAACATATTTTAAAAATTCATCTTTTTTATAGTTTGCATAAAAGTTTATTTCATAATCAGTTGTTTTTCTTCCTATCCTGTTTATTTTAGATATTGAAGCGACTATTCCATAAACTAATAATATTTGTGCTACGTCACTGGCTAAATTTTTTGAAGTTGTATAATATCTTGTGCCTTTATCTCCTAAGTGCCCGTATTCACAATATAAGGTACTTAAAAATATTCCAATTCTTTTTTTATCTAATCCAAAAATAAAGTCAGGTATTCTTTTTTCTAATTTTGTTTTACAATATCTTTTTATAATTTCATATATTATTTTATTATTAAAAGATAATTCTGTTGTTTCACCCAATCCACAGTCTGTTATCCTGCTAAACGGTTTTTTATTTGTCACTTTTATTATACAATTTTCCATATCTTTTAGTATGTCTTCATCTTTATTATAAAATTCTATTCTATAATTTCTTCCTGAAGTATTAAGTGACCCTTTTGATATATAATATCCTAATAATTTTAAGAATTCATCACTTAATTCAAATTTAACATCACATTTTTCACTCATTCCATTATGTTTTACTATTAATTCCTCTTTATTATATTCTATGTTTGCTTCTTTCATTAATTTCAAGAATTTTTCTGCTTTTAAGGCAATTGATTTTTTTATAATATCTTCTGAATAGTTGGTTGTGATACTTTTGTAATTTATTAATTCTTCAGATTGATAATATCTTAATTTATGTGATGCTTGTTTTACTAATTCAGGTGCATAAATTCTTAAGTCTGGTAAGTATTCTAATAAATTTATTTCTTTTATATTATTATATCCACATTCTAGATATGATGGAATAATAATACTGCTTCCAATTACTAATTGTTCTCCTTTTATTTCTTTTATTTCATTATTGTCTAAAGTGAATACTGAATGATCTTGTGTTATTGTTACTTCTCTTCCTAATTTAGTTTTTATTTTATATAATATATTTCTTTTTGGATGTTTTATCCATCCTTTTATTTGTAACAATTCACATTTTTTTTCTTTGATATTATAAGATATTGCTTTTAATTTTGTTATATCTTCATTTTCTAAATCTTTTATTCTTATTCTTAATGGTTTATTATCTTTCAGTACAAATATTTCTTCATTTCCTCTTATAGAAGCAAAGGCTTGGAACAATACAAACGCTTCTTTTCCTCTAACTTCTCCTACAATTATATAATCTGGTCTTTGTCTGAAGCTTGCTCTTAATAAATCAAATAAATTAACCTCACCATATCTCTGACCGATTAAATTAGTCAAACCTACACCAGCTCTTGCAACACTTGGTAACCAGTTCTCATGCTCAAGCCTTAATTCTTTAGTGTCCTCAATAGAAACGACCCTTGCCTGTGGTGGAATAAAAAATGCTACAGTATTAATAAAAGATGTATTATGTGCTATTATTGGATATTCTCCTGCTAAAAAATTATGTGTATTAGGTACAGTTAAATCATAAACATAGTCATCACAATTATCAATATTTTTTATTTCAGATATTTCATCCCAAAAAATATCAGATTCAACTATTCTATTAATATTATTTTTTAGTTCTGATCCTAATTCTTGTTCTTGAATAAAATTATTAAATATTTTAAAAGTTATAATTGAAGGTTTTCTTATTTCATATTCCCGCATGCTCATTAATCCTCTTGAAACGTTTACATTTTCTACTATATAATTTTGATTGATATCCATAGATAATCTCATATTGGATATAAGTTTTGAAACATTAGGTATTAAGTCGGTATTTAAGATTAATTTGTTTAATGGTTTTGAAAGAATTAAATCTAAATTTTTATTCTTTTCTGGATGACTATACCCAATATTATTTTTAAATAGTAAGATATTATTATATCCCATTACATAAATTATAAAATGATTTTTTTTTGTAATTAATCTTGGGGCTATACCAAATCTTAATAATAAATTGCATAATTCTGGTGCTATAAACTTGCTTGTTGTTGAAAATTCAATTTCATTTTTACCAACATAAGATTCGCAATTAAATAATGCTGACAAGAAATTGGAAATACATTCATTACTCATTTCGTATAGTTGTTTTGGTGTTTTTATTATATAGGATTTATTGCCATAAGGTATTTCAAATGTTTCATGTAATATTGTAGCAATATATTTTGATTTAAATAATGCTTTTTCTGTCAGATTTTTTGGGAATTCTTCTTTTCCTTTTATTCCAAATAATTTATCTCCTAAATTTAAAAATTCTTTTCTGAGCTCTTTGTTTCTGTTAAAAAATATTATTTGTGTTTTTGTTAAATGCCCGTTTCCTAAGATATAACCTATAAACTTAAATAATTCTGGGCATAATTTAGGTAATTTTATTTTAGATTTTTCATTTTTAATTTTAATATGTTTTAACGAAAGTTTCATACCTGCTTCTTTTAATATTTTGTAAGCAATGTTTAAGGGCGTTGTATTATATTTTTTCCATAACATAAAGGTTTCATATTTTATTTTAAATTTTTGTGCTAACTGGATTTCATTAATATTATAATTCTTTTTTAAAATTTTTATAGCTTTTTTAATTTCTTTTTTATTATAAAATAAATCTTTTTTGTTTTTTATATATTCTAAATAATCTATATATTTAATTTCTGGATTTTCTATTTCTATTTTTCTAGGTACTGCAATTATCTGATATTTAGTTATTGAATCAGCTCTTATCTTTATTAATTCTCCATTGTCTATAGAAAAGAAAGGATGTTCGGGCGTAACCTTTAACTCCCGCCCAGATTTTGTCTTAATATAAATTAATTCTTTAGCTTTATGTCTCCATAATTTATCAGTTTTTGTTTTTATTATCTTTAAAGTTTCAGGGTCCATTGATAAAATTTCTAATTCATTTTCAATATATTCCCAATTCTCATTTTTTATTATTTTATTTTTTTTAAAATTATTTTCTATTATATTTCTTATTATTTCTTTCTTTCCATCGGCTAAATGTATTATTGTATCGCCACTTACACATTTTCCAGATCCAGTTCCACCAATTACCATTAAACTATTTTCATATTCAACTGCCATCCATAAATAAGCATAAATTTCAAAACTTACTGTTCCTTTTGATATTAAGTGTAATGGGCTCCATGGATCTAAGGAAAATTTTCTTATAGTATAAGTTGGTCCTCTGGATGATACATCAGTTGTATATGTAGAATTTACTCTAGATCCATCTGGAAGTGATCCGTCTAATAATGGTTCTGCATAACTTACATATCTTCCACATTTTTGTGCTAATTTTTCTACAAAGGAAGCCATTTTATGTAAATCATTATGTATTAAATTTGTTCTTATGTTTCTATATTTTCTATGAACTATGTATACTGGTGTATTAATTCCATTACATTCTATATCTTCTATCATACTATCATTCATTAATGGTTCTAAATCATTTAATCCAACAAAATCTCTGTAGATATAATACATAATTTTTAAGAAAGTATCCATAGTTATTTGTATTGACAATTCTGTTAATAATACTTTAATATTTTTTTCTAAATATAATAATAGAGTTTCTTTATCACTTACACTTATAAAACTTAAATTTATTATTTCTTTTATTCCTTCTTCTAAAGTTTCTAAAGTTTCTTTTTCTTTTTCTGTTAATTTTGGTTCTTCTATATCATATATTAATTCTGTATTTTTATTATCCCAATAAATATGGGCAAATGTGTAAGGTGGGATTAATGGATATCTTACATCAATTAATCTATTATCTTTTATATCTGGAAGTTTTGGTATTGTTGGTTCGTGTATTTGAAATATTGGTTTTTCTTGTTTTTGTATTGATTGGACATTTGTTTTTATTGTTTGTTGTAGATTTGAAGATGGTTTAGGTATTTGATTATTTTGGTTTATTGTTTGTTGTGGTTGAATATTTGTTTGATTTAATGCAGGTCTTGTTGGTAATGTTTCTTGTTTTTTCTTTGATTTTAATAATAATGCTACACTTGCTAAAAGTCCTCCAAACAATCCTGCTCCTATTAGTATTAATACATTCTTAGATAGAGCCATTTTCACCCTTTTTTCCTTATGGTTTTTAGTATCTTATTTATTATAAACATTTCTGTTTGTTGGATTAGAAGTTCTTATTTAATTTGTTATATAATACAAGCTTTTTTTCATAATTCTTAGTATAAAATAGATTTTAATTATTTTTAGAAGAGTTTTTATATTTATATAATATAAAAATTTATATGATAGACTTAAATAATAAGTTATTTAATGATATAGCAGTATTGTTAGGAGAAAAGCCTAGAAAGAAGATAAATAAAATATGTGAAGAACTAAAAATTTATTCTTATAAATATGTTTACAAAGCAGTAAGAATACTAGAAAAACAACAAATATTAACAAGGCATGGAAATAAGTATGAGCTTAATGCAGAATATTTAAGTAAACTTAAGAAGTTTATAGATAAAACTTGTGATAATTATAATATAGAACATAATGTTTTTATGGAATCTGTAAGCGGAAAAATGTTAAATATATTTACTAAAGAAGAAAAAGAAGATATAAAAGTAAAGATAACTAAATATATAAATAAAAAAATAATGGAAAAGTTAGATGAATGGTATTCTAAATATTATGATCCAGAGAATATAGAAATAAAATCTATAAAAAAAGAAGTAGACATAAAGAATAAAAGAATATTAGAAATAGGATGTGGTACGGGAAGGATAACAAAGCAAATAGCAGAAAAAGCAAAGGAAATAATAGCAATTGATCATAACAAAGAGGCAATAAAATATTGTGTAAAGAAGTATAAAAGCCTAAAAAATATTAAATTTTTATATGATGATGTAGAAAATATTAAAATAAAAAACCAATATTTTGATATAGTTATAACTGGCTGGATAGGATTATATTATTCTAAAAATATGGAAATTATAATAAAAAAATTATATAATTTATTAAATAAAAAGGGCATATTAATAATAATAGAAGCATATCATGAATCTGAATATGTAAAAATACTTAATATAATAAAACCAAGAGAGAATAAAATCAAAGAAAAACAAGAAAAACTAAGAACAATATTATATAACATTTTTTTAGATTTAAATGAAAAAATAATTACAACAAAATATATATTTCCAAGTTATGAAAAATTAGAAGAAACATTTAAGATAGAATTAGAATACGAAGAGAATATAATGTGGAAAGAAGAATATAGTAATAAATTAAAAGCATATATACAAGAAAAAAAAGATTATAATATTGGTGAGTCTTTTATGATAATATCTTGTAAAAAGTCTACTAAAAAGTAGATTTAATTATATTATTCTACTAATACTATATTAATATAAGTTAGAATATAATTTTATGCAGAATAACTTAAAGGACTTATGTCAAATGTGCAATAAACAATTAAATGAAATAGAAAAAATTGGCAATATATGCAATGATTGTTTAAAGAGAGAGTATGAAATTATAAACGATAAGGGAGTTAATTCAAGTTTTTTATTAAATATTACCATAATTAAGAATGATTTTACAAAAAATATTGGTTAACAAATATAAAGAGTAAAAAATAAAATAATAAAAAACATTATGGAGGAAAAAAAAATGGTATTAGAAGAAAAATTATATACAAAAAATACCAGAAGATGTTGGCGGTAAATTATTAGAATTAACAAGACATTATGGACTACATTATTCAGCTATAGATTTAATAAAAAACCTACAGGTGAATATATCTTTTTAGAAATAAATCCAAACGGGCAATATTTATGGACTGAAGAAATGTCAAGTGCAAAAATTACTGAATATTTTATAAGTTACTTATCTGGTGAAGAACAGAAGATATTTTAAGAGATAATAATTAAATTAAATATGGAAAAAAAACAATTAATAGGAGAAATAAAAAAACATAAATATATTTTTATGGGGGAAATACATAATACTAAAAATATTCCTAAAATTGTTTTTGATTTAATAAGTAATCTTATAATAGAAGAGAAAATATTATTTTGTTTAGAACTGCCAAAACAATCAGAATTTTTTTTAAACTTATATTTTAATAATAAAATATCTAAGAAAGTGTTATATTCATCTAAATTTTTAAAAGATTCATTAAAAGATAAAAGACTTAATAATAATACCTTAATATTATACAAAAAAATTTATAAATTAGGAATAAAAATAAAATGTCTAGAAGATTATAATTGTAATCCATATAAAAGGGATGAATCAATGGCTGAAAGATTACTATATTTAATAAATAAATATAATTTTGATAAATATATTACTTATTTAGGCAACATACATATTTTAAAAAAAGAAACTAATATTGCTGGTTTTAATGTTAAACCATTAATTAGTTATTTACCAAATAATATAATATTAAATTCTTTTATAATAAATTTTAATAGATCAGAAAAATTACAATAATAATAATTAAAAAGAAAAAATTTGAAAAAAAGAAATAGACTTAACAACTAATAAACTTTATAAACTTCTTTAATACTAATTATATTAGATAAAAAAGTAAGGTAATAAAAAAGAGAGTAAAAAAATGATGAATAAAAAAGGCCAAGTATTTTTATTAGGTGCTATAATTATTGTATTAGCTTTGCTTACAGTTACTGGAACTTATAACACTGTTAAAGAATATCCTGTATTATCTGATTTTAAAGAACATACTGAGAATTATTTAGGTGAAGTTCCCAAATTATTAAATAAAGCAACATATGAAAATAAACCAGAAGGTCCAATAATTCAAAGGTTTTCAGATTTATTTGTAAAACAAGTAAAAACTAAAGATCCTAATTTTGGTGTATTTTATACATATAAAGATGATAATGGAGATTTTCATTTAGTAAATACTTTAACAAATAGAGTTTTGTATGTAAAAGCTCATGGTCAAGATATAGTATTACAAGGAATAACTAATTCTGGTAGTGAAACTTGTTTAGCCGGTATAAGTTGCACAACAACTCAAACTCAAACAAGAGATTTTGGTGGTAGATTTTCAAATAATATTAATTTAAGAGATATTACGAGTATACAAGTTTGTTTTGTAAGTAATAGACAATGTACTGATTTAGATCCAGATCAAATAACGGCCATTATAAGTTCTTATAAAGAAAAAGACAGAGAGGCAATAGGGCGTGAAGTAAATCTTGATTCTGGCAATTCTAATAATGTTGTTGATACTCAAGTTCAAGAATTTTAAATTAATCTATTAAAGTTATGTTAAATGTATCTGATAATACATTGTTGTTACTTAATCTTATTTCAACTCTTTTTATAACTTCATCTCCAGATTGATAATTTTCAAAACCTGAACCATAAGTTTCTATGATACAAGCTTTTTCTTTTACTCTGCCAAAATCTGGATTTCTATTATCATCTTTACTAATAAACCAATTTTCTATTGTGGTTTCTGATTCAATTCTATAAGGAAAACCTATTTCTGAATGTCCTGGTGCAAACGATTTTCTATTAGTTCCACTGCCACATGCTATATTTAAGTCTTCTGTATTGCATTCCCAATTAAAACAATAAGTTTTATTTAATTGTATTGTCATGTCAGGCCCTGCTTCAACAAAAGGAGTTTCATCTTCAACATTTACATTTAAAGTTGTATTAACACTTTCATGATCATCTTTTGCATATCCTATAACATTATATTCTCCAGGTATTGTGAATCTGCATATTTTATTATAATATCCTGTAAGTTCTTCTCTTGTTAATGTTTCCCATTCTGCTGTTTCTCCATTTCCACAATTTATTTTTGCTTCTAAATTATCTGTTAAATCTTCATCATAAATTTTAAGTTTAAAACTTTCATTTCTATTTATTATTGTATTATAATTTGTTATTATGTTTTGATTATTATCTACAAATTCTATTTCTGGATTATGATTTATATTTCCACCGTCATTTATTCCTGAATCTGTGTTATTGTTTGCATCTGGTAAATTGTTTGCATCTTGTGTTGTGTTAGTTCCTGAATCTGTTCCGCTATCATATTCACAATTAAAACATCCATCTATTATATTATTTCCATCTCCACCATCTTCATCTTGTGTTGTACCAACGTCAATTCCACTATCTTTGTTTGTATTTGCATCATATCCACAATTATTTGTGCAAGCATCATTTGAATAAATATTTTCATTTATTCCTGCATCTAATATATTATTTTCTGAATCTCTTATATTATCTTCTGTGCAATTATCAGAACAATTTTTATCATCATTTATTTTAGGATTATCAGAGCCACAAGAATATAAGCTTAATACTAAAGTTGTTAATCCTAATCCTTTGTTTAGTTTTATCATTTTTATTATTATTTTTTGATTAATATTTATATAAAGCTTACCTATATAAAGTTTACTATTATTAAGTAATAAATATGGTTAGCTTTATAAAAGAAAAAAGATAAAACCATTAATAGAATATAATAATTAAATACTAAAATTTTATTAAAACTAAATTGGAAGAAAAACTAATTATTTTTTTATAGACTACTCACTTTATAATTAATTAATTAAAAATTAACTATTTTCATAGACTACTGACAGAAACTACGTTTCCGTACCTTCCTACTTTGAAAGAAAACATAACGCTTCTATATTGATAAAGAGAAAAAAAAGAATTAGAACTTAATATAACAAAAATTAATTATATAGAATATACTAAATTAGTAAATAGTTTATTTGTAAAGGATTATTTAAATGTGTAAATCTGAATTAGGTTGCAGACTCACTAACTTTTTCTCTAATTTACTGATATCATAAATACGACCTGGTTGAGGAAATCCCCATTTCTCTTTTCTCTGAAAGACTATGAGCGTAATCTTCATTATAAATACCATATCCAACAACTCTACCAAATGGGGGGCTTATCCATGACATTACTACATAACCTTTTCCCAAAGAACTTAATTTTCCTATTAAAGATTCTATTATTTTTGAATTTGTTATAGTGCGTATTGGAGGATAGGTTGGTAGTTCACCATATTTTAATTTAGATAGTGATTTTGGTTCTTTTCTTTGTTTGTCTAGTTTATAATTATCAATTGCCATACAATATATATGGTGTACAAAATATTTATACCTTTCCATTTGTATAATATTTACAATTGTTTGTAAATTTGTCATTTAGATAACTATTTTCATTTATTTAAATTACCCAATAATAAACTATAAAAACTTTAAACATAATAAAATTATATAATCTCCTGCAATTGGTTTATAGTAAAGTATAATATTTGGTGATTAAGTACTTTTCGCACTAAAAAAGATAAATTTAAATCAAAGTTTACAAATAAATAATTATAATTTATTTTCAGTAAATTTATTTTAATTAAAAATTTAAAAAATACAATAAAATAATTATTTAATCAACAAAGTTTTTAGATTTTGATATTAATATTTCTAAGGTGCTGATATTGAAATTTTTAAACATTCTGTTATACCAACAGGACAATCAATACTAGTAATACCATCATTTCTTATTACTATATCACTTAATCCTTTTATTGTTGTTATTTGTCTATCTATAACAACTAAACTACTATAATCTAATGTATAAGATAAGTCATATGTTCCTTTTTGTGCTGCTTTTTCTGTTACTATTTTTATATTTCCTTCTGTTATTATTATACAATCAATACAATTTTTTTCATTTGGCTCGCTCAAATATACTTTAGCATTATATTTCCATATTATTTTTTGTCCTTCAAAACTTAAGTCTCCTTTTTTTATTTCTAAACTTAATACTCTCTGTGTTCCTGGTCCACCTCTTATTACTTCTCTTATATTTTCATCTATTTTATGAAATGCTTCCTTTGTTTGTATTGCTATGTTCTTATCTTTTAGTCTATTAATCACAGGTAATCCTGCTGCTAATAATATAGAAATAATTATTATTCCTAATCCAAAATATAATACTGCACTGACCCAGACGTCACCTTTTTTATTTACCATAGTCTTTGATATATAATAAAATTAAAAGAAAAAAAGAATTTATAATTCTCTTGTTGTTTCTCCACAAGTTTCAGTTTTTCCTAATATTGTTACTTTAGGTTTAACTCCAACTTTTACTGGTTCTGTTATTGTTGTTTCATCATAGTCTAAGTCAAATGTTTTTATTCCATTTGCACTTATTGTGTAGTCATTTGGTGTTGTGGTTGTTATTTTTAATTGATCTGCGTCTATACTAGTATCAAATGAGTCTACTGTTGTTTCTCCAACATTATATACTCTAAATATAAATCCTTCTAGTTTTTTTGTACCAGAATTATCTACAGATACTTGTACACTTCCATCTGCTACACTTGCTTTTAATTTTAAATTTAACGCTACATTAGAACATGCTGTTGCTAATGATGCTTGTGTTTCTGTGTCTTCTGTTGTTTTTTTTACTAGATTTGTTCCAAATGTAACAACAAGTGCTGCTAATACAATTGTTAAACCTATTATTATTACTGTAGCAATTAGTGGGCTTATACCTCTTTTATCTTTTTTCATCATTTTTCATGCACTTCCTTCTATTATATTTACTGTTTGTTCATTTGGGCATACTTGGTAATCGCTTCCAGATTTTACTATTGGTCTTACATCTATTGTTGTATATCCTAGTATAAGATCTGCAGGCGCACTTATAGCTTCAAGTGTATATTCTTTTGTTCCAAATGCTCCTAGATTATATTTATCAGATTCAGATACTTGTACACTTCCATCTGCTCCATCTTTTACATTTTCTAATTGTCCACTTGCTATTGTATTTTTCACAGCTAAAAAACTTTTTGTTCCAGCATCTCCTTTTGCTACAAATAAAAATCCTTCTATTCCTTGCATTGCTTTATTTTCAGCAGTTACTATTGTGGTTGCATCACCATATTTAGCATTATATTCTACATCTATTCCTGTACTGCATAATTTAGAAAAATCTGCTGTTTTTTGTGTGTCTTGTACTGTTCCTTTAAATAATTTTGTTCCCCATGTTATTACTAATGCTGCTAATACAATTGTAAAACCTATAATTAATACTGTAGCAATTAGTGGGCTTATTCCTTTTTTATTTTTATATATCATAATATTACCTCCATTTTTTATTATTCACATGTAACCTTTACACTTGATTTTCCTGTCTTTATTTTATTTTTTTGTATTAAACATGGAAATATTTCAACGTCATCTACAGTATTACTCATTTTTAATGATAATAATTCTTGTTGTGCAGGTTTTAAATTAAATGCTGTTAATTGTGTTGTTTGGCCTTTAGGTGCTACCCAAAAACAATCTATTCTCATTTGTCCTGTATTGCTTAAAGTAAGATCTAATTTATTATTAATAGATACACATGAAAGTACTTCAAATTGTACTCCTGCTTCTTCATTTGCATTAAATTTATTTTCTCCTTTTTTTGCTGTTAAATCTATTTGTTCTTTAAAGAATACAAATACTAAAGCTGCTATTGCGATTGTAAAACCTATAATGAGAACTGTTGCTATTAACGGACTTATACCTCTTTTATCTTTTTTCATCCTATCATTTTAGTAATTAACTTATTTAAAAGTTTATCTGTTAATGAAATTTTATATAAAATTAACTAAAATTTATAGACCATTGCACAAACACATAGTTTTATAAAAATAATTACATTTTTATGAGTGAAAATTATTAATTTTACATTTTCCTCACCTTTATTATTTTTTGAATAAAAATTATAATAAAGAAGGTACGGAAACGTAGTTTCTGTCAGTAGTTTAAAAATAATAGTTTTAATTTAGTTAAAAAATTATTTTTATAATCTTTTTTTATAATCTTAATTACAATTATTTTATTTAAGTAATTCTAATCCTTTTCTATATTCATCTATTGTTTCATTAGATTTTATTCCTTCCTTTATTGCTTCTTTCATCATTTCATTTACAGTTATTCGACAAGCTTGTGCGGCTTTATCTATAGAACATTGTTCATGTTTATACATATCAAGATATTTTTTTATCAAAAATTGTTTTCTACCAAGTATTATTAATTCTTTTAAGGCTTTAGTTTTGTCAACATGTTCTTCTTTTGCTGTTTCTTCTACCATTATAATTACATCTTTTTCAAGTCTTGCTCCTAAAAATTCAACTTCTGCCATTTTTTATATCCTCCAATGCTTTTTCAATAAGGAAGGTACGGAAACGTAGTTTCTGTCAGTAGTTTAAAAATAATAGTTTCAATTTAATTATATTTCTGAATTAACAATTATTGTTTTGTAGTTATTTAAGTTTATCCCATTTCCACAATCATTACAGTTATTACCCTCATTTATTTCTTTACACAATTTATCATAGTCTATAACTAAAGCACTCTTAGCACATTTAACAAATTCATTTTCAACTTCAGGATTTTTTATTATTGGCACTACTTTTATTATTTTATTATTATTATTATTTATCCCAAAAAATATTTGTTGTTTTTTCCCAGGTTTTAATCCTGTATCATATTTTTTAAATATAGTAGACTCATAATACCCAGCAGGATCATCTGTTGGATTGCTTCTTCCTTGTATATTTATTGAATATTTATATATTGAAAATTTTCCTTTGTTTACTAAATTTATTCCACTTAATATATTATCATTATATATACATAACCAATCTTTCGCTAGAGTATCGTCTGGTGGGTCTATACTATATCCTAAACTAACTTCATCGCATAATAAACTATCTTCTACTAATTTTTCAGGTTTAAACTCTTTTGTTTTTTGTATTACATAATTAGAAACTACTGCGCCTATTGCTACTGCAAATGCCACTAACAATACAGTTGCTATTAGTGGACTTACTCCTTTTTTTATTCTCTTATTGGTATTAGACATTTTTGTGTGTTTGTTATTTCTTGTATTTCTTCTTCTGTTATTGTTCTGTTCCACATTATTAAACATTGTATTATTCCTTTGAATGCTCCAATATCATTTCTTCCACCTATTAATAATTGGTTTGTAACTGTGGGTAATGGTGTTTGTATTGTACCTGTTCCAATATTATTTCCGTTTATATATGTTTTTATTTCTTGTCCATTATATATCGCTATTATATTATACCATGTTGCTGTATTTATATATGGTGAATAGGTTATTATATTGCCTGTTCTAGATTGTATTTTTTGGCTATATTCATATTTTCCTATTTCATAATTTACTACAACCTGATTGTTATCTCCTTTATACAATAATTTTTGTCTTCCTTGATCCAAATTATCAAATTTTGCCCATAATGTTATTGTATAGTTTGTGTCTATGAAATTTATTAATGGGTTATCAGGTATGTTTATTTGTGCATTTCCATTGAATTTTGCACATTCTCCTGAAAATTTACAATTTTCCTGGTTAAATATTACACTATAATTTGTTGCAAATCCACCTATTCCATATTTGCTTAAATCATTGTTTGCTTTGTCTAATGGCATTATTAATATTGCATCATTGCTTATTGATTTTGGTTTTAATTCTGTTTCTACATTTATTGTTTGGTCTTTTTCTAGTGTTATTGTGGTATTATATTCTTTATATCCTGGTTTCATTAGTGTAATATTGTATACTCCAATATTTACTTGTGATATTGTTATTGGTGTTTCACTACTTTGATCTTGATTATTTAGGTATATTTTTGCTCCTTGTGGTTTTGTATTAAATTTTATACTTCCTTTTTCTTGTTGTATTGGGGCTGGTAGTTGATTACTTTCTGATTGTTGATTATTTGTTTCTTGTACTTGAGTATTTTCTTGTGTTGGTATTACAGGATGAAATTCATTTAGTGGTATTTCTATTGTTGCTTCTTCTATTATTTCTGTTTTTGTTTTCTCATCACATATTTTTGTCTCTACAGAATCTATTATTATTGGTCTTATATCAAGAGTTTTATGTTCTCCTTCTATTGCGTATGTTTTTATTGAAAATGCTGCTAGTTTTGAATCTGTTCCTGATACCCAGATATTTCCTTGATTTTCTACTAATGGTTTTCCACTTGCTATATAAAATGTTTTTGAATTATCTGTTTTTATTAAAAATCCATCTATTGTTCTCGCTGCATTATTTTTTATTTCTATATTTATTCTATTGTTTGTTTTATCGTTTTTTGCTGTTGCTTCATAGTTTATTTCAATACATAATTTAGAAAAATCTATTGTTTTTTGTGTGTCTTGTACTGTTCCTTTAAATAATTTTGTTCCCCATGTTATTACTAATGCTGCTAATACAATTGTAAAACCTATAATTAATACTGTAGCAATTAGTGGGCTTACTCCTTTTTTTTGCATATATTTTTAGGTTATTATTTTATTATAAATCTTTTGAATTAATAGAATTCAGATTCTTTTATTATTTGGTTTGCATCTGGCTGTTTTTCCACAGTTCCCACTCCGCCGCAATTATTGCATATTTTTGGTGGGTCATTTCTAAGTGTTCTAGGTGTATACTTAAAATAACAGCTTCTGCATAAAAATGTTGGCATATATTTTATATAAACTAACTTATTTATATTCTTTTCTTTAGGCTTTTATACATATTTTTTTAGAATTAAAATTTAAAATTATTAATAAATTTAACTTTTTTGATTAAAATAAAATTAAATATTTTTAAAACTTCGGCAGAACCAAGGTTCGTACCTTCTTATAATAATTTTTATATTAAAAAATTTCTCACAGAATTTCTAATTCATAACTTATTTAAACAAAATAATTAAATTAAGTTTTAATGGATAACAAAAAATTAGGTGTTTTATTATTGGTTTTAGGTATATCTTTAATTTTAATTTTAATTTCATACAATTCAAAACTAAATGCTTCTAGTAATGCTTTAGGTTGTAATCCTTATCAGCAGTGTTATAAAAATAATTCATTATTAACTATATCAAATATTTTTATTGGTATTATTTCTTCTGTTATTAGTTTAGGGGGATATATTTTATTTTTTAATAATGATGATAAAATTATAGAAAAGTTAGATAATATTAAAGATAATAAAAAACAATTAAAAGAAGATGAAAAATTTGATATTTTATTTAAGGCACTATCTAAAGATGAGCAAAATATATTATCTATTATTAGAGAACAAGAAGGGATTACTCAGTCTACATTAAGGATTAAAACTAATTATTCTAAAACTAAGTTAAGTTTTATTTTGAAAGATTTAGAAAATAAAGAGCTTATTAAAAAAGAAATTGCAGGCAGGACTAATGAACTTTATCTTAATGGACACATTTTATCATTATCTAAACATTTATAGGGTTAATTATGCCTTATATCAGTTATAATAACAATATTTAATTAATAGTTTTAAAGGTTAATTATATATAGTTTTTAATTATTCTTATTTTATAATGAAAAGACCATTCTTGATATTTTTAATATTTATTTTAGTTATTACTATAGTTTCTGCGCATGAGGATTCTACAATTCATAATGAAGAATCTAAAGTTCAGCTTCCTAAAGGTTTACAATTATTAATTAATCAACAAACTCAATTAGCTTTGTCAATAACATTTCTTGCAGCTTTTATAGCTGGCCTTATTTCTTTGTCTTCTCCTTGTGGTTTTGTGTTATTGCCTACTTTTCTTGCTTATTCTTTCTCTAATAGAAAAAAAGCTTTTTTCATGACATCTGCTTTTTCCTTAGGTATGATTATTGCTTTTTCTTTTTTAGGAATATTTGCTTCTTTGATTTCAGGTTTTTTTACATTATATAAAAATCAATTAGGTATTATTTCTGGTTTATTTATTGTGATATTTGCTTTTATGGTTTTATTAAATAAAGGTTTTTCTTTTTTCTCTTTTAAGATAGATAATAATGAAAAAAGAGGTTTTTTTAGTTTTACTATATTTGGTTTTTTATTTTCTCTTGGGTGGACGCCTTGTATCGGCCCTGTTTTATCTTCAATATTTTTCTTGGCTATTAATCTAAATAGTATTTTTAAATCTGTTTTATTATTGATTTTTTTTAGTTTAGGTGTAGTTATTCCTTTATTATTAATTTCTTTATTTCAGGATAAGTTTAATCTTTCTAGATTTATTAAAGGCAGGGAAATTAAAATTAAGAATTTTACAACTACAACTTATAATTTATTTAGTTTTATCATTTTATTTATTATAGGTGTTATTATGGTTATTTTCAAAGGAACTTCTGCTTTTGAACAATTAATATCCTCTTCTACTCCTTGGTCTATGAACATTTTACAAAGTATTAATGATAATTTAATATCTTCAGATTTTTTTAAATCTTCTCTTGCAAATATTATAGGAATAGTAGTTTTTATAGTTATAATATTATTGATAATATTTAAATTAGGAAGAAATAACCTTTTTAATAATAATAAAGGTGAAAACAAACAATCTAAACATAAATAAACATAATTAAAATCTTATTTAATTATCTAAGTTAAATTTTATATATTGTTTCAAGAGTTAAGTATTTATATTAGCTACTATCTTCATATAATATGGCAAAAAAGATTGATAAGTTAGTAATTTTTTTGATAATAGTCTCTTTAATTGTTGTTTCTGTTAATGTTATTGCTATTAATACATTTTCAGGTATTATTAAAAGCCCATCATCATTTAAAGGTCTTGATAAAGTTGATTTAAATTCTATAAAATCTACTGGTCAGGCTGTTGCTGCAGTTTTTCAAGTAAATAAGATTAATACTCAACAAGATGCTGTTGATATGTTAATACCTACTGGTGTTCCTGAATATGGCAATGATTTAGGTGTTACATTTGATGATCCTATTAAATCTTTAACTTATCTTCATAGAACTGTTTATCCTCAAATAAAATCTGATCTTCAAAAAGATCCTGAGTTATGGCAGAGATATTTAAATTTAGCTACAAAACCTGTTGGTATTTCATGTGAATTTTGTTGTGGTGTTGGTCCTATTGGTATATCTAAACAAGGTGAATTAAAATGTGGTTGTTCTCATAATCCTGCTGTTCAAGCTTTAACTATGTGGTTAATAAAAAATACTAAGTATAATGATGCTGAAGTTTTAAGAGAAGTTTTAAGATGGAAAACATTATGGTTCCCTAAGAATATGATTGAATTAGGCATGAAGGCTTCTGGTGGAAATATTGATACAGGTGCTTTGCCTGAAATGGTTGGAGGTTGTTAATTAAGGAGGAAAAATGGTTAAAAAAAATAAAAATAGAAATTTAATAATTGTTGTTGCTTTATTGATTTTAGTTATTGTTGCAGCAATACAAGTGGTGCAATTATTTGGATTAAAATCAAAATTAAATGCAGGTCAGGTAAGTTTGAAGACTAATTTAGCTTCACAAAATATTGCTGTAAAGACTAATACAGCTTCAAGTGCTTCTTCATCAAGTGCTTTGCCTGAAATGGTTGGAGGTTGTTAATTTTTTTATATTTTTAAAAAATGGTTAAAAAATTAATTCAAAATTTGAAAAATAATAATTATGAACCTTTAGTTCATGTTTTTGTGATATCTTTAGTAATTTTATTTATTATAAATTTTTTATTCATGTTTTCATTAACTTCAACTTTAAACAATAAATATGATGAAGCTGTTGAAGCTGCAAGACCGGCTCTTATTCAACTTACTATAATTGATAATAAATGTAAGGATTGTATTCCTTTAAATCCTGTTATTTCTCTAATTAAAAGTTCAAATGTTAATATTACATCTGAAAAAACTTTATCTTTAACAGAGGCATCTTCTTTAATAACTAAATATAATATTGATAAGCTCCCTGCTGTAATTGTTACAGGTGAATTAAACAAGACTTCTTTGTCTATGTTAACTGCTTATGATAATGCTTTAGTTTTTAGAAATAATTTTGTTCCTTATTTTGATATTAATAAAAATAAGGTTGTTGGTCTTGTTTCTGCTAAAGTTATAAGCCTAGATTCTTGCACTAAATGCTTTGATCCTAATTTGTTAATTAAAGAATTAAAAAATTCTGTTGCTATAACCGAAGTTACTAAATTAAATCAAGAATCTGCTAAAGATATTATTTCACTTTATAATATTACAATGATTCCAACATTAATATTGTCTGGTGATGTTTCTTCATATTCAGAAATAGTTAAAGCTTGGGAGAATATAGGTGATGTTGTTAATGATAATTTCATTTTAAGAAAAATATCCCCACCTTATAAAAATATTTCATCTGATAAAATAATTGGTCTTGTTTCTGTTACTTATTTAAAAGATAGTTCATGTTTGACTTGTTATGATGTAACACAACATCAACAAATACTTAATAGATTTGGTGTTGCTATTAATGATGAAAAAACATTTGATATTTCATCTCAAGAAGGTAAAGATTTGATATCTAAATATTCTATTACAAAAGTGCCTACCATTATAATATCTAATGATGTTTCAGTTTATACTTCATTTATGAATAATATTTTCACAAAAGTTACAACCAAACAGTCTGATGATAATTATTTATTTACTTCAGTAGAATTATTGGGTTCATATAAAGATTTAAATACAAATAAGGTTGTTACACCTACACCAACAAAAGCATAAAAAATGGAAGAAAACAATTTAACTAGTCACGAGAAAAGAGAACTTAAGGAAAAACAAAGAGAACAAGAAAAAGCAGATTCAGAAAAGAAAAAATCTAATGAAAAATTAAGAAAAAATATATTTAAATGGGGTGTTACAATTATTATCTTTGCTTTAATAATTTTTAGCATTTATAATTTTGTTTTTAAGCCATTAAAAGATTTTAAACCAGTCCATAGTGAGGCGTATCACTGGCATGCTAATTTTAAAGTTTCTGTTTGTGGAGAACAAGTACAAATAAAATGTGGCGCTGGAATGTGCGGCCCAATGAATTTACATCATCATAATGATAATACTATTCATATAGAAGGTAGCGTAATTGCTAAAGAAAAAGATATATCATTAGGTAAATTTTTTGAAGGTTTAAGGTTAGATTTTTCAGAAACAAGTTTACTAAAAAAGAAAAATGGTGACTTATGCCCCAATGGTTCTTCTGGAACAGTAAAAATGTATGTAAATGGTCAACAAAATAATGAGTTCGAAAATTATATTCTAAAAAAATGCGATAGTCAAAATATAAAACAAGATTGTGATAATATAGAAATTAAGTTTGAATGATTTTAAATTTTTTATAATGAAGGTACGAAAACGTAGTTTCTGTCAGTAGTTTAAAAATAGTAAATGAATTTTATATAATTTACAATTTTAGTTTAATCCTAAAATAGAATTATAAAAAAATAAAAAAGAGCCGATGCCTATTTTTTATAGACACCAGCCAAAATGAGGGTCTTTAGGATATAGGGGTCGAAATGATATCTAATCAAATCCTAAAGCGTCATCAATACCTGTTTTTCCCATGGACTACATCAATTCCTAATTCTCTACTCATAGTTCTTGATTTTTCATATGTTGGTCTATTATCTAAACTTCTACCAATAACATATGGACTTTGAACACCGGTAATAATAGTCATTACTCTTATTGCACCCTTCATATTATCCTCGACTCTGGCGCCCCATATACAGTTTGCATCAGGGTCAAGAGATTCAGTAACGATTTCACCTACTCTATTAACTTCATCAAGGGTCATGTCTGGTCCACCTGTTACATGGATTAAAGCACCTGTAGCTCCTTTGTAACTTACATCCAATAAAGGATTTGTCAAAGCTCTTTTAGTTGCTTCATCAACTCTACGTTCACCATCAGACTGTCCTACACCTACAACTGACACTCCACCATTTGTCATTATTGCTTTAACATCTGCATAATCTAGATTAACAAGTGATGGTACTGCAATTATTTCAACAATGCCTTTGATCATTGTAGCAACAAGTTCATTAGCTACAGCAAAAGCTTGTTGTACTGGTAAATTTCCTGCAATTTGAACTAGTCTGTTGTTATCAATTACAATAACTGTATCTGAAACATTTCTTAATTGTTGTAAACCAAATTCTGCCTTGTCAACTCTTGCTCTTTCTATTGTAAAAGGTGTTGTTACAGTACCAATGACTATAGCACCAGCATCTCTAGCAACTTGTGCTACAACTGGGGCTGCCCCTGTTCCCGTTCCACCGCCCATACCAGCACAGATGAAAACCATATCTGCACCTTTAATAGCGTCTTTAACTTCTGGAAGTTGTTCTTTTGCTGCTTCCATACCAACATTAGCATAACCACCTGCGCCTAAACCTCTAGTTAAATCTCTGCCAATTAATATTTTTTTATCAGCACTCATCATATCTAAATGTTGTTTGTCTGTATTCATAGCAATTACTTCTGCACCTTTTACACCTTTTTTAAAAAGCCAAGTAGTCATGTTTGAACCGCCACCACCAACACCTAATACTTTAATGTTTGCGTGTCCTATGTCTATACTACTATCTACACTAGTTTGTGCGTTTTCCAATGCACTTTGTATAATAAACTCCATTTTTCATTTCCTCCCCTATAAATTTTGTTTTATACTTTTTATTATAAACATATATACTAAATTACCATAAACTATTTATGTAAGTTAATATACCGTTACTTTAGAAATCGTATTAACTTTTTGCCCAAAAGGTTATATGGTATCTGATAAAGTAGTAACTAAGTAATACCCAAATAGAAGTTCATTTAAAATTGCCCAATGGTTTTATGCCCATAAAACCTAGCGAATTGAACTTTAAATTATAATTATATTCTATTACTTGATTCTTATTTATAAATCTTCTCTATATATAAAATATATTTAATAATTATTATGACTATTTTAGGTATAATGTAATAGTTATGATTTAATTTATTTTTATTATAGACATAATACTATTTTTTATATAGGATAAACAATGATTTCTTCAAAAGTAGATATTAATTTACAATAAATCTTAAATATTAAATAAATTAATAAATAAATAATGATTTTAAGAAAAATACAACTAAAAGACGGAAGTGAATATAGATCACTACCTAATTTTTTTAATAATAAATTAATGTTATGGTTTGATGGATTTAAAGAAGAAGATGTTGAAAAATTAGATAAATTTTTTTTAGAAAATTATCATTTGAAATATGAAGACAATAACATTAAACAAGGAATAATAACTACTGAATATGCAAATAATTCTTTATATGATTTTAATGTAAAAGGAAACTTATACGAATATTATAAAAAAGAATTAAAATTAACAGGATTAAGAAAATTGATTATTGATCATAAAGAAAGTATTGAAAAAGATCCTGCAAAACATGAAGAAGATATTAAGGAATATTTCAGGAAAAAAACCGAAATGGAGAATAGATCACTTTATTTTGAAGATTTAGAAAAATATTTAAAAGATGGTAGTTCTCTTGTTCTGTCTGTGATAAAAGATTTTGGAAGTATTAATTATGGATCAAGACATATGGATGCGCCCTATGATTATGGTAATCCAGAATTTCAACTAAACATGGCAAAAATAAGTATGATGCCTGTAAAATATGATGTTCTTAGAGAATTAACAGGATTATTAGTAGGCCAAGGATTAGATTATGAAACAAAAAGACATAAAGATATATATCAAGGAATAATAAGTGAAAATATAAAAAAATATGAAGGACATGCTTATTATGAAAATAAAGGAAAAGTTGCTTAAAAATTTTTAATATTAAAAAATATTTTATAGATATATTCCATATCGCCTGAACTTTAACATAATTTTTTTTAGGATTCTATTTCTAGTTCAAGAAAGTATTATAAACAAGTAAATTTCTAAAAGATATATGAAAGAAGGGGATTATATAGAAATTAAAAAAAAAGACAAAGAAATATTATATGGAAGATTAATGCCTAGTTCTGATAAAAATATAATTAGCTTAAAATTAGATTCTGGTTATAATATTGGAATAAATAAAAATAAAATATTAAAAATAAATGTAAAAGAAACTCACACAAAGAAGGCAGAAGAAGACAAAATAAAAGAAATAAAATTTAATCCCCAACTAAAGACTATAACAATATTACATACAGGCGGTACAGTTTCTTCAAAAGTAGATTATAAGACAGGGGCAGTATACCCAAGTTTTAGCCCAGAAGATTTAATAAATAAATTTCAAGAATTAAAAGAAATTGCAAATATAAAATCCAAATTAATAGCAAATATGTTTTCTGAAGATATAAGGTTTCATCATTATAATATAATGGCAAAAGAAATAGAAAAAACATTGAAAGAAAGCGATGGAATAATATTAACACACGGCACAGATACATTGGCATTTACCTCATGTGCTTTGGCTTTTGCATTGGAAAATTTAAATAAACCAATAATATTAGTAGGGTCTCAAAGATCAAGTGACAGACCAAGTTCAGATGCAGCTGTAAATATAATATGTGCAGCAAATTTTATAGTTAAAACAGAATTTAATGAAGTGGGGATATGTATGCATGAAAAAAGTTCTGATGATTATTGTGAAATATTACCAGCATTAAAAACAAAAAAATTACATAGTTCAAGGAGGGATGCATTCAAATCTGTAAATAGTATTCCTATAGCTAGAGTAAAAATAAAAGGAGAAGTAGAATTTTTAGAAAAATATCATAAAAAAGAAAATAAAGAAAAATTAAAATTAAAATTATTCAATGAAAAATTAAGGATAGGGATATTAACTGTACATCCCAATTTAATTAAAGAAGAAATAAAAATGTATAATAGTTTTAGTGGGTTGATAATTCAGGGAACAGGATTAGGACATTTATCAATAAATTTAATAGATAAAAAATCAAAAGAAAACGATCTATTATATAAAGAATTAAAGAAATTAGCAAATAAAATTCCTGTAGCAATGATAAGTCAGTGTATATTTGGTGGGGTAAATTTAAATGTTTATTCTACAGGAAGAAAGTTGCATGAAGCTAATATATTAGGGAATTTAACAGACTATATTTTAGAAAGTGCATTTATAAAATTAGCTTGGTTATTAAGTAATTATAAGAAAAAAGAAATTAATGAACTATGGAATAAGAATTTTAGAGGAGAAATATCAAACAGATTGGAATATAAGGAAGAATTTATTTAATATTATTTATAAAAAATAATTAAATAATTTTGATATTATTATATAAAATCTTAGTTGCAGTAATAAATCTATTAATAGGAGATAAAGGTTCAGCAATAATCATTGTTTTATTTTTTATAATCATTTCTAAAAATTCTTCTTTTGTCGAAGCATAAGCTGCAGTTAAAGCACTGCCCAAATATTTCATTTCATGTGCATCAGAACAGGCAATTAATGATTTATTTAATTCAAAAGCCCAATTAACAGCTTTAATATTTCTTTCTTTAGAAATTGTAGAATTAATGCCTTCAATAGCATGAACACGTTTTAATAATTCTTTATTTTCTTTATTCATAGTAAAAAATAAAAAACTATTTTTAGGTTTTATAGTATGTGGGTGAGGGACTGCAATAACTGCATTAAAATCTAAAGCATAGTCAATAATTTCATGAATTGGCAATTTTAATCTCCTATACATAAAAGGACGTTCTTTTAATTTATTATTTTTTAAATATTTATCATAAAAAATTAAAGAATCCTTATAGTTTCTGAAATATAACAAGAGATCAATATATTCTTCAGATGTAACTTCTGTAGAAGGCATATTAAAAATATCTTTAGAAAATGAATTGCCTTTGACTTCATTATGGTCAGTAATACATAGCCCAAACTTATTCTTTTTAGCAAAATTAAAATAATCAACAGGTGACTGAAAACCATCAGATATTGTAGTATGGGAATGCATATCTAATAAAGTTAATCCTTTTTTTCTTAAATTATTAATATATTCTAAATTCATAATAATATAAAGGTATACTACTATATAAAATTTGATGGTATAAAGTTCACAAAGTATTAAATAATATTATTATTTATAAGTATCAAGAAAAGCTCTTGTCTCTAAAGTATAAACATAAATTTTTTTTACTATTACGACAATTTTTAATTGTGCCTCTTCTTTATCTAAATTTTTAGTCATGATGCAATAGGCTATTTTAGATTCTTTTATATACATTATTCCACAATCATGAAAAAATTTATTTTTTTCATAATAACTTAAACCAAATTTATTTGATATTTTAACACTATCAGGTATATCAGCCATAGAGTTAAGATTAAATAAGGTATTTGTTAATAATGATAATATATATTCTGAACTTTCTTTTTCTAAAATTGTAGATAAATACAAACTTTGAAATATACCTACCATTATTTTAGGTGTTATATAATAATAATTTTCTTTTTTATATACTCTTTTTTCAGGATAGTATACAGTTAAATCTATAGGATAGTAATCAGATAATAATTTTAAATTTTTATCATCTATATACTTTAATAAAACATTCATAGCAGTATTATCTGATTCTTTTAGCATTTTTTCTAATAAAAATTTTAATTCTAATTTATTATTATTTGTTTTGTATAAATTACCATATAAAACTGATTTTTCACTATCATTAACCATTATAAATTCATTAAGTTTCAACTCTCCAGATTCAACTTTCTTCATTATCATTATTGCTAGCGGAACTTTATTTAAACTAAATGGTGGATAAAAATTTTCTTCATTTATTCCAATATTAGATCCATCACGTAGATTTTGTATATATATTGAAATATCGTTACTATTATTTATATAGTCTAGAATATCTTCTTTTAATGGTTCAAAATTTGTTATTAAAAGACTTTTAGGTTTTAATAATCCTGTATACACTCTTGGAGACAAAAGGCCATTCTTAGGCATATTATTTTTTGTGATAATCGTAAAAATAAGGATTATTATAATTATTGTTTGTAATATTGCTAATATTTTTAATTTGTTCATCTTATTATTACATATTTTTGTGTTTATAATGCTTTTTAAATTCTGATTTAAATATTTATCTTATCAATTCATAATCATTTTTCGAAGGTTTAAAATATTCTTTAATCCAATAACCAATTACACTAAAATAACCTTTTTTATCAAATCTTCTTGTAGAACTTATAACATAATGGTTTACAATAATAAACTTATTTTTATTTTTTATTAAATTTCTTATGAATAAACCATCTTCACCTTTTTTAACATCTGGAAAACCATTTACAGAATTAAAGGTTTTTTTATTACAAAATATAACTCCATTTGAGACTCCAAATCTGCAGATAATATTATTTTTTAAAGCCATCATAAATCTATGTTTAAGTTTTGGATTTGAAGGTTTAATCTTTGTTGTACCAATAATAAAATCTTGCTTAAGTTCAGATAAGTAATTAAGTAAATTAGAAGTTAATATAGTGTCAGCATCTATAAACAATAACATTTTACCTTTAGAAACCTTTACACCTTCATTCTTTGCAATACTTGGACCAGAACGTTTAGAAAGTATAACTGTTTTATCAGCTAATTTTTTAGCTATTTCGGGAGTTTTATCAGTACAACCATCACAGACAATAATAATTTCATAATCTTTAAAAGATTGTTTTCTTATAGAGTTAATAGTATTTTTAATATAATTTTCTTCATTACACGCAGGGATTATAATAGATATCATGTATCAACAAGAGACTCAAATTTCTTCCTCTTTATATTTTTATACAAACAATACCAGTGTAATATTGAGAATAAATAAACTAACATAAAAGTAATTAATATTATATAATAATCAAGTTTTAATATTAAAAAAGTTATTAATATAAAAGTAAAAACAGCTGCAGTTTTAGAATAATTGCTTACAATAAAATCTCCTTTAATAATATTTTTTCTATTTGACATGCATGATATAAAAAAAGTTATAATTCTGGGAAGATTAAATAATATTAATTGTGTTAAGTTAATATATTTTAATAAATATAACACGATTAAAGAAGAAATTATAATACAAAAATCAACAAATGGATCAAAAATTTTGCCAAATTTAGATTCTTGCTGAAGGTGCCTAGCAAGATTTCCATCTATAATATCTGTTAATACAGCAATAAGATAAACAATTAAGCCATAATATATTTGTTTATTCAGCATTAAATATATAAATAGCGGTATAGATAATAATCTCAATAATGTTACAAAATTTGGTATTGTTAAAATATTATTTGAGTGCCTCATATCAACTTCAACCCTATAAAGTAGAGTATAATTCCCAATATAAATCCTGCGATTATGTCTATATAGTAATGTTTTTTAATATAAAACCTAGAATAACAAGTAATTAATGCTATAATTATGAATAAAACAGTCAAAATATTGTTTGCAAAAAAATTAGAAAAAACTAAAGCAATAAAAACAATTCTAGTAGAATGAACACTAGGAAATGTAGAAGCATCAACTTTAGTTAATATATTAGAATAAACTTCTTTGTTGGGCCGATTTTTAAAATAAAACAGTCTAATAATAAAAGAAACTAAATAAGATGAAATAAAACCAAAAAATAATAAGTAAGATAAATAAAATTGCTTAAGAATAAAAAGTATAGTTATCAATATAATTAAAAAATAACCACCTCCAAAGGTAGTTAAGTCTCTAAAAAAATCATTAAAATACTTTTCTATAATTGCCATAAAAATAAAATAAAGATAGTAGTATTTATAGTTTTTTATTATAATTTTGTAAAATTTTTAAGTTTTTTGGCGTATTAATTTTATAGATAAATTTAAAATTATATAATAATTTAAAAAACAACAATAAAATAAAGAAAGAATAAATTTATAATAAGGGTATTATTATCAAAATATCATGACAGACAAAAAAAAACAATTTGTATATTTTTGGTATAAAGAGTTGGGATGGAAAGATAATCCATTTAAAACAAAACATCCAGAACCAATACAAGATTATATTTCAGGATACGAAAACGAAAGGAAAAAACTAAATTATGCAATAATAGAAAAAGCACCATTAATATTAATAACAGGAAAAGAGGGAATAGGAAAAACAACATTATTATTATGGTTAAAAAATGAATTAAAAAATTATAAGCATTTAGTGGCTGTAGATTATATAAACAGCAAAGTAAATTTTATAGAATTCATAAAAAATTTAATAGAACCATTAACTAATTTCTCTGAAGGTCTGGCAATAAAAGGGGCAAATATTACTATAAAATCTGAAAAATTAATTAAAGACGAAGATTTTAGACAAATATATGAATCAGTTTACTTGCATAAGTTGCAATTAGACTTTAATAGTATTGTAAGATACATAAATAAAAGAATTAATAAAAAACAATTAATAATTTTAATAGATGATTTTAATAAGATAGAAGATAATTATGTAAAATTAATAAATGCATTAATAACAAATCAGATAGAAGGATTACAAATAATATTTACAAGTTCTACAGGAATAAGCGAAAAAACAAATAAAAAACAAACTATGGATATAGAATTAAAAGGATTAAATCTAGAAGAATGTAAAGAATTATTATTAAAAAGATTAAATAAAACTGGCGCTAGAGATTTAGAATTATTTACAAACCAGGATTTAAATTTTTTATATAAAAAATCTGAAGGAAATCCATTAATGTTTCTAGAATTAACAAGAGAAAAATCAATAGATATAGGATTAACAAAGAAAAAAGAAGATACTGTAAAAAATGAAATAGATCTAACAAAAAAAGAAGATGTTATTCTTGAAGAGCCGGTTAAACAAAAAGCTTATGAGATAAAAGTAATAAGTTCTGCGGAAGATAGACAGTATAATATAAAATCTGTAAAGAAAAAAGAAGACACTAAACCTAAAGTTATACCTAAAGAAGACAAACAGGTAAAAAGAATTAGATAAAAAAAAGACATAGTGTTTCGCTATTTTTTAAAATATATATAAAAATAAAATAATAAATAAATATAATCATTTTAAATTTTTCTTAATTAATTCTGAAACTAATTTCCCATCACCCTTTCCTTTTAATATTTTCATAGCTTCTCCCATTAATGCACCGAAAGGTTTTCCAGGATTATCAGATATAATTTTTTTAATTTCTATTTCAATATATTCAAGTGAAGCCTTTTTATAATTATTTAAATTAAATTCTAATTCTTTAGCATTATCAGCAAAAATATTAATAATCGCTTCTTTTGATATATCATTTTTATCAAGATGGTAAAATACTTTAAAGAAAAAATCATCTTTTATATTATAATTTAAATTAAATTTTCTTTTTAATTCTTTAGTAATGGCAATAATTGTCTCAGCAATAAAAGAAGTATTAACATTTTTTAATGATGTACATTTAACAAATAAATCAATTTTATTTAATTTTAATAATTCACGTGCTTGTTCAGATGTTATATTATAAGATTCTTCTAAAGATTCAACTTTATCAGCAATAAGTTCAGGAATTTCAATTTTAGATAATAATTCCTTAGTGATATAAACAGGCTTGGCGTCTGTTTCTGGATACATACGAGATGAACCAGGCATTGGTCTTAAAAAAGAAGTTGTAAAATCAGGCTCAGCTTTTCTAACTTCAGAAATTAATTTAGAACCATTTTTAATTAATTCCAACTGTCTTTTAATTTCAAAATCAACAATTTTAGGAATACTTCTTAAATCTTGAAAGCCTTTAATTTCAATTCTGGGATGGCCTTTAATACTTATATTAACATCCTGTCTAATAGTGCCCAAACCTCTCTTAACACCTTTAACAGATCTTAAGATCATGCCAATCTTTTCAGCACATTCTTTAGCCTGTAAAGGAGAATTAATATCAGGACCAGTAGCAATTTCAATCAAAGGAATACATAATCTAGAAATATTATAAATTCTATAAGAATCTGTATCTTCTAATTTCTTAGCAGATTCTTCTTCTAAGCAAACAGTGGTAATTGAAACACGTCCTTCAGAAGTATCAATATAACCATTAAGTCCTATTATAGCAGTTCTTTGAAAACCAGAAACATTAGAACCATCAATAACCATTTTTCTCATAAACTGAACAACATCAACAGGTTTAGCATTTAATAATAAAGTAACTTGCAAAGCAATTTCTAAAGCTTTTTTATTAAGATCCTCAGGAGGAGATTCATCTAATTCAACTAGACAATTAATATTATTATAACCTTTGTAAACAAACTGCTTATTTTTTTTTATTTCAAATTGAGCAGCAGGATCAAAAGAACCAACTTCTGACTCAGATAATCTTAAATAACGTTTAACTTCAAAATCATAATTATCATCTCTAATAATACAAGGACATTTACAAAATAACTTATGACCATCTAATTGTTGATGACACTCGAGCCCAGCTCTAAATCCTAAAGAGTTATAATAATCTATGTTATTCATATAAAAATTTGATAATAATCTGGTATATATTTCTTACTAATCATATATCCTATTATTTTTAGGATGAGAAACTGAATAAGGAAAATATCCTTTTATATAAAAATCTACAAAATTTTTAACAAAATCTCCAAATATACTAAAAGTAGTGTAATTATAATATAAAGAAATTTCTTTTATATAATCTTGTGAAAAATATCTATCTATATTTTTAGCAACTGTACCCAAACAATTAAACAAATTTAACTTTAAAACAGGATCATTTGGTAATCTATCTAGATCATTTAGAATTTTATCATAATCTTTAATTTTACTATTAAATTCTAAAGAAAATGGATTCTGATAATTACTAAATAAACCATTAGCCCCGTGTTTTTGCAATTTTTCAAGTTGACCATCAAAAGTTTTCCAATCATTTGAATCAGTAAAACCCGGATATGAAAATAATTTTGCATTTCCAAAATCAGTAATAGTCAAGTTTGTTTTAAAAACTCTTATTTCATCAAAAAAATGATTATCATTGTAATTAATTCCTAAAGATGCTAAAAAAGCAAAGCTATAAGCACTTTTTTCAACAGCAGTTCTAAAATTTTCATACTGATATGTCTTATTATTTAATTTTTTTTCTGTTTTTAATGAATAATGTAAAGAAGAAAAGATTAAATCATCTAAAGATACAAAATTAGTTCCAACAAATTCTTCTACATAACCAATATCATCAAATTTTGCTATTTGGGGTGCAATTCTGCCATTAACAATTTCTAAAACTTTTTTTTCTTCAGTTGGATTATAAACACCGTATGATTTAACAACTAATTTTTCTTTTTGTGGCAATTCAACAATTACAGGCACTCTTGAGCTTCCTTGAACAATAGAACCATCACTTCTTCTTATGAAATCACAGATTAAATCATCTAATGGTAAACCTTCTAAAGCTCTTTCTAAATTGGTCATTAAATCTTTTACAGAATTAAAAATAGGACCAGCATACCATGGTTTTCTTATAGATATTAAATCATTTTCAGTTATTTTAGTTAACATATAATTTATTTCTAACTAAAATTTTATAAACTTATCTTTTATTATAAAATGACAAATTAAAAGTTTAAAAAGTAGTTAAATAATTAATAATAAATATTATATATTATAATGGTTTTGTAAAAATATATAATCTAATTAAAATATGATACAACTTACAGAACATATTATTATATAAATTTTAGAAATTATAATAATATATATGGTAATGCTAAAAACCAAAAGTCCTTGGATTAAAGATATTAAAATTAAAGCTTTAGATTTAGTAGATAAAGAATTTTTAGGAAATACACCTCCAACAGTTTTTGTAGGTAGCAAGTATATACAATTTAAAAAAGCAAATGTAGGAGTATTAAGTCCTTTAGATAATAAGGAGGAAGCAAAAAAATATGATGATCCTTATCTATGGTATAAAGAAAATTATAAGATAGAAGATATAGTTAATTTAAGGGCTAATTTAATAAACGCAAGAAAAAAACAAGGGATATTTGATGTAAGAAACAGCAATAAATTTTTAGAATTAGCACAAGAAATAGCGATGAGTTTTAATACAACAAGTATAGAAGTAGAACTTAAAAAAAAATTAAGACCAAGGATAAGTATGGATGATGTACATTTACCATTTGGTCCTTCAGGAGAAATAAATAAAATAAAAGTTAATGAAAATATAAAGGTAAACCAACATGTAGAAAAAGTATTTTATGATACTGATTTAAAGTCTGCCGAAGCTTTAAAAATATTAAACAAAAAAGGAATAGAAGAATATGCATTAAGTCAGATATTAAGTTTAGGTATAACAGGATTAAAGCTTAATAGAAAATTAGTTCCAACTAGGATGAGTATAACAGCAACTGATGATATTTTAGGAAAGGACTTAATTAAAAAAATAAAAGAATATAACTGCATAGAAGATTATAGGATATTATTTAGAAACTATTTTGGAAATTATTATTTAATATTTTTATTTCCAGATGTATGGAATTATGAATTATTTGAAAGTGCTATGCCTGATGAATTATTAACGCCTGATTTCCAGATTTATACAACAACAGATTATGAAAATTATTACGGAAGAAAAGATTACGCAGATAATACTGTAGGCGGGTATTATGCTGCAAGATTAAGTTTACTAGAATATTTGAACAATAAAAAAATACAAGCAGGTTGTTTATTATTAAGATTTGTAACATCAGAATATTCAATGCCGTTAGGTGTTTTTGTAGTAAGGCAGGCAGTAAGAAAAACATTAGGAAGTCAAGAAATAATATTTAATGATAAAAAAACAATGTTAGATTACGGAAGGCAATTAATAATGAAAAGGTTTAATTATAATATTAATAATTTATTAAAGAAAAGTATATTATTAAATAAAATAAACACACAAAAAAAATTATTTGAGTTTTAATAATATATAATAAAATAAAAATATTTATTATATTGGTTTTGCTATTGTTAATATTGCTTTATAATTATTAATATCAGGTGGTACTAAAAATTCTAATTGATCTGATACTCTGGTATTTGCATATGACTTTATTATTATACCATCTTTTGTCATTGCATCATTTTTAAAATCAGATATATCAATAGGTGTTACAGATCTGTAAATGAGATCATTTGTAAAAGTTCTTCCAGCTCTATCATAACCTATAAATGTAGAATACCCATTAGTATCTGGTTTTAAGTATAAATCAAATATTCCATTTGGTGTTTCAAATTCTAGTATACCGTTTCCATTAATTGGCCATTTATTTGGTCCTCCAGTATATTTAAAATTAGCATTTATTTTAAAATTTGTATTTTTATAATTTATAGAACCAATTTGTGTATCTGGATTCATTCTTCTTTGTCCATCAGTAGACATATAAGTTTGAACATTGCTATTAATTAAAGATTTAATTAATAATAAATGACCTGTAGTTGAACTTTTTGTAAATGCTAAAGCTCTTGGTTGTCTGTCTAACCATATTGCTAGTGTATCTGTATTTTTACTATTAATATCTTTTATTCCATTATTTCTTATGTTATTTAATGATTCAATTAATATTACACTTTGTGCAGATGCTAGTTTTACTCTATCATTTGAATCATATAAATCTTTTACATCTACTTTTATTCTATATTTTCCAAAATCTGCTGTTTTTTGTGACATTTTATCAAATGATATACAGACATAATTGTTTGGCCAGCATAATTTATCTCCTGGTCCAGGTAATCTTCTTGGTAGTAAATAATTTGGTGTATCAGGTCCACTATATGATGTTAGTGATTGACCTAATTGTGTACTTATATATACATTATTAGGACTATTTAAATCTGCTAATTTCCATGACCAGAATGGCCTATTTATATCTTGATTAATATAAGGATCACCTGAGTAATAGGTTCTTCCTCCATTAACTAATATTGTTATCTTAGCAGTTGGTGTTCCTGATATTCCTGTTCCACCGCTAATTATGTCTGTTACTCTTATTACGTAATTTCCACAATTTATTTGTCGATTATTACTCACTAATATACTGTTTCCTGGGCAAGCACTACTTATTATTGCTACAGCGCTTGCGCCTATAGTATTTAATGTAAAATTATGTCCATCAAAGTTTACAACATCATTTACTGCCATTGTAAATATTTTACCTATAGCTACATTAATTTGATTACTTGCAGGTGCTCCTTCTATTAAAAAATTTTGTCCTAAAAAGGGTAATAATATAGGATTAATTGCGTTTGAGTCACTTATATAATTCCCAAGTGTTAAGCTATCATCAAATTTAAATTGATAATCCATACAACCGCTTGGTCCATATAATACTGGATTTGAACCATAAGCATCATTTGATTTGTTTATATCACCTAATGCTAAACCTGTTGTTACATAACAACCAGATGTAGTAGATGGATCAAAATTTAATTGTTCGTGGTATCTTGGGCTTGATGATATTGATCTTATTGATATTGGTAAATTTCCTTGTGTAAATCCTCTAATTCTTGTTTCTCTTACACTTGTTCCAAATGCTGTTGTACTTCCTAATATTGTCCCTAATTTAATTTCTTGTGTAAATCCATTTATTCTGTCTAAATTAAGATTATTCCAACTATTACTACCAGCAATAGTATTAGAAATAGTATTTCCTGTGATATTAGGAGGTGTATAACTTAAAAATAAAGATATTAATCCAATAAACAAAAATATGCTTCCCAATAAAATTTTATTTTTATGTTCTATCATATCAGAATTTATATAAGAGGATATATATATATATTGTTGTCTTTTTAAAGTAATTATTCAATAATAATGGCTGGTTTTCCAGGTAAAGCAAATTTAGATTTGTCATGATTAAAAAAATCTGCATCTTTCACAATAATTTTTGTATTAAATTCTTTTTCTAAATTTTTTATATTATTATTAAATAATTTAATTTCTTTTTCTTTATTTAATATAATGGAAGGTTGTTTTTCAATTAATTTAGGAAGTAATTTAGATATTTCTTGGCCATACTGTTTAAAGTCTACCATCAACAACTTCATAATATCTGAAAAATTCTTAGTTTTTTCAAAAACTTTTTTAAATTCTTTTAAAAATTTGTACTTCCATGATGATGAAACTATTAAAGTAAGATTATTAGGCGATTCTTTTTTTAATAAATTCAATAAATATCTAATATCAGAAATAGTATTATTCATTAATTCTTCTTCAAATTCAATATCCATATTTATTTTTTTAGTATCTAACTTAGGCCAATTTTCTAATGAAATAAAGGATTGATGCCCTAATTTAGCCCATAATTCTTCAGTAATATGTGGGGCAAAAGGAGAAATTATTTTTAATAAAGTTTCATATCCTTCAATATTTGGATTAATAAATAAATAATCAATAATTTGGTTTAATTTTATTATACATAAATTAAATTTAAAATCATTAAATAATTTGGTATATTCTTTAATTAACAAATGTATTTTATGTAAATCTTTAGTATTAGCTTTTATAAGTTTTTCTTCTGAAAGTTTTATAATTTTTTGAATTAATTTATAACTCCATTCAACCCCTTTATCAGACCATTCCATATCAGATTCAGAAGCAGCAACAGACATTAAAAATAATCTTGCAGTATCTATTCCATATTTTTCTGAAATTTCTGTTTGTGTAACTATATTACCAAAACTCTTGCTCATTTTATGACCATCTTTATATAAAATTCCCTGATTAAACAAACTAGTAAAAGGTTCGTTAATTTTTAACATTTTTAAATCTCTTAATGCTTTTGTAAAAAATCTTGAATAAATTAAATGACCAACTGCATGTTCAATCCCGCCTATATATTGATCAACAGGCATCCAATAATCAACTGCTTTTTTATCAAATGGTTTATTATTTTCATGAGGTGAACAAAATCTTAGAAAATACCAAGAAGAATCAACAAAACCACCCATAGTATCTGTTTCTCTTTTAGCATTAGATTTACATTTCGGGCATTTAACATTAATCCATTCTTTAATATGATTTAATGGATTTCCTTGTTTTGTAAAATCAACTTTTTCCGGAAGTTTTAATGGAAGATCTTTTTCTTTTAAAGGAACAATGCCACATTCATCACAATAAATTATAGGAATAGGTGTGCCCCAATAACGTTGTCTAGAAATTAACCAATCTCTTAATTTGTAAGCAGAAGTTTTTTTACCTACTTTCAATTTTTCTAATTTATCTGCAATTTTAATCAAAGCTTCTTCCGAGGATAAACCATTAAATTCATTAGAATTTATTAAATTACCATAACCTTCAAAAGCCTGATCCATAGTTAAAACATTAAGTTCTTTATCTTTAGGTTGAATAGTAATAATAATTTTAAGACCATGTTCTTTAGCAAAATCAAAATCTCTCTGATCGTGTGCCGGGACAGCTTGAACAATACCAGTACCAAAATCAGCTAGAACAAAATCAGCAGCATAAATTGGAATTTCTTTATTTGTTAATGGATGAATGACATATTTGCCTAAAAAAACTCCTCTTTTTTCTTTTTTTAAAGTTGTAGTTCTTTCAGCTGGTGTAAGTTTTTTCACTTGGTCTAAAAAATTTAAAAAAGATTTTTCATATTTTGTATTTTTAATCCAATCTTTAATCTTAGGATGTTCAGGAGAAATAACAATAAAAGTTACGCCAAATATAGTATCTTGTCTTGTAGTAAACGTTTCAATAATTTCATTTGAATCTTTTAATTTAAATTTAATATTAACACCTATGCTTTTTCCAATCCAGTTTCTTTGTAAAATTTTAATTCTATCAGACCAGTTTAATTTATCAATATCTTTTAATAATTCATTCGCATAAGTTGTAGTTCTTAAAAACCATTGTTCTAATTCTTTTTGAATAATATTAGTATCTTCATGACGCCAGCATTTACCATTAATAACTTCTTCATTAGCTAAAACACTTTCACAAGATTGGCACCAATTAACTGGAGCTTTTTTTCTATATACCAAGTCTTTTTCTAAAAATTTTAAGAAAAAATATTGATTCCATTTATAATATTCAGGTTCATGTGTGGCAATAATTCTAGACCAGTCATAACTATTGCCTAAAGCTTTTTGGTAATCTATAATTTGTTTGATTGCTTCTTCTGTGTATTTTTTAGGATGAATATTTTGTTTTTTGGCAGCATTTTCTGCTGGCAAGCCAAAAGAATCATAACCCATGGGGTAAAGAACATTAAAATTATTCATACGTTTAAAACGAGCAATAGCATCTCCTATTGTATAATTTCTAACATGACCCATATGTAGGAAACTTGAACTTGGATATGGAAACATTTCTAAACAAAAAAATTTTTTCTTTTTAGATGATTCTTTGACTTGAAAAATTTTAGATGATTCCCACTTTTTTTGCCATTTAGATTCTATTTCTTTAAAATTTATCATAAAATAAAACACAAATGGAATTATATAAAGTTTATTAATAGCTTAAAATACAATAAAGTCAATTTTTGGCTAATTCTTCTAATATTTTTTTATCTTTATGTAGTGCATATTATGCTACGAGTTTTATAATCATTAGTTATTTTCTCTGTTCATTAGTAAGTTTATCTTTTACTATATTCTATATTATATCTCCAATCTCTTAAATATTTTTTTATATATTTTTCAGATAGTTTTTTAGAATTATTACTTACTCATATTTAAAAGTCATTAAAGTTTATATGGCATAACAAATAAAATAAGAAAAATTTGATATAAAAAAATAGAAATGTTAACATTTCATTTATTAGATTATAGAAGACTTTTAATAATAAAATAAATCAGAAAGATTAATCAACAAGTAAAATTTCCATACTTTTTCATCAAATCATTCTTAACATAAACAGGGGTATTAGTTCTAATAGCCATAGAAACAGCATCACTAGGTTTAATATCTATACTAGTTATCTTATCATCTTTTTTAACAAACATTAATGCAATATAAAGATCTTCTCTTTTTTCAATAACTTGACTCATTAATACAGTAATGTTTAAATCATTAAACAAACTTTTTGTAATATCATGCATTGTAGGTCTTATATCAATTGAACCTTTAATTCCTGAAGATATAGAATAAGCCTGAAATTCATTAGTTGGCATATCTAATGAAGAACAATTATTATATAAGTGCATAACTAAATTTTTATCTAAATCAAACTTTACTTTTGTAAAATCTTTAAGAGATAAAGGGTTATAAGAATCCGAAAGTTTAATTATTTCAAACTCTTCTTTACTAAAAGATTCATTAATTTGATTTAACTTAATACTTTTAATAATATAAAAATTACTAAAAATAAAATAAATATTTATAATTATAAAGATTATCAATACTACAATTAATATTGTTACTGAATTTTGTTTTTTCATTCTATTGTGTAATTAACAACCTCATATATATTTTTAACTTGCTGAACATTAACGCCTAAATATTTACTTAAATCAATATTATCTTGAACATATTTAATTTCACAATATTTAATTTTCTTTAAATCAATGCATGCTTTTTGTTCTTTGTAGCCAAGTATATAATTAGATGTAGGAATAATAAATAACTTACCATTTTTTGAACTAACAACTTTTGCCTTTTCAACTATACTGCCGACATTTGTTATAGAACCATCCTGATAAATTGCTCCTGTAATATAAACTGAAGGTTTAATTTGTCTATTTTTGATAGCTGCAATTGTAGCAATAGTCATAGCAGCACCTGCTGAAGGGCCTTCAACAATAGAAGCATTAGTTTTTAAATTATAAACAACATCCAAAAATTTTAGATTAGTATTAGTATAATTAGCCGCAACTAAAGCAGCTGTTCTGGCACTTAATTGATTTAAATAATCTGCAAGTGCATCATTAATATTAAGTAAAACAAGTCCAGATCCTGGTTTGACTTCAACAGAGACAATACCTACAAGTCCATTACCTTTTTCATCTACTCCAACAATAGGCATTTCTTTTGTAGAATTAATATTATAATTTTGTATTTCTATTTTTGATTGCTTTGAATTATTAGAAGAAAAATAAACTCCTAGAAATATTCCTAAAATAAATATTATTATTATAAGAAAGACTATGGTTAATTTTGATTTCATAATAAAGATAAAACATAAGTAAATATAAATCTATTGCAACAACATTTATAAACAAATAGTTTTCTTGAAATTATATGATAATAGAATTAAATAAGTGGATATTATCTTTAGGAAGTTTATTATTATTTATAATACTATCATTCATAGCTGCGTTTGTATTAAATAAAATAGTAAGTATAACAACAAAAAAAGTATCGTTAAATACAAAAATTGCTTCAGCATTAAGAAAGCCAATAAGATTAGTAATAATATTAATAGGAATATTCATAGCAAATTATTATCTAAAACCAGATTTAAAAATAGATGGAATAAATTTAGTTGTTATTTATCAGATAATTACAATAATAATTTTTTTCTATGCTCTTGTTAGTATAATTAAGACAGCGTTATTATGGTATGTAGAAAACTTAAAAGAGAAAAAGAAAACAAAAATAGATGACACAATATTTAATTTTTTAACAAAAGTAAGTACTGTAATTTTATATTTTATAGGTTTATTAATAATATTAGATCTTCTAAAGATACAAATAAAACCAATATTAGCAGGTTTAGGAATAGCAGGTCTAGCTGTAGCATTAGCTTTACAAGATACATTAAGCAATTTTTTCTCAGCATTATATATAGCAGCTGACCAGCCAGTAAAGATTGGTGATTTTATAGAATTACCTACAGGAGAAAAAGGATATGTTACAGAGATAGGATGGAGAAGTACTAGATTAAAAACAAGAGAGAGGAATATAATTATAATACCAAATTCTAAATTATCATCGTCAATATTAACAAACTATAATCAAATAGAAGCTAGATTTAAGATAGATTTTCCTGTAAGTATAAGTTATAATAGTAATCTAGAAGCTGTAGAAAAATTAACTATTGAAGTAGCAAGCAAAATAATGAAAAAATTACAGCCACATATAGATAATTTTAAACCATATATAAGGTATGAAAACTTTGGAGACAATGGAATAAATTTTAAGGTAAGCTTAATGGCTGAAAATGTAGAAGACAAATATCTAGTGATGCATGAATTCATAAAAGAATTAACAAAAGTATACAAAAAAGAAAATATAGATATTCCATATCCACAAAGAGATGTACATTTAAAGAAGTAAGAAGGTGCGCAATATAGTTCTACAATATTTCACAAAATTCTAAATATCTTTTTTATTCTTCAGATATTTCATTTTTATCATAAAAAATATTTAATCAGAAAAGTTTATATACTAAGTATACTTTAAGTATACTATGGAAGTAACAACAATAAAAATTTATAAAAACACAAAATCAGAATTAGATTCTTTAAGAGAATATAACGAAACATATGACGATATAATAACAAAAATAATAATAAAAATAAAAGATAAAAATTTGAAAAAAAATTTAATAGAAGCTTACAAAAATACAATTAAAAGAGATCTCGAAATGGTTAATGAATGGGAAAATGCTTCTAAGGAACTAGAATAATGAAAGAAGTTAAAAGAGGTGAGATTTGGTTAGTTAATTTAGATACCACTATTGGACATGAGATAAAAAAATCAAGACCTGGAGTTATAATACAAAATGATATAGGGAATAAGTATAGTACAATAACTATAATTGCACCTATAACTTCACAAAATATAGAAAATATTTATCCAATAGAAGTACTACTAAAAAAAGAAAATTCCGGACTAGAAAAAGAATCAAAAGTTTTATTAAATCAAATTAGGGCTATAGATAAAGTAAGATTAATAAAAAAATTAGGCATTCTTAATAATGAAATAATGATAAAAATAGATGATGCGATAAAAATTAGTTTGGATTTATAATTAAATATCTTTTTTATTCTTCAAATACTTAATTAAATCATTAGATATCATTGGTTTATTATTTTTTAAAACATATCTGTAGGGTAAGTTAATCTCTTCTTTGAACTTTTTATTTTTAATAATTATATAAGGTTTATCTATAAATGAAATATCATTAAAATTTTTACCGTCTAAAATTAATTTTGTAACAAAAACAGCAGTATCTGTAGACATTTGCATATCGCCTAAATTTCTTGTTTTAATATTTTTAAGTTTAGATGTTAAATATTTTTCAGTTCTTCCTTGTTCAGGATAATCTCCTAATATCCCACCAAAAATAAAGTAATCAAATAATTTATTATCTTTTGTATTAAGTACAATTTTAGATTTAGGGTCTAATAAACAAGATTTTTTTAAATTCAAATCAATAACAGAAGAACTAATAACATCCCCAAATTTCTTTAAAAAATTAGCATCTTTAGGATTATTAACTTTAGTAAAAATTAAATTATTTTTACCAACAATCTTGGAAATATAAGAATATTCTATCATACACCATTTATACAACTCATTCTCGAGATGTTCTATTATAAATTTCATTTTTTAATATCCTTAATTCTTAACATTAATAAAGAAAATAAAAACATAACTATCCCGACAAATACATAAAATATTTTAAAATTAGAATATAATAAAACTGTAGAAAAAATAATAGGCCCAAAAATTTGCCCAATATCTACAGATGTTCTATAAACTGGATATTTATATTTAGTTTGATTATTATTTAATTTTTTAAAAAGATAAGCTTCTCTTAAGGGTTCTAAGAATGCAGCACCTATACTAGCAATGACTAATAAAACAAGAACTGTAAAAGTATTAAAGAAATAAGTAAGTAATGCTGATACTGAAATAATAAAAAAACCTAAAAAAAAATATTTTTTAAAACCAGTCTTATCTGCTAATTTTCCTATAGGAATTTCCATAATAATCAATGGAATAGTAACAGCTAATAATAAATAACCAATCACACTAGTTTTTAAACCGGCATTTTTAATATACAAAGGAACAAAAGTATAAATAACAGTCCACCACATTAATAATCCTATAGAAGCATAATAAAGAATTCTTAAGTCTTTATCTTTGAAGTAATTTTTTATATTTTTAAAAGTGTGATTGTGATTATTAACATGGAAATGGTCTTCCTTTACTGGTCTTATTAAAATTAAAATAAAAGCAATTAGTGAAAATAAGGAGCTTATAATTAAGATATTAGATATAGAATATTTATCCGCTAATAACCCACCTATAAAAGGACCTATAAGAAAGGCAATATTAGAAAATGTAAAGTGTATTCCCTGAATTCTACCTATATTTTTAGTGGTGGTATTTTCTTTTATTAATAATGCTGTTGTGATATAAATTGACACTAAAAAGAAACTTCTAAAAATTTCTAATATTAAGAAATATTTTAATTCAGAAATAAAACCCATAAGTATAATTGTAACTGCTGAACCAACAAGCCCTATAATTAATAAAGTCTTTTTTTTATATAAATCAAGATACTTAACCACAACAAAATTAGCTATTAAAAATATAACAGCAACAATAGAAATAACATAACCTACTTGAGCGTCTTTATGTACTAAAGATTTAATATATAAGGGAAAAATTGGAGAAATAAAAGCAATAGACAGAGAAATTAGAAAAGATAATAATATCAAAAAATATGATCCTCTTATTGATAGTCTAAAATGTGAAAATTTATACATATAGTAGTTAACTTTGATTATGATATAAATCTTTTTATTTCTAGAAAAATAGTAAATGCAAGAGCAGGGTAAGATTTATAAACAATTTAGAGTATATTTATTTATGGGCCCGTAGCGCAGCCTGGATAGCGCATACAGGTTTAACATTGTGTAAATCTGGCTTAGCTGCCTTCTAGCTTTTATGGAAGTTAGCAGGGGGTCGTGAGTTCAAATCTCATCGGGCCCGTGATTCTTTTTAAATTCTTTATAAAAATTATTTTGAATACTTATGGAAAACTGCTGAAAAATAAATAATAAATACTTTTAAAATAACCGAAACCTATATAAATTAGGTTAAATATACTTAACATTAATCATGATATATGTTAATTGAAAATGGCACAAATAAACGATTATTTAATAGAAATGAACCCTTGGTGGAAAGGCGAACTAGAATTAGAATACAAAGATAGGACTATTTATAATCAAATAATTAAATTTATAGGATTAAAACAAATAATAGCACTAACAGGATTAAGGAGAGTAGGAAAGACCACATTAATGATGAAAATAATAAAAGATGCAATAAAGTCTGGAACATCAAAAAATAACATACTTTATTTTTCCTTTGATGAATTCAAAAATTCAACAATAAAAAACCTATTAGACGAATATTCAAAAATAATGCAAATAGATATAAAATCAGGAAAATATTTAATACTATTAGACGAAATACAAAAACTAGAAAATTGGGAAGAACAATTAAAGACAATTTACGATCTTTATAATAAAAATATAAAAATAATAATATCTGAATCAGAATCATTATTTATAAAAAAGAAATCAAAAGAAACATTAGCAGGAAGATTATTTGTATTTAAAGTAAATAACTTAACATTTAAAGAATATGTTATATTTAAAGGAAAAAAAATAGATAATGTTAAATTATATTCTAAAGAATTAGAAAAATTATTTGATACATTCATAAAAACTTTAGGTTTTCCAGAACTTGTAGAAATAACAGATTATGATATAATAAAAAAATATATAAAAGAAAGCATAATTGATAAAATAATATACAAAGATATACCAACACTAATAAAAATAAAAGATATTACATTATTGGAAAAAATACTAAATACTATTACAGAAAATCCTGGGCAAATAATAGAAATAAATTCTTATTCTATAGAATTGGGTATATCAAGACAATCATTATCAAATTATTTACATTATTTAGAATCTGCATATTTAATAAGAAAACTTTATAATTTCTCTAAAAATAAAAGAAAAACAGAAAGAAAACTAAAAAAATACTATCCAGTACTAGTATTGCCGCAATTATTATTTAGCAATGATAATTTAATTAAATCAAAAGTATTTGAAACAATTATAGTAAATCAACTAGAAGCAGAATTCTTTTGGAGAGATCAATACAAAAATGAAGTGGATATAATATTTACTGATAAACAAATAAAACCAATAGAAATAAAATATGGAAACATAGATACTAAAGGAGTAACAACTTTTATGGAAAAGCACAAAATTAAAGATGGGGTAATTATTACTAAAGATAAAGAAGAGATAATAACAATTGACAATAAAAAAATAAGTTTAATACCTGCATATAAATACTTATATGAGTTTAAAAACAATTGAGACTTTTTATCTTTCTTATATAATTTAAAAATAGTAGAATGATCCATTAAGTTTTAAAAGTTAATTATAGTTTAATCTCAAGAAAAAATAATCTGTTAGACTATACGCAGTACAATGAAAAATACGTTCATTTTAGCCTAATTCAGATAGGGTAGAGAATCACACATAGTTAGTTATGATACTTGAACCTACGATATGGGTTTTTATATTTTAAGTATTGTTAAACAATTATATTTTATAATTTTTATTATTTAATTCATAAAATTTAATGTTTTAAACTTCTCTTAATTATATTAGAAGTAGTTTTGATAGCAAGATAAGTACCTGAAACTACAACAACCGGAATAACTCCCATTATAGCAGCAGAAGCTCCAGCTGTAGCAAGAAGTGCAGTATCATTGTCTGTAATAAAACTAATAACTTTATGCATTATAGAAGGAGGTGTGTTTTTTGTAGGGTCTATTTCAATAATTAATTTTCCATCTTTAAAGACTTTGATCCAACCAGATTCTTCACTAACAAGAATAGCAACAGAATGTTTTATGTGTTCAGTAATACCAACTGCCGCGGCATGTTTGGTGCCAAAACCAGCTAATGTTTTGGATTTTTTTATCCTTGCACCAAAAGCAATTATAATACCATTATTATCTATCAAAAATGCACCATCTAATTCAGATAATTTTAATATTAATTCTTTAGATCCCTTATTAAAAATACTTACACTCGATATAATTTGAGGGTATAATACTTCATATAAATTTTTTAATTTTTTTGATTTAGCTATGACAAACAAAGCACCTTCTTTATTATTAGAAACAGCTTTGGCAATATCTAATAACTTATCATAAACTTCCTCTTTTTTTTTATTATTTCCAAACATATAGTTATGTAAATAGATTTTGTATATAAACTTTTATATTTTTTAAAAACATACAATTATCTTTTTTTCATGTTCAATATATTATTTAATATTTTATAATTATTTTTTAAAGAAATTATAAGTTACTGCCATTTTCATATAAAACTCTTGGATCTTCTAGTCTATAACCACTATCCCCATTTTTTATTATGTTTAGTATTTTATTAAAGTCTTCTTCATTAATAATATTTTCATTCATCTCTTTTCTTATCCTATCTTCTAATTCACTTGGTTTATTTAATGGTGCTTTTTTAATTTTTAATTTCCATTTTTGTGGATTTTTCTTTTCTATGTAAACATCTCCTATTGGATAGAATTTTTGTTTATTAACATCTATTGTTGCTTTTAGATTTTTAACTATTACTAAATAATCTCCTAATTTTTGGTTTATTCCATAAGGTCTTAAATAATATGTATCTTTTTCAAACATTTTATTTGGAAGATTATATATAATTAAAAAGCTTATTGTTTTTTAATATTAAAAATCATATCTAAATTCAACTCTTCCTTATACTTTATATCAGTTTGAGTAATTCATTTATATCCAAATTTTTTATCATAATTTTTATGGCTAAATATATCAAGTATTAATGCTATTATTTCTACTTCTTTCATTTTATTGTATATATCATCTCCATGCTCTGCTTCCATTTTCTATTGCAAATATTATTTTTATATTATTTTCTTTTTCTATTTGCTTACATATTTCTTCTATTTGTTTTTTCATAGATTATTTAGAATAGAATTAATATATAAAACTTCATTTCAACAATCTATGGAAAATAGCCAAACAGTAAACCTTATAAAAAACATAAATTCTTTTATTTACTATGTCAAACATACCTAAAGACATTAAACAAATAGAAGAAGCAGTTTGGGAAATTCCAACTAGTTTCAAAAAAGGTATGAACGTGCCAGCAAGGATCTATGCAACTAAAAAATTATTAGAAGCAATGGATGCTGGGGTATTTGAACAAGTAACCAATGTAGCATGTCTACCTGGAATCCAAAAGTATGCGTCATGCATGCCCGATGGGCACTGGGGATTGTAGATAGAGTTGCGTACTCTTTTACACCTAAACGGATTTCCAATTGGTGGTGTTGCTGCAATGGATGCTGAGAACGGAGTAATATCGCCCGGAGGAATTAATAACCTTAGTCGGGTTCGATATTAATTGTGGTATGCGTTTATTAACAACCAATCTAACGTTCAAAGAAGTTCAACCTAAGATAAAAGAACTAGTGGACACTTTATTTAGAACAGTTCCATCTGGTGTAGGTTGTAAGGGTTTTGTAAGTTTAAACAATAAACAATTCGATGAAGTAATGGAACAAGGTGTTAAGTGGTGTGTTGATAATGGTTATGGTTGGAAAGAAGATTTAGAAAGAATTGAAAGTAATGGTAAAATTGATTGGGCTAATTCTTCAAAAGTTTCTAGTAAAGCAAAACAAAGAGGAATTAATCAGTTAGGAACTCTAGGTTCTGGAAATCATTATTTAGAAATTCAGCATATTAAAAAAGAAAATATTATTGATGAAAAATTAGCTAAAAGATTTGGAATATTTCCAGATCAAATTGTTATAACTTTCCATTGTGGTTCTAGAGGATTTGGTCATCAAATAGCTACAGATTATTTAAAAATATTTGAAACAGCAATGAAAAAATATAATATTCAAGTTAACGATAAAGAATTATCTTGTGCTCCATTTTCTAGTACAGAAGGTCAAGATTATTATAAAGCAATGGCTTGTGCTGCTAATATGGCTTTTGCTAATCGTCAAGTTATTATGCATAGAATAAGAGAAGCTTTTGAAACAGTATTTAAGAAAAAAGCAGAAGATATGGAAATGCATTGTGTTTATGATGTTGCTCATAATTTAGCAAGACTTCAAGAGTTTACAATTGATGGTAAAAAGAAAAAATTAATTGTTCATAGAAAAGGTGCAACTCTTTGTCAAGGTCCTGGAAATCCTGAAGTAAGTAAATTATATAGAGACATAGGTTCTCCAGTTATTATTGGTGGTTCAATGGAGACTGGTTCATATTTATTGGTCGGTACAGAAAAAGCAGACAATGAAACATTCTCATCAACAGCTCATGGTTCAGGTAGAACAATGTCTAGACATCAAGCTAAGAATGAATTTAGAGGGGATAAGTTACAAAAAGATATGGAAGCTAGGGGTATTTATGTTAAGTCTGGTTCTATGTCTGGTTTAGCTGAGGAAGCTGGTGCTGCATATAAAGAAATTAATGATGTGATTGAATCTTTAAGATTAGCTGGAATATCTAAACCAGTCTGTAAACTAATTCCAATTGGCAATATAAAAGGAGCCGTTTCTAGTTTAGTTTCCACTCTAATTGTTCTTTTTTTGTTACTGATTGTTTTATGGATGATCTCAGTTTTATAACTGAATCTTCTATATCCTTCCAATAAACTAACTTATTTTCATTTATATAAAAAATCAATTCTCTTTTAGCAATTTTTTCAGGATGTCTAATTGGTATTAGGTTTAATAATTCTATCAAAACTTAAAAAAGGAAAAAAAAGTTTATAGGATTTATGAATTAACTTTATAATTTACTAGATTCTTAATAATCATATCATTCAACTAATTTAACAAAGTCACCATCTTTAACTCTTATTATTTCTTTTATTCCTTCTTCTTCTGCTATCTCTTGCAAAGCATCTTCTTGATATTTTTCTCCTTGTGATGGTATTAAATATTTAGGTTTTAATAATTGTATAAAATATCTTGAATCTTCAGATCTTGCGTGTCCTGATGAATGGATGTTTTTATAGATTTTTATCCTTCTATTTTCTAATTCTAATTCTAGATTTTTTCTTCTAGCTATATTTGTTGGCACCGGTATTATACTATTTGAAAATATTATTGCGTCTTCTACATTGAAATTAAAATGTAAATTTCCTTTTATTATTTTATCTAATATTGAACCTGGTTCTCCTTGACCGCCTGTACATATTACTAAATATTTTCCCCTATCCTGTTCTATCTGTTTTAATTTTTTATTTCTATGACCGCCATATTTTACTATTTCAGCTTGTTTAGAGAAATTTACTAATTTTAATCTTTCTGCTGCTTCTATATACTTTGCCATACTTCTTCCTATTATTACTGGTTTTCTTTTTATTTTCTTTGCAAAATCTATAGCACTTTTAATTCTAGCTAGTTGTGATGAAAAAGTTGTTATGAATATAGCATTTTTTTTATTATCACATTCTTCTAATACTTTTTTAAGTTTTTCTTTTGCTTCTTCTTCTGTAGGTGTATTTCCTTCTACATGGGCATACATTGATTCCATTATAACAGCAAGTACTTTTTTAGAATCTCCTAATGCTTTCAATCTTTTATAATTTGGTTTTTCTCCTAAAACTGGAGAATTATCAAATTTGAAATCATTTGCATACACAATTATTCCTTCAGGTGTATGTACAGTTACTAATGCACATTGTAATGTTGAATGTGACATACTTATTAATTCTATTTTAATATTATTTGAAATCTTTATTGTATTATCTAATTCTACTTTGATATATTTATTTGGTAGTTTTACTTCATCGTCTTCTAATAATGTTTTTAAAACCTCTATTGTATAAGGACTTCCTATAATTGGACAATTATATTTTGCTGCTAAATATTTTACTGCAGCTATGTGATCTAAGTGACAATGACCTAAGATTATAGCTTTTACACTATCTCTCCATTCATTTATTACTCTATCATCTGGCAATGCCCCATTGTCTATCATTTCATGAACACTTAATATTCTTGTATTATCTTCTGATTCTTGATTTACCAGTGCTTCTATATTTACTCCCATATCAATAATTATAACTTCTTCACCTATCTTTATTGCAGACATATTTCTTGTTACATTATTATAACCTGAAACTGCACATAATTCTATTTCCATTATTTATTTTATTAAAGTAGGCTATTATTAAAACTTGTTGTTTAGATAATATTTTTAATATAAAAACTTAGGTGGTTTATGATAGTTATTTTTATAAGGTTTTCTTACTTAATGCATTGTTACATAAGAGGGAGTTATTTTGACTAAAAAAATTATTTTTTCTTAGGTTTATTACACCTGGCAGTTTTACATTCAAGATACATGAAAGTGATTTAAATAAGTTAGATAAATTTTATACTAATATAATAAATTCAAATATTCCTTTTGATACAAAGATAACATCTCAAGAAGATTTTTGGAAAATACTATGGTAAATTTAACCAAAATAAT
>CAYSFG010000031.1:0-19582 GCA_964430545.1 Candidatus Woesearchaeota archaeon
TCTTTCAGTTGAATACATTCTTCCTATTTCAAAATTTTTTTTAATTACGTCTTTTGGATTTTCTTCAAGTTTATGATACCAATGACATCTTCCATCATGAATAATTTTATAGCCTTTATCCAATATCTTCTTAGCTAGTCTTACGTCTTCTGTATAAGCATCATTTATATTATATCCGCCAACACTTTCATAGACACTTCTTTTTATTATCCATGGTGAATGTTTAGCTTCGCCTATTTCTTTATTTATTATTTCTAGATTATTAAATTTTATTTCATATAATAAAGATTTATATTTTGATATAAAAGTTTTCGGATCCCAAAAATGCATTCTAGGCACAACAGCACCAGTTTTTTCTTCTTTATACAATGTTTCTAATGCGTTTTTTATATAATTAATATCATAATATGCATCTGCGTCTACCATACAATAAACCCCTCCTTTAGCATATTTTATTGCTTCCATTCTAGGTCTTACACAACCATAACCATCCTTATGATCTAGTAAATAATATTTTACAAATTTATATTTTTTAGAGAATTTTATCCCTATTTCTCCACTATTATCCTTGCTTCCATCATCAACTATAATTATTTCCTTATTTTTATAAGTTTGACCTACTAATGACTGTAAGTGTTTTTCAAATGTTTCTCCTTCATTATAAACACCACATATTATACTAATCTTTAATTGTTTCATTGTAAACCTTAATTATTTCTTTTTCTTTATTAAAATTCTTATTAAAAAAAAGTTTATTGCTTTGTTCCATAAATTTTTTTATGATTGCCATTCACTCAAAATCCTTTAAGTATTTATTTTTTAGTAAATTTATAACTATTTTTATAGAGATAATATTTTCTTTACATTCAATTACACTTATATCCTTACCATAATAATTAATTGCATTTCTTATTCTTCTAAACCTATCAAATTTATTAGCCAAAACTTCTTCATCTTTTTCTATTAAATAAATTGTAAAAGCTTCATGTGAATATATTTTATAACCATCAAGCGCAGCTATTGCTTCTAATATACTTCTTAATGTGTCATAATAACTTATCATAATTTTCCTTGCAGAAAATTCATCTATGGTTATTTTATTCAAGAATTTTAAGTCTATTGTTATTCCACTAAGCAATGATTTTGCCAATGCTTTATCTACTAAAGACTTCTTTACTTTTCCATCTTTAATAAAATCTATAAAATTCATTTAAATACCTCCCAAAATCCATGCACAATCAAACCATTAATAAAACTATTCAATAATTCTTTATTATTTTTTTTCATTTTTTCTATTTCTTTATTTGAATAGATAAATAATTGTACTTTATGTCCTAATATATTTTCAAATTTTTCTAAATTTAATTCTTTTTTAGTTGGGCTTATTATTAATAAATCTATATCACTTTTCTTAATATTTTCAGCTTTATAATATGAACCGAATAATATTATTGCTTCAGGTTCATTAAATTGTTCAATAAGATATTCAATAATTTTAGAATCTCTTAAAATTTCTATATTATAATATAATTTCATATTTCTGAATTTTTTGCTTTCTAAATTTGCCTTAAAAAATAAATGGGTAAAAGCTTTTCTTTGTGTTAGTAATTCATCTTTAACATATCCTTTCAATATTTTAGAAATAGTTGTAGGTGAAGTTTTTGTTATTCTAGCTATTTCTCTAACATAAAAATCTTTTTCTGGTTCTTCCATAAATAATTTTATTATATCCATTTTTATAAATTATTGTCTAATATATTAGACAGCCGTCCATATTTATATACCTTTTCATTTTACAAAAATGATATAAATAACTTTCTTTTAAATTATTTAATTGTTTCATTGTAAACATCATTTATTTCTTCTGCTATTTTTTCATTCATATTTTAATGAAAGTGTTATTGCTTTTTTATCATATTCTTGTCTTAAATTTTTATTATTTATAAAAGTTACTAATTTGTTCTTAAATATTATAAACACCATATTCTAGTTAGTAATATTGTATCTTCTATTATCTTTCTTACTTCTTAATAATCATAACTTATTATTGCTTTTCAGATAGGAATTACATTTAAAATATTAAAGATTGCTCATCTTTTAAACTTTTATAGTACATCTTGTTTTACAATTCCAAGAGTATTCTATAATTGGAGGAGTTCCAGGTAAATTGATTAGTAAAAGAAATTAATTATTTTTACGTATAAATCTACTTAGTATTTTATTAAAAAACAATCCTAAATATAATTTAAAAGCTTCTATTTCTTCTTTTGTTGGTATTATTATAAATTTTAATTTTAATTTTTTATAAGCATAATACCAGCTTAATCCGGTTGTAAATATAATATTAAGAATTAATGAAATTATCATTCCTTTAAATCCAAAATATTTTGATAATATATAAGAATTTATTATACTAAATATCGTTGAAATTATTGATATTATTGTAAGTATATAGATATAACCTTTAGCTTTTAAAAATACCATTGTAGCATTAAGATTTAATAATATATAAGCAAAAAAGATATACGGTAAAATAGTAATAACAGGAGTATATTTAGGGAATAAATACTTTAAGAAAATTTTTAAGAAAAAATATAAAACTACTGAGATTATTATACTTATTATTAATCCTAATTTTACGGTTGCGCTAAAATAACTATTAACTCTTTTGAATTCTCCTTTTTCATAAAATGTTGTTATGTAAGGTACTGCTATTAAGTGCATTGCGTTTGTTATTGCAAATAATGATACTGTTGCTATACTCATACTAAAACTATAATATCCAATTTTTGTTATATCAATAAATTTTGCACCTACTATTAATGCACTTTGAAAGTATATACTTTTAAATATTCCAAATAAAAATCCATGTTTTATATAATTAACAACTTCTTTCTTATTATACTTTCCATCTTCTTCATAATCAAATTTATTCAATAAATGTTTTGCTTGTATAAAATTAAATATTGATACTATTAAATATACTATACTCATTGCTATTGCTGTTTTAAAATTTAAGAAAAATAAACTTACTACAAGTATTATTAATAATAATTGATTTGATAATGATAAATATATTAAATTCTTAACATTTCTTCTACCTATACTTAAATTTTTTACTGATTCAACTAATGGGGTAAATAAAAATGATAGTGATCCTATAATAACAATAATAGTTATTGGTTTATTATATATATTATCTATAAATCTTGATAATATAAAAAATCCTATTAATGCTATAAATCCAAATAGGTATTGTATTTTTATACATTGTTTTATTAATTTTTTTTCTTTTGTTATTGCTGAAAATCTTAATAAGGTTTCATTTACACCTGCATATGCTGCTAATGATACTGTTGTTATTAGAGATATTGTTAATGAATATTTCCCATATTCTGTTGGTCCTAATAAATTTGTTATAAAATAAAAGCTAAAAATACTTATAAATGAAGAAGCAATATTAAAAATACTTAAAGAACTAACATCTTTTATAAATTTTTCACCATCTGACATAGATATAAAGATTCACAAAGTATTTTAAAGCTTTTTGATATATTAAAATGATGGAAAAATCAAAAAAAATAATACTATATTTAATTATTCTAATAGTGTTATTAAAGATAATTTTAACTTTATCAATAAGTGGTCCTACAATATTTACAGATGAATATATCTATACAAAAATGGCTCAAAGTTTTTATGATAATTTTAATTTTAAGATACATGGATTAGACATAGCACCTTATCCACCATTATACTCGATGTTATTATCAATTAGTTTTATATTCAACAATATTTTTTATAGTTATATTTTTATGAAAATAATAAATGTAATAGTTTCAACATTAATTATAATCCCAGCATATTTACTTACAAAAGAATTTTTAGATGAAAAAAAAGCGTTGTTAATTAGTATATTAATTGGAATAATGCCTATGAATTTTTCATTTGCACCATATATAATGTCAGAAAATTTATTTTATACATTATATTTATCATCAATATATTTAATCTATAAATCTTTTACAACTAATAAAATAAAATATAATATTTTAGCAGGAATTGTAATAGGCCTAACAATATTAACAAAGTTTTTAGGCATATCATTAATATTAATTATTATAATTTTATTTATAATAAATTTTTTAAAAAATAAATTATATTTAAAACAAAGCATAATAATAGGATTGTTTACATCAATTACACTAATTCCTTGGATTATAAATAATGGATTAAAATATGGATTTACAATATCAGGAGTAATTGGAGAATATTCAAAAGAAGTTCAAAAGACACATCCTACATTTTCTATAATAAATCTTTTAATATGGATAATTGTATATATCACATATTTAATATTAGCTTCAGGATTTTTTATAACATTTATAAATTTAAATTGGAAAAAAGTTAAAGAAAATAAAAATTATAAAATATTATTTTTAATAACATTACTCAGTACTTTAATAATATTATATAGCGCAGCAAATCATGCAGCAAAGAGTCCTACAAAAGATGAAACATTATATGAAATAACAGGTAGGCCAATAGGGCGATATATAGACACTGCATTACCAATACTACTTATTTTTAGTATGATAACATTTTTTAATAAAGAAAAATTATATAAGGAAAAAAAGATAATATTATGGGTTATTCCATTAATTTTTAGTTATGTTCTATTTTATTTCCAATTGTTTCCAGTAAATAATATGTCATTAACTTTATACGGAATATTAAATGAACTATTAAAAAAATTAACGTCTTACAGTTCAGTTATAATAACAATATTAATATCATTAATATTTTTAATTATAAAATTTTTACATAAACAAGAAATATTAAAAGCAAAACAAATATTAATTGTTTTAACTATATTTTTTATAACAACATCAATAATAAATTACGGAGTTACATATTATAACTACAAAACAAATTGGGAAAATAATCCACAATTAAAACTAAGTAAGTGGATAAATGATAATATACCAAAAGACAAAACAATAATTGTAGATCAAGAATATTGTGGTATAATAAACAAAGGAAATATAAATAATATATGCAGTCCAGGAAAATCAACAACTTTAATAGGTTTTTGGATAAGAAATAATATAATAATAACTGACAAAAATGCAAATGGAGATTATATAATAACTTTAAGTAAATTAAATAAAGAGATTATAAAAAAGACAGAAAACGATATATACATATACAAAACGAGCTAAATTATGAAAGTAATTATATCTATACCAGCGTACAATGAAGAAAAAACAATAGCTTCAGTAATTAGTTCTATAAAAAATATAATGTTAAATACAAAATATGATTATAAAATATTGATTGTAGATGATGGAAGTAAGGATAATACTGCTAAAATAGCAAAAGAATTAGGAGCAGCAGTTTATTCACATCAAACAAATTATGGATTAGCTGAGGCATTTAGAACGGAAATAAAAGAATGTTTAAAAATGAAGGCAGATATTATAGTACATACAGATGCAGATGGTCAATACAAAGCTGAAAGCATTCCATTATTGTTAAAAGAAATAGAAAAAGGTTATGATCTTGTGTTAGGTAGTAGATTTTTAGGCACAATAGAAGAGATGCCTTGGTTAAAAAGAGTAGGAAACAAAGCATTTTCAAAAATAATTTCAAACATAATAAATTATAAAATAACAGACTGTCAAACAGGGTTTAGAGCTTTTACAAAAGAATTAGCTAGTAAAATAGAAATAAAGTCAACACATACTTACACACAAGAACAAATAATAAGAGCAGTAAGAGAAAAGTTCAGAATTAAAGAAATACCAATTTATTTTGCTAAAAGAGAAGATGGAAAAAGTAGATTATTAAAAAATCCATTTGAATATGCAATAAGGGCTTGGATAAATATTTTGAGGATATATAGAGATTACGAACCACTAAAATTTTTTGGAAAGATAGGTATTTTATTCATAAGCTTAGGATTAATTTTAGGATTATTATTATTATACTTTTTTATAAAATCTGGAAAAGTTGGGCATATTCCAACAACAATATTAACAATGCTTTTAATATTGACAGGAATTCAAATTATAATATTTGGTTTTTTAGCAGATATGAAAAATTAATTTTTTAATATTTTTCTATAAAGTTTTATATATTCCTTAGCACATTTTGACCAAGTAGGGTTATTTTTTTTTACAGAATTAAAAGCATTATTAGCTAATTTATATCTTAAATCATGATTTAATAATAATTTTTCTATACAAAAATACAACTCATTATTATTATTAACTAAAAAGCCTTCTTTTCCTTGTTTAATTAATTTTGATAAATCCCCTACATTAGTAGTAACTATAGGCAATTTACAAGCCATAGCTTCTATTATAACATTAGGCCTACCTTCATAAGAACTAGGTAATACAAATATATCAGAAGAATTCATATAATTTGGAATAAAATCAGGTTCTACATCACCAGTAAATATTACTTTATCAAAAAGATTAAGGGATTTTACTAAATTTTCTAAATTAATTCTTAATGGTCCATCACCGACAATTACAAGTTTCAAAAAATCATATTTTTTAGATAAATTACTAAATACATTTATCAAAACATCAATTCTTTTTCTTTCAATTAAAAATCCTATAAATAAGATTATGGTAGATTTATTATCTAAATTCAATTTTTCTCTTGCTTTTTCTTTATCTTGAGGTTTATATTTATTATAATCTATACCATTTGGCATTAAAATAACTTTTTTTTGATTTGTTATTTTTTTTAGTTCTTCAATATGAGCATTATTATTTGAAGTGACATAGTCTGCGTTATTTAGTACCATTAATAATGGTTTTTTCCATAAAGAATCATTTAAAGATAATAACAAATCTGAACCTCTTGTAGTAACAATAAATGATTTTTTGTATATTTTTTTAATAATAAAAGCAATAAAACCTGAAGGAATTATCCATTGACAGTGGAATAAATCTACTCTTTTTGCAATTTTTATAGCTTTGATTAAATAAAAAAAACTAAAAAATGGAATTTGTATTTTTCCATAAAAAGTTTTTATATTATCAGCTATACTTCCTTCGCTTAAAGTTTGAAATTTTCTTATAAAATAATTAAATCTTTCTATTTTTATACCATCAATTTCTTCATTTTTATTTTTACATTCTTTTTCAAATGGACTTACAACTATAACTTCTACATTATTTTTGACAAGTTCTTTTGATAGATTATAAATAAAAATACCTTTAATATCTCCAAGATAGTTTGGATATGAAGTTGTAAGAATTCCTATTTTCATTATATAAGGCAAATGTTATAGATATATAACATTTTCTAATAAATTATATAATAAAAGTCAATCAGCAAATTTTATCATTAAATAAATAGAAAATTATATAAAGAAATTAAAATAAATATTAAAATGCTAAATATAATAAAAAAGTTATTATTATTATTATTAACATTAATAATTATATTAATGATATTGGAAATAACAGTAAGAGTAATAAACAAAGAAGGTACATTTTTTGAGTATGATGATTTATTAGGATCTAAACATATAACTAATGCAAATGGATGGTATACTTCAGAAGAATTTAGAAATTATATAAGAATAAATTCAGATGGATGGTATGATATTGAATATAATATAACCAAAGCATCAGAAGTAAAAAGAATGGTAATAATAGGAGATTCATTAGCAGAAGCATTACAAGTTAATATAAATGATTCTTTTCAACAAATAATAGAATATAATTTAAGTAAAAATAATAAAAAAGTTGAAGTTATAAATATGGGAGTATCGGGATATGGTACAGCACAGGAATATCTAATTTTAGAAAAAGAAGGACTAAAATATAAACCAAATATTGTAATGATGATATTTACACAAACTGATATAAGAAATAATTATTATGAATTGCAAAAATCAAATTTTAAACCATATTTTGACATAAATAGTAAAGGAGATTTATATTTATCAAGAAAACCACTTGAAAAAAGTAGTATAATAATTAAAATTTATAATAAACTATTAAAATATTCAAAACTATTAAAATTTATACAACTACAAATAATTAAAAAATTAGATTCAGATAATATAACAAAAAAGATAACTAATGTAGACAATATTGAAAAAATAAATAATATCCCACTAGATATATTTTTATATAATAAAACTTATGAAGAGTCATTCAAAAAGGCATGGACTATAACTGAAGAATTAATAAAAAAAACAAAAAAGTTATCTGAAGATAATAATGCTGAATTTATTCTTGTTATTAACATAGCAGATATAGAAAGGATAAAGGAAGATAATAAAAAATATAATCTGGACCTTGACTATAATAAACTTAATAATATGTTAATTAAAATATGTGAAAAAAATAAAATAAGGTGTATAAACCTAAAACAACCAATTGAAGATTTTATAAAAAATAATACAGAAACAAAATTATTTTTTAAAATTAATGGTCACTTAACAAAAGCAGGCCATAAATTAATAGCAGAAGAAATAGAAAAAAATTTAGGAGTAATATGAATTAAAACAATGCATAAACAAATGGACTTAAACTAGAACTTTGAGCAAATATAATAAGTAAACCAACTAAAAATAACATTATAATTATAGGTAATAACCACCATTTTTTATTTTCTTTCATAAAACACCAAAAATCATTCAATAATGTTTCAACCATAATATAATTAAATATTAATTATATATTAAGCTTTCTAAATCAAGTTTCAAGTATAGTACAAGAATAGGGTTGTATAAAATAAGGGAGTATATCATAAGGCTAAAAGAGAAAAACTTTTAATATGAATACTATTACAAAACTTATGGATTTTGAAAAAAAAATAGAAAACAAGTATTACAACATTGGGAAAATAATAGGAATATACTTAAGCTTTTTATTATTTTTTAGTATAGTTTATTATATATTTTTTAAACATAAATTTACTTTTAGTTATATTTTATTAATAAGTTTTTTAATATCATCAATCTATTTAATATTTTATAAGGGGATAAATGAAAGAAAAAATAAAGCAACTTTTTAATGGATTTAAAAAAGGATTTGGATCAGCAGGGCATTTAGTTTCAAATATAGTAAATACAATATTATTATTAATAGTCTATGTATTAGGTATAGGAATTATTAGTTTATATTTTAATCTTAAAAAAAAGGATTTACTTAACTTAAAAACAAAAACTGTAAATGAGAGCTATTGGCAAGATAAAAAAAATAGGAATAAAACAAAGGAGGATTCTTTAAAACCATTTTAAAATGATAATATTAGGAATAAGTGCATTTTTTCATGATTCGTCTGCATCAATAATAAAAGATGGAAAATTAATAGCAGCTGCGGAAGAAGAAAGATTCACAAGAAAAAAACATGATTTTGGATTCCCATTTAAAGCAATAGAATATTGTTTAAAAGAAGTAGGAATCAAAATAGAACAAGTTGATTATGTAGCTTTTTATGAAAAACCATTATTAAAATTTGATAGAATAATAACACAGTTTATATCATCATTTCCAAAAGGATTCCCTGCATTTAACAAAACAATGCCTTCATGGCTTAATGAAAAACTAAGAATAAGAGGAATAATAAAGAAAAAATTAAAATTTAGAGGTAAAGTTTATTTTATTGAACACCACCTAGCACATGCAGCAAGTTCTTATTTAGTAAGCCCTTTTAATGAAGCAGTAATATTAACACTAGATGGAGTCGGTGAATGGGCAAGTGCAACATACGGATATGCAAAGGGAAATGAAATAAAACTAGAAAAAGAAATAAAATTCCCACACTCATTAGGACTATTATATAGTGCTGTAACAGGTTATTTGGGGATGTCTGTAAATAATTCAGAATATAAAATTATGGGATTAAGTGCATATGGAAAACCAAAATATGTTGATAAATTTAAAAAATTAATGGATGTAAAAGAAGATGGGAGTTTTTCATTAAATATGGATTATTTTGTTTATCATTATAAAATGTCTATGCCAAGTAAGAAATTTATAGAGGAATTTGGACCAGCAAGAGGAAAAAATGATGCTATGGTTGAAAGACATCAAGACATAGCAGCATCACTACAAAAATTTACAGAAGAAGTAATATTCAAAATATTAAAAAATTTGCATAATAAATATAAAATAGATAATTTATGTATGGCAGGTGGTGTGGCTTTAAACAGTCTTGCAAATGGTAAAATATTAAAAAAAACACCATTCAAAAATTTATATATACAGCCAGCAGCTGGAGATGGAGGAACAAGTCTAGGAGCAGCATTCTATGTGTATAATAGTTTATTAGAAAATAAGAGAGATTATATAATGAAAGATGCATATTTAGGTCCTGGGTATAGTGATGAAGAAATAGAAAAATTCTTAATTGATAATGAAATAAAATATTCTAAATTTAAAAATGATTATGAACTTGTCAAAAAAACTGCTTCTTTAATTTATAATAATAATGTAGTTGGGTGGTTACAAGGAAGAATGGAATTTGGACCGAGAGCACTAGGATCAAGAAGTATATTATCAAATCCTTGTAATATAAAAATGCAGAAAATATTAAATTTAAAAGTAAAACACAGAGAATCCTACAGGCCATTTGCACCAGTAATATGCGTAGAAGATGCAAAAACTTATTTTGAATGCGACAAAGAAATACCTTTAACAACAGACTTTATGCTAATGGTTTATCCAATAAAAGAAAAATATCATAAAATAATACCAGCAGTAACACATGTAGATGGATCTGGAAGATTACAAACTATAAGAAGAGGGCAAAATGAAAGATATTATGACTTAATAAAAGAATTTGGGAAATTATCAGGAATACCTATACTAATTAATACATCATTCAACATAAGGGGTGAACCTATAGTATGCACTCCTTATGATAGTTATAGATGTATGATGGGGACAGGAATAGATTATTTAGTAATTGGAAATTATTTAATTAAAAGAGAAGATAACAAACAAGATATTTGGGATAGTGAGAAATATGCAGATGATTAATAATTTAAATATTATAATATTTAATAATAAAAATTTATAAATAAAATAAATATTTAGGAGAAATAAATTAATATGGAAGAAATTACATTAGAAAAAAATAGATTTAATTACGTTTACATAATACCTTTTATTGTAATTTTAATTTCCTCATTTATCTATTTTATTTATATTGGATCTTTTAGCGGATTTGATCAAACAAGTCAAAGATTTATAGGAGTATTAGATTCATTTAAAAAAGTACCAATAAATAATAATATCTTTATTGGAGATAGTCAAATAAGGGAAGATATAGATTGTATTTCTATAGAAAAAAACAATCTTTCATGTTATAATTTTGCTATAGAGGGCATATTACCAATTCAATTAGCATTAATAAGTAATGAAATAATAAATTCTAATCCTAAAAGAGTAATAATAGGCGTATCACCATTATTTTTTTCTGAATCTATAAATAAAAATGATAATATTTTTTTCTTTGCAGGAGATAAAAAAATTAATTTAGATAAACAAGTTATAAAAATGCTAAATCATAATGAAGTTAAATTAATATCAATGAATTGGTTTAAAAAAGGGTTATATAAAAGAAAATTTATACTGCCATTTTATTTAGGTTTGATTAAAGGGATTTTTGAGAAAGATAATAAAGAAAATTCAAATAATTTCAATAATTTTAAAAATCCTTATATTTTTAATAAAATTGAAACTAATTCAGAATTAAAAAAGAAACTAAATAACACAAATACTATTGAATTATTTAAATTTAATAATAGTAAAATACGTGAAGTTGATGCTTTTAAATATTTAATTAGCAAACTTAGAATAAATAATATTGAAGTTACAATAATTGAAATGCCGTTAAATCCTATTATTAAAGAATATGTAAATAGTGGTTCTAAAGAAGAATTTTCTTTATTTATTTCTAAAGTATCAAAAGAATATAATACAACTTATATTGACATTTCTGATTATTTTAAAGATGATGAATTTATTGATATATCACATCTAAATGAAAAAGGAAGAGCAAGATTATCAGAAATTATAAAAACAGGAGAGAGAAATGTTATTTAATAGTTTAGTTTTTCTTTTCTTTTTTCTTGTTGTAATCACATTTCTATTAATATTAAAAAATAGGACATATCAACACTTATTTCTTTTAATTGCAAGTTGTTATTTTTATTGGTATACTAGCGGATATAAGATAATTCTTCTTTTTATTTCTATAATAATGGATTATAACATTGGAAAAGCGATATATAACAGCAAAAATGATAAAATCAGAAAATGGATACTTGCTGTTAGTTTAATAGGAAATTTAGGAATGCTTTTTATATTTAAATATACGAATTTTTTTATTGAATCATTTAATTATTTTAGTATATTGTTAAATAGTAGTTTCATACTTCCAGTTTTAAACATTGTGTTGCCTATAGGAATTTCATTTTATACATTTATATCACTTAGTTATACTATTGATATTTATAAAAAAGAATTAGAACCTTGTACGTCTCTTCTTGAATACTCTCTTTTTATTACATTCTTTCCACATTTAGTTGCAGGTCCAATTTTAAGAGCAGCAAATTTTCTTCCACAACTTAAAAAGAAAATAATTATATTACCTGAAAATTTTAAAATTGGATTAACAGAAATAGGATGGGGGCTTGTTAAAAAAGTTATATTTGCTGATACAATCGCCATATTTGTAACAAGTTACTTTAATAATCCCACAGCATATCAAAGCAGTATACCTGTATATTTAGGAGCCTTAGCTTTTGGAATTCAAATATATTGCGATTTTTCAGGTTACTCAGGAATAGCAATTGGCACAGCTAGAATAATGGGTATAGAAATACCTATAAATTTCAATAAACCTTACTCAGCAAAAAATATAGCAGAATTTTGGAGAAGATGGCACATGTCACTATCATCTTTTTTAAGAGATTATTTATACATTCCACTTGGAGGAAGTAAGAAAGGCAAGGTTAGAACTTATATAAATTTAATGATAACAATGATTCTTGGTGGTTTATGGCATGGTGCAGCCTGGAATTTTCTTTTGTGGGGTTTTTATCAAGGATCTATGTTATCATTACACAAAGTATCTGAAAAATTAAAAATGAATATTATATTTAATTATTTAGGAAATTATGAAAAATATATTAATTTAATAATAACCCAATATTTTGTATTTTTAGGATGGCTTTTATTTAGAGTATCAGACGTAAATAAACTTTTGTTTCTTATAAAAAAATATTTCATGTTTGATTTTATTAATGGATTTAATGAATTTTCAATATTATTTCAACAGTTTACAATACCTATAATTTTTATGGGATTATTTATTATATTTCATATATATTCATTTTTTAATGAAAATTTAATTGAAAAAATTGCAAAAAAAGATATATTTTATTGGGGATTATTTATTTTTTTAGTTAGTATAGCACTTTATTTTTTAGCCCCATCACAATCAATACAATTTATTTATTTTCAATTCTAAAAATTAGAGAATCATACTGGTATATAATTAATATCTTTTCCTCCACTAATTTTACCAAGAAAAAAAATACCTAGTAAAAATAATATAATTATTACAATAATTATTATTTTTACTTTATTTTTATTAATAAATTCTTTTATTTTATTTACCATTTATTATACTCCAAAATATTTTTTCTGCAATTATTTTATGTCCAATTGAATTCGGATGGGCATCTTCATATGATATTATTATATCTTTTAAATAATAAGATTTAAATTCATCTAGGGTGTCAATGCATATAAATCTTTCGTTTTTACATAATTCAGTTACATAAAAATGAACTTGATTTAAATCATAATTATTAAACTCATTATAAAATTGAGGAATTATTACTATATAAACTTTAAAATTATTATTTTCAGATAAATATTTTAATTTTGAAAATGCCATCTCTAAATTTTTTTTACCATTATATCCATCAGAATAATACGAATGAACTTTACTTGTATAATTACCATTTTTACTTGCAAATAAATAAGATAATTTTGTATATTTATCCCAAAAGAATGGGTAGATATAAAATGATCTTTTGAATCTATAAATTAAATCATCTTGTATAATTAATGTTTTTTCAGCATCGTTAGGAAAGAATCCCACAACTATTATGTCTGGTTTAAGATAAAGTTGTTGTTCTAACATATCTACTTCCATTTGAGTATTATAATTTCCAACTGCAGTATTAATTACTTCATATTTTATATCTGTTTGAGAAATGTTATTTAACATTTTTTCAAGAACCTTTGTGTATGTATCATTTAAATTAATACCCCAGCCTAATGTTACTGAATCTCCAAGAACAAGAATTCTTTTAACGCCATAAGTTTTATTGAGTGAATATTCATAATCTCTGAATCCTAAAGAGTTTGTAGAAAAATTTATATTATATAACCTACTTTGTTTATTTGGAAGATGTATATGTGAAACATTAGGTATATCACTTAATGTTTTAATATCTTTTGAATATCTCCACATTTCAGTATTAAAATTAGAATATAAAGGATAAGTAATACGCAATGTTACTTCTAATAATAAAATTAAAAAAATTAATACAAATAAAAAAAATATTAATTTAGCAAATATACTTTTTCTTTTAATTTTTTTATAACTACTGTCTTCTGCCATTTATATTTTTTATTTAAAAATAATTTCATTTAAATACTTTTGTATTATTTTTGTTGTGTTAAATTATTATATAATATTAAAAATAAGAATATAACCTATTTTTAAAACATAAATTAGATTATAAATATAATACACAAGGAATAAAAACTAGGATAATTTATAAATATATATGAAAAAATTAATTAAATATCTTAGTAGATTAATAATTAGTATAATTTTAATATCTTTAATATTTATAAGAATAAAACCTAAAGTATTATTAGCCACATTATCTAAAGTAGATTTAATTTATATAGTAATATTATTTATTATTTATCTAACATCCTTACTAATATCATCTGTAAATTTATGGTTATTATTTAAAGGTATTAGAATTAAATTAATGTTTAGAAAGATAAGGGAAGTTAGTTTTGCGTCGTGGAGTATTGGATTGTTAATTCCTGGAAAATTTGGAGAATTTACAATACCATTTATGCTTAAGAAAGATAAAATTAAGATAGGAAAATCTCTTGCAGTAATATTTACAGATTTTACAATAACAGTATTATCAATTTTATTTATAGCAATAATAGGCACAATCTTTATATTAAAGCAGTATATATTTCATATAATTATCTTTGGAATAACATTATTAATAATATTATATCTTTTAACAAATAAAAAATTAGTTTTATACTTATCAAAAAGGTTTAAAAAATTTAATTTGACAATAAAATATTTTTATAAAACTATAAAAGAACTAAGAAAATTAAAAAAATATATTCTATTAAATTTTATATTATCTATAACAAAACTTTTTATGGCTAGTTTAAGCATATTTCTTTTGTTCAAATCTTTAAATCATGAATTAAATTTCTTCATAATATTAACTATAAATGCAATTGTTGTTATTATAAGTTCTATTCCTATTACATTAAATGGGCTAGGATTAAGAGAAGGTAGTGCAATTATTTTATATTCACTATTCAATATTCCAGGAGAAGTAGTTTTAAGTTCTTACTTGATTAATGTAACAATAGGCTATTTAATAGGTATTTTTATTTTATTTAATAATAAAAACATAAGAGAAATTTTACCTACTATTAAAAAATTATTAAAGAATGGTAATTAAGTAATCAATACTTTTATAGGTTCAGGTTTTTGTTCTGTTTTATTAAATACATAACTCCCTATTTCTTTTCTTATATGAGGATCTGAAAATCTCCATATTAAACCATCATAATAAAAATGTAATAGTTGTAAGCTTAATGGAATTATTATAAGTATTGAATAATCAAATGTATTAAAACCTTTATTCCATTGTCTTAACATTACCATTAATCCAGCATAGATTATTAGATAAATAAATAAGGTTATTTTATTTTTAGCTATTTTTGACATTAAATTTTTGTTTCCTAGAATTATCCGCTCTTTTGATTTTCTTAAATATATTGGTGCAGTTAAAGCTAGATATTGCAGCCAGTGCATTCCTACTCCCATTGCTACAGCATATTCTGGTCTTGGCACAAAGGTGTAAGGAGCATAGATTATTATTCCAGTTAATGTTGATAAATAAAATTTAATTGATAATTCTCTATTGCTTTTTTTAAATAATATAAAAATAAATATCAATATAGTAAGTATTATTCCTATAATCTGTATTATCTTAAGTTGTTCAGTTGTTATATTATATTTTGTAAAAAATCTTATAAATCCTATAAATAAAAATAATCCAGACATTCCATATATTGCTAAATTACTTAATTTTACAGCTTTATGGTCTCTTATTCCATATAATTTATTTATTCCTATACTTTGTCTTGTTACATGCCAAGCTGAGGCTATACTAGTTAATATTATTGCTGCTGATGGGGATATTAAAAAAAATACTAACACTAAAAATATTATTAATAACAAAGGAAATATGAATGATCTATATGGACTTTCTTTTAACCAGGTTCTATTACTCGAATCAAAAAAAAATAACCATGTTGCTCCAAAATGTGTTTCTCCTACAAAAAATAAGGCTAATAAAAATATTGCTGCTGCGCTAGTTGTGTATGATTTAAATAATATAAATAATAATATTGGGATCCATATTGGTAAACATACAAATAAAATATCATACATATTTGATACTATTGACTTATTACCTAATTCCATTTTATAGAATTATCAAACTTTAAGTGGAATATAAAAGTTTTCTTTTTAATAAATATATATAAAAATAGTTTCTTCTTAAATAATAATCTTTTTAATCTTCTATTTTTATTATTTTTATAGCCTTTACAGGACAATTTTCTTCAGCATACTTATTAAGCAAAAAATCTTTTTCATCAATTATTATCTCATAACAATTAGTCTCTTCATTAAATTTTCCTTTAATTAGATTGACTTTGGTTCCGTCATCTGGTTCAAAGAATTCAGGACTTATACTCATACAAGCTAATGCTCCTATACAAACATCTTTATTAAAAATAATTTTATATTTTACCATTTAACTTTTAAAAATATTTTAGCATCAGTAATTACTGTACCATATATAATACTTTTCCATATTCTTCTAACTAAATATTTGGGTCTTAAATAATATTCCTTATAAGATTTATTGTAATATTTATTTATTTGCTCCCAGCTTAATGTAGGATGGTTATAAACTTCATCATTACTTTTGTGGAATTGGAACTTATCCCATGCTTCAGCAAATTTTATATAAGTGCCCTTCCATTTTTCATAAATAGGTGTAGAAGGCAGTGGAGTCATAATATTAAATTTAGCTATATCAAGATCTAATTCTTTAGCAAAATCAATAGTTTGTTGCATAGTTTCTTCTGTATCACCAGGAAGTCCAAACATAAAGAAACCAGTAGTTTCTATTTTAGCTTTTCTACATAGTTTAACAGCATTTCTTACTTGATCTAAGGTTTGTCCTTTTTTTATTTCATTAAGAACTTTTTGACTACCTGATTCTATTCCAAATGATACCCTATAACATCCAGCTTCTTTCATATAAGTTAACATTTCTTCTTCAACGCTATTAACTCTTATACCATTAGGACAACTCCAATGTATCTTAATATTTTGTTCTTTCATTGATTTACAAATTTCCTTAACTCTTAAAGGATCAGTAGTAAACATATCATCAATAATATGCAAATCTCTATATCCTAAATCAATTAAATTTTTAATTTCTTTAAGAATTCTTTCAGGTGATTTAGCTCTAAAATTTTTTCCAAAAACAGATTTATTGCAATAAACACAACCATAAATACATCCTCTACTTGTCTCAAAAGGAGCACATGGATTTTTTTTACAATAAGAAAGAGGAACATAATATTTATTAGCATCAATTAATTCAAATGCAGGCAATGGTGTTTTATCAAGGTCTTGTATTTGTTGTCTGGGAAGATTAATTATTACTTCTTTTTTTTCATTCTTATAAGCTATGCCTTTAACATCTTTTAATTCATTTTTAATTATTTCTGGTATAGTATAATCTCCTTCACCCATGACAGCAATATCAATATCTGTGTTTTCTAGCGTACTTTTAGGATCAGACGATGCATGAGCCCCACCAGCAACAATAATAGTATTAGCCTTAATTTTTCTTATAGCGCTAATTGTATTCATACATTGGGTATATAGTGCAGAGGCAAAAGTAATACCTACAATATCAGGATTAAAATCTTTAACAGCTTTTTCTATTGCATTATAAATATTTTCTTCAAGGTCTAAATCTAAAATTTTAACTTCATGGCCATATTCTAATAATCCTCCTGCAATAGTTAATAAATTAAGTGGTGGATAATGCCCAACTGATCCCTCAACCTTTGATCCTTTATATAATTCTCTCATTGAGGGATTAATTAAGATAATTTTTTGAATTTGCATTTATTAGTAAAGAAATAGACAATATTTAAATATTGCTATTGTAAAATTTAAAGATTAGTCTATAAAATAAAAATAAAACTTAAATTATTTTATATACATATGAATTATTGCCTTTGTATAAAATAGTAAAATTTAATTTTTGTGAGTTTTCAGTTACAACATAAGTAGAATTATATTTATCTTTAATTTCTTTAAATTTTTGAACTGAATTATTAGAATAAGCATCATTAGCAAGATTATATCTTTCTATCCAATTGAAAGCAGCTTCTCTAGAAAGTATAGATGTTCCTCCATCTTTCCATGAAGTTACTATAGCTCTTTTACTACAATATCTATATCTTTCTCCCCAATTTAATGGCACTGTTATCACATCATCTTTTTGTGTATTTTCTTTTAACCATTCACATACTTGCTTTACTTCTTTAGGATAAGTTATTTTTTGTTCTTGAGGCATACAAGACCATACATCTTTTGTATTATTTAATGAACTGCAAAATACACTATTTACACCCGGTAATATTAAAAATATATGGGAAAACTGCCATGATAAGATAAATAATGATAAAATTATTATTAATACTATTATTATACTAATTTTTTTTAGTTTTTTTAATAACGGTGCTAAATATATAAAAGAAAATAATATTAAAAATCTTGGATATCTTGTTGGTTCAATTGAATAAAGTACTTTAAATTGTTTCATTAATAAAAATAATACAAAAAAAACTACAACTAAACCTAAAGCCCAATATAAAATTGCTTTGTCTTCTTTTGTTTTTTCTTCTTTAAAATAATATCCTAATAACCCTAAAAGGAAAATTATTATTAATTTTATTGTCCCGAAACTTAATTCCGGTAAATGCACTTCAGATACTCTCTTCTCAACTATACTAAAGTATAATCCATCATTTTTGAAAAATGTAGCACTTTTACTTTTTATTATTGCCGGGGATATTATTACTAAAAATAATAATCCAGCTAATATAAAATGTTTGTATTCATTTCTTGCATATAATATAAAAATAATAAAAAT
>CAYSFG010000032.1:0-5379 GCA_964430545.1 Candidatus Woesearchaeota archaeon
AGACTAGCTAAGAAGATATTGGATAAAGGCTATAAAATTATTCATGATGGAAGATGTCATTGGTATCATAAACTTGAAGAAAATCCAAAAGACGTAATTAAAAAAAATTTTGAAATAGGAAGAATGTATTCAACTGAAAGAAATTTTAATTTATTTAAGATACTTAAATTAATCTATTTTTCATTACCATTTTTAATATTAATAATAAGCATATTTAATTATTTTATTTTATTATTATTAATATTACATCCTTTGCCGTTGTTATTAAATGGAATTAAGATTATGTTAAAAGCAAAAAATATTAAAGGAAAAATATACGCTCTTTATGCACCATTAGTTGGTTATTTTGTAAATATTCCTAACTTATTTGGATTTATTTATGGATTTATCAAACCTTATAAAAAATGAAAACAATAAAAATAGCTAGAATATGCCCATACTATTATGAAAAAAAAGAAAATCTAGATAGTGGATTAAAACCATATTACTATAATTTAATAAAAGAATTGGAAAAGAATAATATAAAAAATGATATTTATACACTCGAATCTGATTCTAATAAAAATAATGTAACAATTATACCAAGAAGAAGAAGATTTAGTTATTTATTATTTGGTTATGATGTATATAAAAATTTAAAAAATAAAGAATATGATATAATCCATACACATCAAACAAGCACATTTTTATTATATTTTTTTAAGAAAAGAATAAAAGCAAAATTTGTACACACAATACACGGAAGTCCGTTAGCCTACAAAAAAGTCCCAATAAAAAACATTACAACGTTCAAGGATGTGATATATTTTTATTTATTTAATAAATATATATGTAAAAGAGCTGATGCAATAATAACAGTATCATCTGATGCTAAAGAAGAAGTTATAAAAAATTTTAAAATAAATCAAGATAAAATATATTTTATACCAACAGGAGTAGATGTTTCATTATTCAAAGAGAAAAAAACTAAAAAGAATATAGATATATTATACGTTGGTAGATTTGCAACTAAAAAGAATTTACTTAATTTTGTTAAAGTAATATATAAATTAAAAAATAATATCCCTAATATAAAATCTTATTTAATAGGTGGAATAAAAACTGACTTAGATTATCAAAATATAGTCAATTTAATTAATGAATTAAACCTTAAAGAAAATGTTATACTAATCCCGCCAGTAACTAATCATAAATTAGTTGATTATTATAATAAAACAAAAATATTTATGCTATTATCTTATGAAGAAGGTTTACCTAAAGTTTTATTAGAAGCAATGGCCTGCGGTGTTATTCCTATAACTGCTAATAATTCTGGAATGAAAGATGTAATAACAAATGGAAAAAATGGTTATTTAGTGGATATAGAAAATCATGATGAAATAGTAAGAATAATAATTGAATTATTAAATAATAATAAATTAAAAATAAAAAAAGATTATATAAAAAATAATTTCTCATGGAATGTGGTAGTTCAAAAGATTATTCAATTATACAATAAAATCTTATAATTTCTTTTTTAAAATAATAAATAAATCACAAGCCTGAAAAATAAAAGCTAATCTTCTTTCATATAACCCTGGAAATTTATTAAAAAATAATTCTAAAAACTTTAATAATTTACCAAATGTAATCCTCTTTGACTTAATCTTAAATAAATCTAAATAATTAGCTTCTAAACCACAATAACAATCAAAACTTTTAAAACCAAAAAAATGTTTATGAGTTGGATCTGAAAAAGCCCACATACTAGAAAAATGTGGAGTTCTTATTTTTATTTCCCCATCATCTTTTAGTATTCTATATAATTCTTTCATTAATTCTGTGATATTATCTAAATGTTCTATTGTATCATAACAATATATCAAATCGAATGTTTTATCTTTAAATGAATAAGGAAATATGTTTAAGTTCATTACAATATCAACACCCTTATAATTAATTATATCAACTCCAATAGAATCCTTTATTTTATTTCTACCACATCCAAGATCTAAGGTTTTCATATTCTTATCTAATGTTTTAATGTTATAAACCTTATTAATCAATAATTTTTAAAAATTTATAATAAGTTTTATATAATACTTAATCCTAAATAATTTATGAAAATTCTAATAGTACAACCTATGGGTTCAGGATCACCACCTTTAGGGTTATGTTTAATAAGTGCAGTTTTAAAACGTGCAGGATATACAGATATAGCTTTGGTAGATTTAATGGTTGATAATGTAGCAGACCAAGTTGTATCATCTTTAAGAACTGAAAAATATTTACAAAAAAAATTAGAAGAAAATCCAGATATTATTTTATTAACAGCTGCATTACCAACATTTCACTTTGCTATGGAGATGTCGCAAAAATTGAGAAAATATTGTAAAGTTTTAATGTTTGGTGGACCACATGCAACAATGTTTAAAGATGTTATAATAAAAAATTGCCCACAAATAGACTTATTAGTAGTTGGAGAAGCAGATTTAACAATAGTACCAATAATGAAACAAATAGAAGAGAATATATCAACAGGAAAATATAATTTTACAGGAATTCCTAATGTAGTATGGAGAAAAGGATCTGAAATAATAATAAATAAATTAGCTTCACCTATAATGGATTTAGATCAGTTTCCAGCGCCTGATAGGGATATAATAGATTTAGGAAGTTATCATGCAGCTTTCTCTATATTAACAAGCAGAGGATGCCCAATGCAATGTACATTTTGTTCAAGACCAGTAACAGGTAGTACATTTAGGGGTAGAAGTGCTGAAAATGTAGTTGATGAAATGGAAATGATGTTAAATAAATATCCAGAAATAGCAGAAAGATGTAATAAAACATTTGCAATTGTAGATGAAAACTTTGGAGTAAACAAACAAAGAGTTATAGCAATATGTGATGAAATACTAAAAAGAGAATTAAAACTTAGAATTATACTACCAAATGGCTTACATGTTACTGGAGCACAAGATATGGAAGTTTTAAAGAAATTAAAAGCAGTAAATTGTGATCTTATATTTTTTGGAGTTGAATCAGGAAACGATCAAGTTTTAAGAAATATAAAAAAAGGTGCAAATAGAAATATAATAATAAAAGCAGTAAAAAATTGTCATGATGCAGGAATACAAATGGTAGGTGGGCATTTTATAATAGGATTACCAGGTGATACACCAGAAACAGTTAGAGAAACAATAAAATTCTTTGAAGAAGAATCTGGACTTGATACAGCAAATTTTAATCATGCCATCCCACATCCTGGAACACCATTTTGGGATTATGTTATAGAACACGGAAAATTTTATTGTGAATACACACCTGTAATGGATTACTCAAACTTTTATTTTGAAAATAATAAATCAAAATTATTCTATGAAAAAATAGTTTTTGACACTCCTGAATTTACAAAAGAACAAAGAATAATCGCTTATAATGAAGCAGTAACAGCTTTAGATAGAAAAATGAGAAATCGTATATTATCTTTTAAAAACATTAAAAGATTTACATTTAGTATACAATCATTTGCTGATATTATATGGGCTTTGAAAAGATTCTATTCTGTAACAACTAAACATGACTTAAGAAGGGTCTATGAACCAAGACCACAAAGAATAAAAAGTACTATAAATGCATCCTCAACATCAGTAATTTAATTTATTATATTATAAAGTTCTTATTAATAAGATTTAAATAACTCATAACATAATAAAAATTATGTGTGGAATAACAGGATTTAATTGGGATGATAAGGATTTATTAAAACTAATGACTAATTCCATTGAACACAGAGGACCTGATGGTTTTGGTTATTACACAGATAAAAATGTTTCTTTAGGGCATAGAAGATTAGCAATAATTGATTTAAGTAATAATGGTAAACAACCTATGTCTGATGATAGTGGAACTATTTGGATAATTTTTAATGGAGAGATATATAATTATAAAAAATTAAGAAAAGAACTAGAAATAAAATATAAATTTAAATCTAAAACAGATACAGAAGTAATAATCTATGCTTACAAAGAATATGGAGTAGAATGTTTAAAAAAACTAAATGGTATGTTTGCTTTTGCTATATGGGATACTAATAAGAAAATATTATTTTTAGCTAGAGACCAAATAGGTGTAAAACCGTTATATTATTATTGGGATAATCAAAAATTTATCTTTGCATCAGAAATAAAAGCTATTTTAAAATATAAATCTTATAAAAAAGAATTAAATAAAACTTCTTTAAGCCAATTATTAAGATTCGGATATATTCCTTTTAGCAATACTCTATTTAATAATATATACAAATTAATACCAGGAAATTATATAATATTAAAAAATAATAAATTAAATATTAATTCTTATTATGACATAAATGAGAATATAATAAAACGAAAAGAAAATTATTTATTAAAAGAATTAAAAGAAATAATAAATAATTCTGTAAAAGGTAATTTAGAATCTGATGTGCCTATAGGAGTTTTCTTAAGCGGAGGCATAGATTCTAGTTTACTAACAGCATTAGCACACAAACAGAATAAAAACATAACAGCATTCACTTTAGAGTTTGATATGTTCTCAGAAATGAAATATGCAGAAATATTAACAAAAAAATTAGGAATAAAACACTATAATTTTTTTATGAATGAAAAAATAGCATTAAAATCATTAAAAAAAATAGAAAAAAATAGCGATGAACCAATAATTGATCCTGGAATAATACCAGCTTATAATATCTCAAAATTAGCTAGAAAAAATAATTATAAAGTAGTTTTATCTGGTGATGGCTCTGATGAAATATTCGGTGGTTATGATTATTACTACAAATTAAATAATCTATCTAAATTATCTAATGCTATAAAATTATTAAAACCATTAACGTTATTATCAAATAATTTAAATAATAAGTATAAAAATTATTCTGAATTAAAAAACCCATCTAAAGCATATTTGTTTATCAATAGAATGTTTACTGATAATGAGATAAAACTTGGAACAAAATTAGGTTTTAATAATGAATTAGCTTATAATAGTATTAATAAAAAACTTGGTAATAAATTTAATAATTACTTAAATAAACTATTATATTTGGATTTGAAATATAGGCTTCCAGAATATTTTTTAATGAAAACAGATAAAGCGTCAATGTTAAATTCAATAGAAGTAAGAGTTCCTTATATAAATGATAAAATAATAGATTATTCTTTTACAATACACCCAGAATTAAAATTTAAACTTGCTAAAAATGTCCTAAGAAAAATATCTTATAACTTATTACCAGAAATAATAATAAATAGAAAAAAGCAAGGATATGGTACACCAATAAATTCATGGATAAAAAATAAGTTAGGAGATCAAATAAAGAATGAATTAGATAATTCATTAATTATAAAAGATAAT
>CAYSFG010000033.1:0-71929 GCA_964430545.1 Candidatus Woesearchaeota archaeon
TTTGCTATAAATATAATAAAAAAGAATGTTCATTATTATATATTAAAACATAGTTTTGCAACTTATTTAATTGAATCTGGAAATGATGTTAGTACAATTCAATCTTTATTAAGTTACAACAATGTAAAAACTACTTTAAAGTTATATTAACATAATAAATCCAAAATTATAAAACTAAAAGTCCATATGGTAGATTATATCAAGATTAATTATATTATTTTTTAATTAAAGAATTTATAATTCTCAAATAATTAATTTTTCTTCTTCATTATGAATATCTTCAATTGAACTAGTAGTTGCAGGGTGTTTTGGTCCTAATACATCACATACTTCAGGTCCTATTGAAATATCATAAGTTCCTATTTCTTTAGCTATTTTTAATATATTTACTTTTTCATAAGTTAATAACGGCCTTATTATTTTAATTTTAGTAGCTTCTGTTATTGTATTTAAATTTTGTAGTGTTTGAGATGAAACTTGTGATAAATTTTCTCCTGTTATTATAAAATCACATTTTTCTTCTTTTGCTATTTTATCAGCATGTTTCATCATTAATCTTTTTGTTAATACAAAATATAATCTATGATTGCATTTTTTAGATATTTCAGCACATTCCTTTCCTATATTTTTAACAATTATTTTTTTAAATTTTAATATTTCACTAACTTTTCTAGATTTTAATTCTGGTCCATTATCTGTAAAAGGTTCATAAGAAAAATGTACTGCTATTATTTCTACACCTTTTTTTTGCATTAGATATCCAGAAACAGGTGAATCAAATCCACCGCTTATCAATAACAATCCTTTCATTTTTCTAATGGAAATACTGCTCCTTTTATATTTTTTTCAAAAAAATCTAGATGTCCAGCGCCAGTTATTATTACAATTTTCCCATTACTTATCATAGAATTATAAATATTTATTAACATCATATTTTCTCTTTTAATATTTTTTTTATTATCTAAAATTTTTTCATTATATTCATAAAATAAATTTCTGTTTTCTTTTTTATTAAAATCTTTCCAATCTAGTCTTTTAATATGTCTGATAACATTTCTTGTAATTTTATCAAATCTTCTTTTAGAAATATTTTTTAAAATATTTATTTCATAATCAAAACCATTAATTTTTATTTTATTATTAACACCCCACTTATAAGAGAAAATCATTTCAACTGGATAAGATTTAAAATTATTCATTAAAATATCATTATGTGTTATCTCAACTAATAATTGATCTGGTTTTATTTTATCTAATATACTTTTAAGTTCTTCAATATTTGTAAATTTGTCGTGTATTGTTCCTATTATAAATATCTCTCTCATATTCCAATCCCATATATTTCATTAGCTATTTTTTCAGCTTCTTCTTTTATATCACAATTTCTTATAACTAATTTTCCATTTTTATAACATGTTATTTCATAATTATTTATTTTAATTATTATTAGTATGGGTAAATCTGCTATAATCTTATATTTATTTTTTATTTTTTCTAGTTTTAAAGTTATTACTTTATCTGGTATTGCTTCAAAAGCGCCTCTAGTTGAACATCTTCTTATTATCATTTTAAATATTTATCAATTAATGATTTTGCCCTCTCTTTTGTTTCTGCTTTTACTAATATTCTTCCATTTTTAAAAATAGTCATATCCTCTAAAATTAAACATTGTTTTGTTAACAATACATTATTATTTATTAATTTTTTGTGTAATATTTTAAGATTTAATGGTTTAAGTTTTATCTGAAATTTATTATTTCCGCATAATTTTAAAACTTTTTTATTCCCATAACCATTCAACCATTTATAATTACCATTGCATGTTCCACAATTTTTATTTTTTTCAATTTTTATTTTATTTAAATTTAAATTCCAGATGTCAAAATATAAAAGTTGTATATTAGTTAATTGTTTTGTCAGAATTTTTATAGCTTCATTAAACTGTATTCCTGCAATACAATGGACTATAGAACTAATTACTCCTTCTGTATCACAAGTTCCTAAAATACCATCACTTTCTTTAAATATACAACTAAAGCATGAATTATCAGGTAGTACACTTAACACCATACCTCTGCTACCGATAACTCCAGAATAAACCCATGGGATTTTTTTTAATTTACAATAATCATTTATTAAAAATCTAGTATCTAAATTATCTGTACAATCTAAAATTAAATCTCCTTGTAAAATATTTATATTATTACTATCTAAATCTTCAACATAATACTTTATTTTAACTTCAGAATTTATTTTTTCTAATTTTTCTTTTGCAACTATAGCCTTTAGTTTTCCAATGTCTTCTTCTATGTATAATGATTGTCTTTGTAAGTTTGTTAATTCAACTATATCTCTGTCTATTATAATTAAATTTTTTACACCAGCTCTAACTAACATTTCACTAATAACTGAACCTAAGGCTCCTAACCCAACTATACTAATTGTACTATTTTCTATTACTATCTGTTTTTCCTTTCCTATTTTATTAAATATTTCTTGTCTATTGTATCTCATGTATTTTATATATCAATAAGACATTTAAATCTTATTAATATTAATTTTAAAAAAATTATAAAAATATACAACAATTTTCTTACTAATTATAAGAAGTTTACTATTTTTTAGTATCAAAATTAAATTTTAATACTTCACAATCTTTTTAAAGATTATCTTATATTTTTTAATATGGAATTTAAAGACTTAATAAAAAAAGTATTACGTTATAATAAAGATAGTAACATAACATTACTAGAAAAAGCATATAGATTATCTGAAAAATATTTACAAGATAAAAAAAGGAAAAATAATAGATTATGGATTGAACATTATTTAGATGTTGCTTATATTTTATCAGATTTAAAAGTAGACGATAATACCTTAGCAGTTGCATTGATGCATGGTTTAATAAATAAAGGTATAAAAAAATATGAAATTGAAAAAAACTTTAATCCAGAAATAGCAGAAATATTAGAAGGTATTGATAAAATTAGTACATTGAAAAAAACTCTTAAAAAAAGAAACTTTGAAGATGAAGCATTAAGAAAAGTTTTATTAGTTGCTAGTAAAGATATTAGAGTTGTTATAATTAAAATATGTGACAAACTTGCTAATATGCGTGAATTAGCCCATTTAGACGATGAAGAAAAAATTAGAGTTAGCAAAGAAGCTAGGGATATATATGCACCTTTTGCTTATAGATTGGGAATGTCTAAAATTAAATCAGAATTAGAAGATTTAGCCTTTAAATATTTAGAACCTGAAAAATATAAAGAGATAGAGGAAAAAATAAAAATTAAAAGAGATTTTGGTGAGACAAGAATTTTTAAAGTTAAAAAAATAATAGAAGATGAATTAAAAAAGAAAGGTATTGTTTTTGAAGTAAGTGGACGGGTTAAAAGTATTTATGGTATTTACAAAAAAACATTTACCAGAGATTATAATCTTGATGAAATTACAGATATAGTTGGTTTAAGAATTATTATAAATAGTATAGAAACTTGTTATGAAGTTCTAGGTATTGTTCATAATGTTTTGAGGCCTGTTCCAGGTAAATTTAAAGATTATATTGGAACTCCTAAACCAAATGGTTATCAATCTTTACACACAACTGTATTTGATAATGAAGGTAAATTAATTGAGATTCAAATAAGAACTCACGATATGCACAATCTTGCTGAAGAAGGTTTTGCTGCTCATTTTAAATACAAAGGCAATAAAGAAGATGCTGGGTTTGATAAAATTTTAGGTTGGTTAAAAGAACTGGTTCATGAAGAAAATATAGAAAATATTGATGTTGATTTTTTTTCTGATTATATATTTGTTTTTACTCCTAAAGGTAAAGAGATCCAGCTTCCTATAGGTTCTACTGTTTTAGATTTTGCTTATGCTGTTCATAGTGATATAGGTAATCATGCTACAGCAGCAAATATAAATGGTAAATTTTCCAATCTTAAGACTATTCTTGATAACGGTGATACAATTGAAATTATAACAGCTAAAACACATATGCCTGCAAGAGAATGGGTTAAATTTGTTAGAACTTCAAAAGCTAGAAATAAAATAAAACAAGCCCTTAGAAATTTAGGTAAGGTTTCTGTTGCTACATATTCAAATATTATAGAAGATAAGAAAAATGTTAGCGAAGGTTTTATTTATGTTGAAGGGTATAAAAATGCAAAAATTAAACTTGCTTCTTGCTGCAGCCCTCTTCCTAGTGACAATATTATTGCTGTTAAGTTTGGTCTTGAAAGATTTAATATTCATAAAGAAAATTGTGAAGAAGTTAAAAAAGCAACTAAAGAAAAATCTAAGGCTAATTGGAAAAGCCCTAAATATTCTGATATTGAAGTAGTGGTTGAAGCTCTTGACAGACCTGGTTTATTCGCTGAGATTTTAAATAATATTGCTTCTATGAAAATAAATATTAATAATACCAAAGGCAGATCTATAGGTAGCGGTTTGGCTGAATGTAGATTTTCTATTAAGATTGACGATCTAAATATTTTAATTGCTATAACAGAAAGGATAAAAAAGATTCAAGGTATAAAAAAAGTTTATTTAGGAAGTATCTAATTTTTTTTTGATTTATTAGATATAATTGGAAAGAAATTATTATGTTAGTTATTCAATTCTTTTATAAAATGGACATATTGATATTAAAAATATTATCAAACTCATTATTTGTGCAACATTTAAACCAAATAAGTAATGCCCATAACCTGCTGGCAAGTCTCTAAAGAATTCTATAAAAAATCTAAATATGGAAAATAATATCATAAAGGTCCAGAATATTAATCCTGGTTTTCTATTTTTTATTTTTCTAATATTAAATAATATCCCAAATAATACTAAATTACTAAATATTTGGTATAATTGTATTGGGTGTCTTAGTCCTTCGTATTTATCAAATTTTATTCCCCAAAATAAAGTAGTTATCTTTCCAACTAATTCTTGGTTTATAAAATTTCCAAGTCTTACAAATGCAGACCCTAATGCTATCGGAATTACAAATAAGTCTGTTATGTTATAAAAAGGGATTTTATGTTTTTTAGAATAATATAAAGCTACTAAAAACATTCCAATTACTGCACCATGTGATGCTAACCCTCCCTCCCACAAATAAAATATTTTTATTGGGTTTTTATAATAATAATTTAAATCATAAAATAATATTTCAAATATTCTTGCTCCAACTATTGCACTTATTAAAAAGTAGACAAATAAATTTTCAACATGTTCTTCACTTAATTCAAACTCTTTTCTTAATTTTTTCACAATAAAATATCCTGTTAGAAAAGCTAAAGCCATTAATATTCCATAATATCTTATTTCTAGCCCAGCAAATTTTAAGAATATAGGATTTATCATTTATTTTATTACTATAATAAGATATATAAACCCATTCATGGTTCTAATTTTTAATGAAAAAAGAAGTAGATTATGGAAGAAATATTAAAGATTCTTTTAGACTATTAATTAATAATAAAATTTTATTTTTTCCAGATTTATTATTTTATTTATTTAGTTTAATTATTGGTTATTATTTTTTGCATTTTAATGGTCTTTTATTAAATTTTAATTTTGATTATACATTTTTAACAGCAAGGATAAAAGAGATAATAAGCAATAGTCCATCTTTTATTAAACTTGTATATAGTGCTGTTGCATTTATTTTATTTAGTATAATACTAGGCATAGGAACTACTACATTAAAAAAAGTAATGATATCTACTTTGACAAAAAATAAAAAAATTAAATTATCTGAATCTTATAAATCAAGTTCAAAATTTTGGTTTAGATTATTTTTATTAAGATTTATTTTATCATTTTTAGTTTTATTTGTATTTTTTATATTTTTTATTATAGGTGTAATTATAGTAAAATTTAGAACATCACTTCCCATTTTATGGATGGCATTATTAGGTTTATTATTTATTTTATTAGTTTTATCATCATTATATTTAAAATTAATATTTTTATTTGTTGATCCTATAATGTTTTTAGGGAATAAAAGTGTATTCAATTCAATAAAAGTTTCTATTGATTATTTTAAAATTAACAGGAAAAATGTTTATATGACTTTTTTGATAACATTAGCTATAAGTATGGGAGCTGGTTTGGTAATATTTATTATCTTTAAAATGTTTGATTTATTTTCTGTTTTAATATTATCTAAAAATTCTATATTATTTGCAATTTCATTGATTATAGGTTTGATCAAATATATTATCACTATTAGCTTTGAATTATTTAATGAAATTTTCTTATTTAAAAATTATTAAATATTAAAAACACTTAAATCATCTGCTATTTCCACATTTTTAAAAACTTCTTCTGCTTCTTTTTTCATTATATTAACTTCTTTATACCTTTGACTAAAATGTGTTAGTATTAATTTTTTAGACTTAGAATTTTTTGCTATTAAAGCCGCTTGTTTTGCAGTTAAGTGTTTGTATTCTTTTGCTTTTTCCTTATGTTCTTCTGAAAATGTACTTTCACTTATTAATAAGTCTGAATTTTTTGCTGCATTTATAGCATTCTTACAATATCCTGTATCAAAAACTATTGTTACAACTTTTCCTTTTAATATTTTTGTTGCTTTTGCTGCAGTTATTTTTTTATCTTTCCAAACTATATCTTTACCTTTTTGTAAGTCTCCAAGTATAGGGTGTTGTATTAATCCAATTTTTGAGGTATATTCTATATTTATTTTTCTTTTATCATTTTCTTCTATCCTAAATGCATATGAAGGTACGCTATGTTCTAATGCATATACTTTTATTTTAAATTTTTCAAATTCTATGATAGTATTATCTTTTATTTCTATTAATTTTATTTTTAATTTTTGATTATAATATGCAGAGTTCATCATGTTATTAAAAAATTTATTTAATCCACTAGGGCCATAGATACATAATATTTTATTATAGTCATTTGCTTCTAGATTTCTCATTAAGCCAGCTAATCCTAATACATGGTCAGCATGGAAATGGCTTATAAATATTCTTGTTAAGTTAGTAGGTTTTAATCCTGCAAATTTCATTTGTCTTTGAGTTCCCTCTCCACAGTCAAACATTAAGTGTTCTGATTCATAGTTAATATAAATACTTGTAAGATTTCTTTCTTTTGTTGGTTGCATTGAGCTTGTTCCTAAAAATACGATTTTCATTATATAAACTATATACCCTAACATATAAAAAGCTTTTTAAACTGTTCTCAATATTAAAACTCTAATGGGAAGAAAGAAGAAAAAATCTACAAAAATTGAAGAAGTTATAATTAAGGAAAATATTGTTCATGAACTTCCTAAAGAAGAATCTTCTGTTGAAGTCAAGGATGTTTTAAATGAAACTACTGAAACGGTTGAAGTATATTTGGAAAGAGAAATTGTTATTTCTGATAGTACAAATTTGACTAGAGAATTATATGATAAAACTAGATACGGTGAGCCTACAGAAAATAAAAAATTTCAATATTCTTTGATTGAAGGATTATATTTATTAGAAAGGGGAAAATTTAAAATAAAATCTGGTAATAAAACTTTAGATTTTGATTCTTATATTAAAAAAGCAAGAAAAATAGAACCAAATTTTTGGGTGAGATATTGTGTATTTAAGGATTTAAGAAAACGTGGTTATATTGTTAAAACTGCTTTAAAATTTGGTGCTGATTTTAGAGTTTATGATAGAGGTGTTAAGCCTGGTGAAGATCATGCAAGATGGATTGTTTATCCTGTATCAGAGGGAGAACAACTTGGGTGGTATGAATTCTCTGCTAAAAATAGAGTAGCACATTCAACAAGGAAAAGATTATTAGTTGCTTGTGCAGATGTAGAATGTCAAATAACATATTGGGAAATAAGGTGGATTAGACCTTAATTAGTCTCAAATAAATTTTATAATTATAAGATATAAATAAGAATTTAATGTAGAATAATATTATTATAGGACTATATGTTTAAACCTACAAAATGTTTAAATAAAGTTAAATATACTTATTATGATGGTGGATCAAAGAGAAGCGGCATTAAGTTTTATAAAGATTAATGGTCCTGTTTTACCTGTTCAGATAGCTAAAGTTCTTAACACAAATATTTTATTTTCTTCTGCAATTTTATCAGAATTAGTAGATAGAAAATTAATAAAAATTACACATGCATCTATTGGTGGTTCTCCTGTTTATTATCTTTCAGGCCAGGAAGCTTTAATGGATGAAAAATTATATCATAGTCTTGGTGGTAAGGAAAAAGAAGCTTATTATTTAATAAAAGATAAAAAAATTGTTAGGGAAAAAGATCTTGAACCTTGGCAGAGAGTAGCTATTAAAAGTTTAAAAGATTTCACAAGACAAATTACAGTACTTATTGATAATGAACAGGATTCTTTCTGGAAACATCATTTAGTTTCAGATGAAGAAGCTAAGGTTTTAATTGAAGATTATATTAAAACTAATTTACAAAAAAATATTATTGCTACAAATAAGATATATGTTCCTGAAGAAGTTATTTCACAAGAGATTATTCCTCAGAATATTATTCAAAATTCCATTATTCCAGAACAATTAGTTTCTAAAATTGTTGAAGAAAATATTATTGAAAAAGATTATAATAAAATATATAATGAATCAATAAATGAAAGACAAGAGATTGTAAAAGAAGTAATTAAATCGATAAAAGAAGATTTTAAAAGTCAAGATATAAAAAGAGAAATTATTGCTGAAGAATCTAAGAAGCCTGAAGGTAAATTTTATAATAATGTTTCTAGATTCCTTGAGAAAAATAATATAGAAATATTAAAAGAAGAATTAGTAAAAAAAGATAAAGTAATAAATTTTATAGTTGATATAAAAAGTTCTTTAGGTAAATTAAGATATCTTGCTGTTGCAAAATCCAAACCTACTATAAATGAAGCTGATGTTTCTATGGCTTATGCCGAAGGTCAAATAAAAAAATTACCAGTTATATTTTTAATAGATGGAAAAATTAATAAAAAAGTAGAAAAATTAATAGAAACTAAATTTAAAGGGCAGGTTTTAATTAAAGAATTATAAATAAAAAATAAAATTAAGTCTTATAAGGTTGATTAATATCTTGCAGACTTATTTCATCAGCACTTATCTTTAATTCTTTAAGTTCTTCTTTTATATTATCTTTTGTTATTCCAATTTTATAATATTCTAATGAATAAAGCTGGCCATAGCTTTCTATAAGGCGCCAGCCATGGCATTGTAGTTTAGTTACTATCACAGCAATATTATGTAAATGATCTCTTATAGTATCTCCATAATCTCTTATTATAAATGGATCCACCTTTGATCTTCCTTCTATCGGCAATGCCCAGTTTGGTTTTCCATGTAACCATAAGTTTATTACTATCATTTTTTATACTCCCAGAACTCCTCTTCAAATTCTTTCATGTCTATTGCATCTAAGTCTATTTCTAGTGTTTCAAATTCATTTTCTTTTATATCTTTTTCATAATAACATAATGATTTATACCATTCTTTATCATCATTTAGTTCATCCTCTTTTTTTATTTCTATTTTTTTATTTTCATAGTTTTCTTTTTTCATTTTATTTTACCTCCAATAATTATAATAATATTTTTGAATTAAAAAAGCTTCACAAGAAATTTCTGTAGATCTATTTAGAATGCTTGTATAAACTTACATAAAATTGGAAACCTTTATAATTTATATGAAAACATTTAATATATGAAAACATCATATTTATTTGTTTTAGGAAGAGATCCTGAACTTTCAAGGATTGAGATAGAGTCTTATTTTGATTCTAGAAATATTAAGGTAGAAATTATTGATGAAAGCTCTGATATTTTAGTTATTAATATAGAAAAACTTGATCCTGAAGTTATTAATGAACTTGGCGGGACTATTAAAATAGCTGAAGTAATCTCAAATAGTGATAATTATTATGATATTGAAGATAGTTTAACTAAAGCTAATATTTATCCGGGGATAAAAAATAAAGTTAATTATGCTATAGAACCTTTCAAGACTAAGTTATTTTCTACAGTTTCAGATTATCTTAAGGATTACTTTAAAAAAGAAAAGATAAAAGCTTCTTTTAAAAGGAATCTTGATCCTTCTAGCCTATCTAAGAAAGATTTTATTAACGATATGATTAATTTTATTATTTTTAAGAATTTTATTGGTATTGTAAGATATGTTTCAGATCCTAAGGAATTCAAAAGAAGAGATCTTGGAAGACCTGATGTTGATTATATGAAAAGTATTTCTATAAGATTGGCTAAAATTATGGTTAATATTAGTAAGGTTAAACCAGGACAAATATTAATTGATCCCTTTTGTGGAAGCGGGACAGTATTACAAGAAGCATTATTAAAAAATATTAATGTTATAGGAATAGATGATGACTCTAATTCTATTAAACAAAGTAAAACTAATTTAGAGTGGTTAAAAAATAATTATAATATTAATTCTAATTATCAATTGATTAAACTTGATGCTCGTAAAATGTTTAGTGTTATTAAAAAAGGAAATGTTATTGTTACAGAGCCATATATGGGTCCTTTTATTAGAAAACTTCCTAGATTAGAAGAGGCTCAACATTTAGTTAGAGATTTAAGAGAGCTTTATGATAGTATTGTTAGACAGGCTAAAGAAATTTTAAATAAAGATGAAAGAATTGTTATTATAATCCCGATTATTAGAACTTTAGAAAATAAAAATATTAAGATTGATTTTATTAATATTGCAAGTGCTTATGGTTTTACAGTTATTTACAAACCTGTATTTTATGCTTACAAAGGCAGTAAACTTCATAGAGAGATTTATGTTTTGGAAAAGAATTAGGTTTTATATAGAATTATAAAATTATAGATTTAAAAATAATTAATTGATTATTTAATAAATAGATTAATTAAAAAATTTTATTGTAAATTAAAACATTAATAATTCTCAAATAATACACAAAAAATACTCATCACAATCTTTATAAACTATCCAAATTTTCATTAGAAACATGGGAAGAATAAGAACTACATTAATCAAGAGATCTGGAGAAAAATTGTTAAAATCTAACCCAGAAGCGTTTCTACCTAATTTTGAACATAATAAAAAAACTGTGGAAAGTCTTGCAGAAGTTCCTTCTAAGAAATTAAGAAATGTTATTGCTGGTTATATTACTAAATTAGTTAAAAACTCTCAAAAAAGAGCATCATCTTTTTAAGATCATTGTAAAATGACTGAAGAACATAAAGAATATAAATTTAGGGAGAGAACAAACACTATTTATGTAGGTGAAAAACCTTTAATTAATTATGCGACTAGCGTTGTTATGAATTTTACTGCACATAATATGCCTGAAGTTATAATTAAATCAAGAGGTAAATTTATTTCTAAAGCTGTAGATATTGCAGAAGTTGCAAAGAATAGATTTTTAAAAGATCAAATAGAACTTAAGGACATTAAAATAGGTTCTGAAGAGTTTATTAATAAAGAAAACAGGAATGTTAGGGTAAGTTTTATTGAGATTACTTTAAAAAAGAAATAAACTTCCACTATATGTCGTAATGTAAACTAGAATTAAAAGTGGGAAAACTCGTGGCAGGATTATAAAATTATTAAATAAAAATATTAGTAATGTTTATAAATTTTTTTATTATTACTACTATAAAAATATAATAAAAAACTTTAAAAGTTCATTAATATTTTTTTTAGATTATTTATAATAAATTTTTTAAACTCAATAAATTAAAACAATAACATTTATTAACAATACAATTCTAAGATATATAGTAAAGAGGTTATGATGATAAATTCACTTTTAATTGATATAGGAATAATAATTTTGGCTGCAGCATTCTTAGCTTTACTTACTAAATTAATAAAACAACCCATAGTTTTAGGTTATGTCATAGCTGGTTTCTTAATAGGTCCTATAACTTTTGGGTGGGTTAAAAACATAGACTTAATTAAAACTTTAGCAGAATTAGGTGTAGCTTTCTTATTATTTATTGTGGGTTTAGAATTAGATTTAAACAAATTCAGACAATTAGGGTGGGTGGTGGCAGTTACAGGGTTTTTGCAGGTAATTATGGTTACCGCTGTCAGTGCTTTTTTTGCAGGGATTTGGTTGTCTAAGATAGAAGCTTTTTACATTGGTCTTATTGTTGCTTTCTCAAGTACTATGATCGTCATTAAATTAATAGATGACAAAAATGAATTACAGACGTTACATGGTAAGATTGTTTTGGGTATTTTATTAGTTCAGGATATTATGGTTGTTTTAGTTTTATCTTTATTACAAAGTTTAGGCAGTACTTCAACATTTACATTTCTATCTATCTTTAAAGGTCTTGCTTTAATAATAGTTTCTTATTTTATAGGTAAATATATCTTTAATTATATTTTAAAATTAAGTGCATCTATTCCAGAATTATTATTTATAGTTTCTTTAGCAATAAGTTTTGTATATGCTGGTTTGGCATATTATCTTAATTTTTCTATTGCTATCGGCGCATTTATTGCAGGCATAGCTCTAGCTTCATCTCAATACAGCATAGAAATAATTGGCAGGGTAAAATCTTTAAAGGATTTTTTCTTAGTTATATTTTTTGTTTCTCTAGGGTTGCAAATTACATCTTTTTCATTTAGGGCTATTTCAGTATTACTTTTAATTTCTTTTTTACTTGTAGTTATTATAAAACCATTAATAATATTTATTTTACTTAAATTATTTAAACAAAGTAATAGGACATCTTTTAGTTCAAGCATTGCTTTAGCCCAGATAAGTGAATTTTCTCTTGTTCTTGCAGGAACTGGTGTTGTTCTTGGCCATTTACAAAATAATATATTTAGTCTTGTAGTTATTTTAGGTGCTATAACTTTCACTTTAACTTCTTATTTAATAAAATATGATAGGGATATTTATACTTTTATTCATCCTTTATTAATAAAGATTGAAACTAATCCTAAAAATTTTGGTACTGAAAAATTAGAAAAAGAATTAAAAGAACATATTGTTATTATTGGGGCTCATAGAATGGCTTCTAGGATTATTGAAATATTAAAACAAAGATATAAGAATTTTGTAGTTGTAGATTTTAATCCAGAAAGAGTTGCTGAATTAAGAAGAGAAAATATTAATTGTGTTTATGGTGATTATGGTAATGTTCATGTTATTGAAAATTTGAATATTTATAAAGCAAAGATAATTATTTCAACTGTTCCAAATTTTAATGATAATCTTAGATTGATAAAGATGGCTAAATCAAATAATAAGTCTATTATTACAATAATAACTACACATAATGCTTTTGATGCTTTATTATTATATAAGGGGGGTGCTGATTTTGTTATATTCCCAGAATATTTATCAGGTCAAAAAATAGCAGATTATTTAGTCCATCTTGATTCTAAAGGTATTAAAAAATGGGGGCAGCATTATAAGAGTACATTGATAGAAGAAATTAAAAGAAATAGGTTGTTTATTTGAATTGTTTATATAAAAATAATTTAAATTAATCCATTTTTTAGAAGTGCTTCTTGTATTATTTTATAAATAATTTCATGACCTTTTGTATTTGGATGATCTCCATCAACTAATAAACTTTTATAATCAAGATTTACTAAATTTTCATATAGGGGAATAAATAGTATTTTATTTTTACTTGCAACTTTTTCTACAATACTATTAAAAATTTTTATATGTTTATTTTGTGCAGAATATTCTGGGGCCCATGGTAAAGGATTAAGCTTAGTATCATCAACTGGTGTCAATCCAATAAGAACAATATCTTTAGAATAATTATTTGCAAGTTCTATTAATTTATTTAAATTTTTTTCATATTTTTTAGAAGAAATATTAAATTTATTATTTTTATTAATAATTAAACAGTCATTTGTTCCTACAGAAAATAAAAATAATGTTTTTTCTTTGTCATCTAATCTATCTATAACCTCTTTTTTAAATCTTTTAATTATACCATTACTTGTGTCTCCACTTATTCCTAAATTATAAATAAGGTAATATTTTTTATAATTAGATTCAATAACTATTTTGTCTAAATATTTTCTTAGTCTTTGAACCCAACCTCCTTCAGCATCCCATGCCCCATAAGTTATGCTATCACCAAATACTAATATTTGTACCATTAATAATATTTATTTAATCTGATTAATTAAACTTTTGTTTTTAATATCATTCTATTTTTGTAATATTTTAAAAAATTTTCAATAAAGATTTATAAATAATAAAATAAATTAAATAAAAATGATAAAAAAGATAGAAATTTAAAAATTTATGAAGAATATTAGTTTTAAAAATAGCAAACATTCAACAAAATATTTTATATATAAGAAATTTGGTTATTTTCAAATTAATATTACATCAAAATAAAGAGAAGGTATATTAAATAATAAATTAGATATAATAAAATTTGAAAAATAAAATGCCATACCCAAGATTTGAACTTGGAACAACAGCCTGACTCACTAAGGTGGATATGAGAGTTACACCCTAATTTCTTAAGTCTGTGCTCTGCCAGGTTGAGCTAGTATGGCCTATAAATAAGTTTAAACTAATCTTTTAAAAAGCTTTTTATTCTAGTATTATTAGCTTATTACATGGAGAGAGTTTTTATAATGTTGGAAGGTGGTTATGTAAATTTAAATAAGTTTGATTTTAAAAAAGAGGGTTCTATAATATTTAATTCTTAATTTTATTTTCTTATTTTCTTAGCAAGTGCAAATAATTTAATATCATCAGCGCGTTTGTAGTCATGCGAAGAAATATAACCTTCATATTTATTAAAATATTTATTTACATTAGATTTTAATGGTATCCAATCTTTTATTTTAGTATGGTGCATTGGGAAAAGTTTAGCATGTATATGATCTACACCAAATCCTTCAAATATCATTCCAGTTCTTCCAACATCTTCAAATTTAGAATCAATTAATTTAGCTACTTTTTTTGAAGCAATTACAAGTTTTTTTAATACTAAATCCGGTAGGTCAAAAGCATAACTTCCATAATGTTTTTTTGTTATAACCACAGAAAATCCTTCTGTATTAGGAAAAATAGATAAAAATGCCAAATGTTTTTCATCTTCCCATATCTTATGGCATGGGGACTTTTCATTTACAATTTTACAAAAGAGGCAGTCTTTCATAATATAATTATTTTAATTTGCTTAATAAACTTTTTGAATTAAAGGCTCTGTCCAGATTGGGTAAAGAATTTTGATTAGATAAAAAAAGGTTTGTGTTATTTTTTTTGTGTTGTTTTTCTTTTGATATTGTATAATATAGTATTTTATCCGAATTCTTTTTTCTTTGTGTAGCTTTTTTTATTTTTATTTTAAATAAAACTCAAGTTCTTCTAAATCATATATCTTATTTTTATATTCTTTTTTACCTTCCCTGTCTAATAATACTGCTTTTATACCATATATTTCTGCTCCCTGTATATCTGTTTCTATTTGGTCACCTATAACTATTACTTCTTCTGGTTTCATATTTAGTTTTGTTAATATTTTCTGATAAATTAGGGGGGAAGGTTTCATTATTCCTTCATTGCATGAAAAGTAAATTATATTAAAATATCCATGTATATTTAATTTTTTTATTGATTCATTTGAAATTGGAATTGTATTACTTAATAGTACAAGTTTTATTCCTTTTCTTTTTAATATTTCTAGTATGTCTAAAGAATCATCAAATAAGGCAACATTATTTATTTGAGAATTCCATAATCTAACAAGTTCATCCTTAAATGCTACAGGTTTATTTATTTTGTTTAATAGTTTAGTAAAAAATTCATCTGAATTATAATTTCTTATATACCATTCTTTTCTTAATTCTTTGAATTTTTCTTCATTTTCACTTCCTATAATATTAATAACTTTTTGAATATAAGATCCAATGTGATTTTTATTATAAGCTAAAGTCCCCCATAAATCAAATATTACTGCTTTTATCATTTAATTTTTTGAGAAATTATTACTTTATTAATATTTATATTGTTAAAATTAAGTTATATAATCAATTAACAAAGTAATAAATTTAATTTTTTTAGTTTATTGTTTATTAATATTAAAATTTATTTTTAATTAAAAGTTATGGCATTTTTTATATACTTTAAAATGGACTTGTCGGGATTTTCGAAATTTTGTCGAACCCGAAGTTTCATCGACGCCAACGATGTGTATTAACCATTCTACTACAAGCCCATTAAAAGTTTAATACTAAACAATTTATTAATATAACTAAAAATCAACATATTTACCATGTTTTATAACTTTATAAAATTCATTATATTTATTTATATCTTCTTTTTCAGCTTTTATTAATGGTTTTCTGTGTATAACATGATTTACTAATGCCCAAGCAAAATATGGTGTAAAATCTATTACTGATATTTGATCAACACCAGGTTCATCTTTTTTAAAGGCCATATTAGGATGGCTGTTTGACCCATGTATATTCATTTTATTATCTGCTATTATTTCATATGCTCCCCTTGATGAAAATATCATATGAGACAACATAACATGTATTTGTTTAGGTCTTCCATCCATTTCTAATCCTAATACCATAGTTTTTTGTAAAGTTCCAAATGTATCTCCAATATCATCTATTCCTACTAATATTTTTCCTTCTATACCTTTAAAATTATTACTAGTTTCTGTTATTTCAGCAGTTATTTTTTTAGGATTATTAGGTTCTGCCCTATATTTATTGCAATATATTATAGAAGCATCAGTTAATCCAGAAAGTTCATAGAAGTGATCGACTGGTTTTTTTGCATTTTTGTCAGGTGCCAATATAACCAAATTTTTTCCATTTTCACCTATTTCTATCTTAGAATTTAATAAATAATTTGCCATTATTGGTATAGGATCTAGATTAAATAATACTTGTTCTGGGCTGCATTGGTATATTTTACTATAAATTCTTTCCATTGCATCTGAATGTCTATCCATTGTCAGAACTTCTTTTATACCTGCATTGTAAAAACTTTTTACAGCAACTTCTAAACTAAAAGATTGTCCTTGCATAATTTCTATTTTTCTTTTCTTACCTTCTGAAATATTTTCATAGTTCTCTTCATATTTTAAATTTGGATCTAAATCTTGTCTGTCAAATAAGTGTTCAGCTAATATTAAATATACTTCTTTTGCTCCTGATCTATATGCTGCATCTGCTAAAAAAGGTATTCTTCCAAATGCAGTCATTGTATCTAATTCAGTTTTTGTATAACTATATACTATACATGCTATTCTTCCAGAAAGTCTTTTTGGTCCTTCAAGCGTTTTTAATACATCAGTAATTGTTGGGCAGTATTCTCCATTGCTAAAACATATGTTTTTTACTAATTCATCTGGATCTATTACTCCAAAATTATTAGCTAATCTTTTAGCAAAATTATCATTAGGTCTTAATGGTAAGAAAGCTAGTCCATCTCTTTCGTATTTCATTATATTTTAGCAAAATTATCATTTTATAAACATTTGTAGAGTAGAAACTTATTGTTATTCAGTATATTTTTCTGTAATTTTTAAAAAAGTATTTTTAATATTTTTTTTAATATTAGGGATATAATTTAGTATACCCTCTCTTAATGCTAAGTATGGTGGTATTAATATTAGGTCTGCAGAGATTGAAGAAACTACTGGTGAATATCCTTTTGTCATTAATATGCTTTGTATTGTATCTCTGAATAAATGAAAGGTAATTAAAGCAGAAAAACCATTGATTGGTGCCATATTCAGAAGAAGGTCATATGTTGCTACACCAATTTTTCTAGAGTTATATTTTTCTCCTTTAGTATATCTATTTCTATTTTCTTCTAAATATGTTAATAAAAATAATGATTCATATGCTAAAAATCCTAAACCATCTGATAATAAACTTAGACCCCATGCATTTTTTATTAAACCTGATCCAAGGTCTGCTGTTTTTGCAGATATTAAAGTGCCAACAAAAAAACCAGCTGTTGTTGCGATTTTTCTATTAGTTTTATTAATATCAGGCAAATAACTTACTTCTTCTGCTATAATTTCTAGTCTGCTTTTTAATCCCATGTTTTTATAAAAATACTAAATATTTTTAAAACTTTACACTTTTTCAATTTTAGTTTCTATGAATTTACCAAAATATTTTAATTCCTTTTCTTCAGAAACTATTTTAGTTATTATCTCTTTTAAATCTTTTATTTTAATTCTTATTTGTTTCATATTGTCTCTATCTCTCAATGTTATATCTTCCTGATTTATACTTTCAAAATCTACTGTAATGCATAATTTTGTTCCAACTTCATCTTGTCTTCTATATCTTTTTCCTATACTTGCTGAATCATCATAAAAAACATTAAATCCTTCTTTAAATAAGTCTTTAAATATATTTTCTGAAATTTCTGGTAGTTTATCTTTATTTACTAATGGAAAAACAGCAACATCAATAGGTGATAGATGTGATGGAAAGTTAAATAATGTTCTTTCTTTTTCTTCTTTATAAAATGCATCTAGTAATGCCCATATGTTTCTGTCTACTCCAAAACTTAATTCTAAAATATGTGGTATGAATTTTTTTACTTTTTCATTTTCATCTATTGTCACTTCCAATTTTACTCCAGAACCTAATTGGTGTCCTCCTAGATCATGGTTTGTTCTATAATGAACACCACCTATCTCTTTGAACCCGCCTAATGTTTCTAAATTTAATTCTACATCAAAATGTATTTTATTATAAAAAGCTCTTTCTTCTGCTTTTAGTTCTCTAAATCTAAATATATTTTCAGGTATTTTTATTTTTTCTAAATAAAACTTCTGTACCATTGCCATGTGATAGATATAAAATTTTGGAAATTTTAGTTTTTCATTCATTTCTTTGCATGTTATTTTTTTTATCTTCTTATCTGAATAAATAATTAAATTATAATCTTTTATTTTATTGTAATCTTGGTGCTCGTTTATTTTTTCTGGATCAAAGAATATTTGTATTTCTGCTTGAACAAATTCTCTTAATCTAAAAAATCCTTGTCTCGGACTTATTTCGTTTCTATAAACTCTTCCAATTTCAGCCAATCCTAAGGGTAATTTTCTTCTTGTTGCTTCGAACTCTCTTTTAAATGCTAAAAAAGGATTTTGCGCAGATTCAGGACGCAGCATCATCAAATCATCTCCTGTTGCTCCTACTTTTATATCAAACATCATATTAAAAAAACGAACATCCATTAAGTTTCCTTTACAATTAGGACATTTCAATTTATTATCTTTTATTAATTTTGTTAATGCTTCTTCTTTTAATCCTCCAACATCTAATTTAGTTTCATCTTCTAATATTTGATCTGCCCTGAATCTAAAATGGCATTTTTGACATTCTGTCATTGGATCAGTAAAATTTTTTAAGTGCCCTGAACTTTCAAATACTTTTTTTGGCATTATAGTACAATCATCTATTTCATAAAAATTAGAATTTAATCCTAAAAAATATTTTCTCCATAAGTTTTCCCATTTGTGTTTAATTTTAGTCCCTAGACTACCATATGTCCAGAATCCTGCTTTGCCTCCATAAATTTCAGCACTAGGATAGATTAAACCACGTTTAGTTGCAATATCTATTATTTTTTCATATCTTGATTTTTCCTTATTTTCCATTGGATTTAGAATTAAATTACTAGTATTTAAAAGTTGATGTTAAACATTTTTTTCTAAAGAAAAGAATATTTTAAATTGGTAGATAGTAATATTATCTAAATAAACTTTCAGTAACACTTATAAAACTTATTTAAATATCTATTTTATGAGCTTAAATAAGTTTGACTTCCAAGAAGAAAAAGCTATTGAAGAAATAAAAAAAAGAAATGCTAAATTAGTTTTAATACAGTTGCCAGAAGGGCTAAAACAAGAAGCATTAAGAATAGCAACTAACTTAGAAAAAGAAGCTAATTGTCAAGTAATTGTTTCTGGTGATAGTTGTTGGGGTGCTTGTGATGTTACTATAGATGATGCTAAAAATTTAAAAGTGGATTTAATTGTTCATTTTGGTCATGCTCAATTTATTAAAATAAATTACCCTATTGTTTATATTGAGATTAAAGATAAAACAGATATTATGCCTTTATTAAAACAATCTTTAAAATTATTAAAAAAATTTATTAATATTGGTTTAGTGGGTAGTGTTCAGCATTTGCATAAATTTCCTGAAGCCAAGAATTTTCTAGAGTCATATAATAAAAAAATAATAATTCCTGAAAAAAAAGGTTTTGCTGCTTATGATGGTCATGTTGTAGGTTGTGAATATAACTCTTTAAAATTAATTCAAGATGAAGTTGATTGTTTTTTGGTTATTGGAAATCAGTTCCATTCTTTAGGTGCAGCTATGTCAGTTACAAAACCAGTTTTTTTGATTGATGTTTATAATAATGAACTTGTTGATATGGAAAAATTAAAAAACAAAGTTATAAAACAAAGGTTTGCTGCTATTGAAAAAATTAAAAGTTCTAAAAATATAGGAATTATTGTTGGTATTAAACCAGGTCAAAGATTTGGTAATTTTAAAGTTATAATTAATAAATTTAGAAAAATAGGTAAGAATGTTATTATTATTACTATGAATGAAATGACCAAGGATAAATTGATTAATTTTTATAATATTGAAGGTTTTATTGAATTAGCTTGTCCTAGAATAGCAGTTGAAGATTATGATAAATATGAAAAACCTATAATTACATTTCGTGAATCTTTAGTTGTTCTTAATGAATTAAAATGGGAAGATTTGATAGAGAAAGGATTTTTATAATAAAGAAAAGGTTTTTGATAACTTAGAAAAATTAAATGTATATGGTAAATATACAATTTTTTAGTATTCAATTAATCATATTTTTTTGTATTAATTTTATAATCCTAAATAGTCTCTAATTCCATTTGTTCCTGGAAGTTCATATTGTTTGTTTTTATTATATTTATTCCATCTTTTTGCAGCATTTTTTAAACTTAAATCAGAATAACTTGTAATTGTAGAATTAGGTATAGTATTAAAATAAATTCTAGATATTAAATTACATGATTTTAAATCTTCAATTTTTTCTTCAGGTAGATTATTTATTACAAAACCTAATTGATTAGAACCGAAGCTAGTGAATTTTAAATCTTTAATTATATCAATTAATTCTTCTCTCTTACTCGAATTTCTCAATCTCAAAAAAACATTTTTGTTCATTTCTTTTTCCCATTTAAATTACTTATAATTGTCTTTTCAGATATTATTGCTGAATTTCCAGATGGATCTTCTATAATCATCATTAATTTTTCATTCCCACATTCTACTTTCCATAATTTTTTTAATAAATTCTTAGCTTTTTTTCTAATACTATCTTCATCTGTTGCATCTCTTTCAACTTCTAATATATGTTTAAATTTTTTTAATACCCCTTCTATATTGCTTACATATCCATCACTTGCTATTCCAGGTTCTACACTCATTTTCATTTGGGGGATTTTTACTGTTGCTTCTGAACCCTTTACTACTCTAACATTTAAGTCTTTACTATTTTCTATTGTAAATTCTATTTTAGAAGCCTTTCCTTGTTTTTCTGCTTCAACATCATTTTGTTTATAATTACATTCTGTGTTTTTGCATTGCATTCCAAAAATAAAAACTTTTCCAAAATAAGGTATATCTTGTTCTGTTTCATATAACATTAATGTATCTTTTTGACACATAGGGCATTTTTCGTTTTCTATTGTGTCTAATTTTAATTTGCTTAAATCCATTTCACTTGAAATTTCTTCTTTGTTCATATAATATTGATATAAAATAACATTTATAAAGATTTTGAATTAGATTTTTTTAGAAAAATAAAATTAATATCTAGCGTCACAATAGTCATCACCGCTACAACTACCGTCACAATCTGCTGCATCATTTTTAAACCAAATATCTTTGTCTAATTTACCAAAATTTTCTTCTGCAAATTTTTTAGTTTTATTATATTTGCTAGTTTCATTTCTATTGGATGGTCTGTGATTTATAAATTTTCCAAAATAAACATCACAAAAGTTTCTATATTCATTTGTGTGTAATATAAATTCATGCCAAACATTATCAAGTTTTACAGATGGTGCAGACGGTTCTTTTCTTTGTGAGCATACCCAAAGGAATTTCAACATTTCATTAAAATGCTTTTGTGCTAATTTGTTAGATAAATTATACTTCTTTCCTTAGCGCATAATTATGTTTGGATTCTTATAATTTAATAAATTCTCAAATAGTTTTGTTTTATTCATTTTTTTTACATATATTATTAAAAATAATTTAATAAATAATTATTGTCTAGAATCATTAGGGTTTAAATTTAAAGAACCTTCTTCTACTCCCCTATAAATTGTTGCAAAACTTGGGCACACAACTATCCAGTCTTCTCCAAATCCTGCAATGTCTCCTTCTATTGTATCACATGTTTTTTTTAATTTTGAAACTGCTCTTTTTAATTCAACTAAATCTTTATCTTTTAATGGTTTAATATTTATTAATGCAACTGTATAGCCTTCTCTTAATGCATCTAATGCTGGTTTAATATCGGCAAAATCTTCAACAACAAAATTTCTTACCACAACTTTTGCTTTTCCACTTCTATCAACTGGTTTAGAATTTATTTCTACATAGTCATCATTGAATTCATCAGAAGGCTGTTGTTTGCTTCCTGCAAAGATTTTATCAAATATTCCTACCATTTTAATAGTGTATAGTGTGAATGAGATATATAAACATTTCTGTTTTATTATCTAATAGTAAAAAACTAGCAAATGGAGTATATTTTTTTTGATATAACTATTATAATATCTATTTTTTATTTAAAATCTTTAATTTCTGTAAATAGTCTCCAACTTTTGCTTAATTTTTAGTGATTTTAATATTAATAGACGCCTTAAAATTTAAAAAATTATAATAAAAATTGAAAGAATGTTGAACTTCAAGTTTTAGGAATAGTTATTTAAAATAATTAATGTTATTTATTACAACAATATGAAATAATTATTCATAATTTAATTTTATACAATATTTATAATAAAAAAACTTTAGTTATTATTTCTAAAATATTTATTCACTCTCTAATTTAGAAACAACATTCCAAATCTGCATTCTTGTATATTGAGGTAGATTGGGGTCATCAGCTATATATCCTAATTGTTCCAATGATTTATCTATTCTTATATTTATATTTGTTTCATTTTCACTTGTTAAAATTTCTATTGCTGTTTTTATTCTTATTCTTACATTTTTAGGAACAGATACATCGGTTTCAATATTATTAAGCCATTCAATTATATCATGTAAAACTTCTACTGTTACCATTCATTCTCCTTTACTTTTTAGTTCAGACATTACATCTGATTGTATTCTAGAAGCTTTTTCTTTTAATTGATTTTCTTGTTTTTCAATACTCTTTATTCTAATTTCCACTATTTCTTTTTTAGATTCTAATTCTCCTTTTAATATGTCTTTCTCTCCTGTAACCATTATTGCACCAATTATTTTGTATACTTTGCCTTTTGACTTTTCTATTTCGTCTATAGAATTATTTAATTCTATCATTTGTGATTGGAATTGTTGTTTTTGCATTAATATTTGTTGTATATTTTGATCAAGCATTTGCAACTGTGTGATCTTTTCATTATTTTCAGCTTTCATTTTTATTTACCTAGATTGCATCAACTACTGTGCTTATCGTTCTTGCTTTATATAATATCTTAGAACCACAATATAGACATCTTACTCTTTTTTTAACTGTCCCAGAATCTATTTCTTTTTGACATTCTAAACACATATACATAACCATTTTTATTCTCCTAGGTAAAAAGCTTTACCTGTAAATTTATGATTACATTTATTACAAAACCATATTCCTTTACTTAGTCTCTTTACATTTAATTTATTGCATGATGGGCATTCATATTTTTTTTTTTGTTTTTTTTCTATTGCTAAAACTTTTTGTTTTATTGTTAAACCATATCTTACACCAAATCTTCCTGTTGATCCTACTTTCTTTGTTGACGTCATTTTTAGACCTATTTAACGTGGAGTTTAGGGGGATTTATAAAGTTATCTGGTCTTATATCGAGAATAAATTAAGTTTATTTATTAAATAATTAAAAAAAGAATAAGGTTACAGGAATTAAAATTAGGTGTTTTTAGATTTAAAATAAAAATATGAGGCTGCCCGGATTTGAACCGGGATCTCAAGGTCCCAAACCTCGGGTTCTAACCAAGTTATACTACAAATACAGTTCAAAGGCCAAAACCTATTGAATCCCCATTATATTAACTTGGGCCCAAATTATTGGATTATGAAGACTTAATAAAGTTTACTTTATGTAACTTATTTCATCAATAAACCTATTTACTCAATTCATTTTAATTGTAAATCTAATATCTATTGTATGTTTGTTATCTTTATTTCTTCTTCTGAGGATTATTTAATTTAGTATTATAATTTTTTTTGATTTCATTTTCTAATATTAATTATTAGGTTTATAAAATTCTATTGTGTAGTTGGTAAGATCATTTAATAATATAAGATATATTAATTTTAAAAAATGTTAAATTTATTTTATTTTTTTATTTAATATTTCTTCAGTAATATCATCCCAAGAATAAACTCTTTTAATATTTTTAGGTAAGTCATTTTCTTGATTCCAGGTATAGTCTAATAATAATATTTTTTCAACTTCAGATGCACAATCTATCGCATTTTCAATAGAATCTTCTATCATAATTTCTATATCTAAACATTTACACACTTCTGATTTTTTATTGCTAATTCCATTTAAACTAGATTGATTTGTTAAATATAATCCAGAAAATTTATTCCAATAATGTTTTTCTATCCATTTTGCTGTATTTTCATGCAATTTATTAGGTCTTGAACTTATTAGATATAATTCATCACCATTTTCTTTTAATTTTTTTACACCTTCTTGTGCCCCTTTTAATGGCTTAATATTATTATTAAACTTGTTAGTTTTATAAAATTTTTCTAGTCTATTTAATTCTTCTTCTTTCGAACACTTCCAGAATTTTCTAAGTCCATAAGAATTTATTTCTTCTACCCTTAAGTTAATATTATACAATGAATTTGTATATTCTAATAATGGGGTTATAAATTCTGCTAGTACATCATCAATATCTATTCCTATTTTCATTAAAAATAAAATTTTAGTTGCTTAATTTAAATATTTGTATAGTCTAACATAAACTTTATATACAATACAAAATAATTAAATTGCATGTTTAAAAAATATGGTATAATAGGTATTATCTTAATTTTTTTAGTCGAATTAAATTTCTTTTTTAAAATACAACCTTTTGCAAATTTTTATTTTCCAATTGTGTGGCTAGGTTATATTTTAATTTTAGATGCTTTAGTTTACAAACTCAGGGGAAACTCCTTAATTAGTAATAGATTTTTACAATTTATTGGTATGTTTTTTTTGTCTATTTTTATATGGTGGATATTTGAATTTTTTAATTTTTCAGTAAATAATTGGGTTTATGTCCATACTTCTGAAATGTCTGAATATGCTTCTTTATTTATGAAAATTCTTGCTTATTCTACTGTTCTTCCTGCTTTTTTTGAGACTGTAGAATTAATAAGGTCTATTCATTTATTTGATAAAAAAGTTTTACATAAAAAACATAAGATTACTAAAAAATTTTTATATGTTATGGTTATTTTAGGTATAACATCATTTATAGTGCCATTATTTATTCCAAAATTTTCTTATCCATTGATTTGGTTAAGTTTTTTCTTTATCTTAGATCCTATAAATTATTTACATAAACAACCTAGTATCATAAGCCATCTTAGGGATAAAAAATTAGTTATTCCATTATCATTATTATTAGCTGGTATTATTATGGGATTTTTTTGGGAATTCTGGAATTATTGGGCTGTAAGAAAGTGGGTTTATGATATTCCATTTTTAAGTTTTTTTAAGATATTTGAAATGCCTATTTTAGGTTATTTAGGTTATTTTCCATTTGCTTTTGAATTATATGCTATGTACTGGTTTTTAAGAAGTTTAATTATTCACAAAGAACATTTATTAATTGACAATAAATAGCTTTAAAAATTTTTAGTTTATTATTATTTTTATGAAAGAACCAGAAATTGAAGTTTATGCAAAGGCTTTTATTTTATATCAGGAAAATTTATTCCTTATAAAATTAATTAATAATACATGGGTCCCTATTGGTGGGCATGTTGTAAAAAAAAATAATCTTGGAAAATTAATTGTAAATAAAGATTCTGAAATTTTTATTAAAGATAAGATATTAGGTTCAAGTGCTGATACAGAATTTAATTTATTTAATTATAATGGAATCCCTATTATATCACATCCGCCAGCTTATTTATCAAAAAGTGGAAATTATCATTTTGATTTAATTTATTATGGTTTATTTAACAAAGAACCTATATTAAATCATTCTAATATTGAAATTTTTAGTATGCTTGAATTAAAAGCTATGGAAAAAAAAGGATTAATCAATAATAACATTATTAATTTTTATAATAAATGTTTAGATTTATCAAGAGAAAATATTAAGTCAGATATAGAAAAAAATAAATTAATTCTATGTTAAATTATAAAATAAAAATCTATTTTTTAGCTGTTGCTGCTGCTTTTGCTGCTGGTGTTTTTCCTGTTTCTGGTTTAGCTCCTGCTGTTGATGCTGTTCCAGGTGTTGCAGGTGCTCCAGCTGCTGCTTTTGCTGCTGCTTCAGCTTCAGCTGCTGCTTTTGCTGTTGCCTTTTCTTTGTCTCTAGTTTTCTTTTTTACTTCTAGATCTTGAGCCATTGTTATTAATTGTTTTTTCTTTTCTTCTGAAGGCTCTGTTTTTTCTGTTTTTATTTCATTGTCATATTTTCCTTCATCTACTTCCTTTAGAACTTGTATTGCATCTTTTCCATCTATCAGTATACCTGCAGATTGACAGCTTCCTAATACTGTTTTTACAGCCGCTTTTAGACTTTTAACTAATAATGCTGAACTTTTCATCTTTGCTATTTTTATAACCTGTTCAAATGATATTACGCCTGCTTTGTTTATTTGTGGTTCTCCTGAACCTTTTTCTAAGTTTATTTCTTTGAATATTAATTGTGATACTGGTGGAGTTCCTATTGTTATTTCAAATGTTTTATCTTCTGTGTCTACTATGATTTTTACTGGTACTTTCATCCCTTTAAAGTCTTTAGTTTTTTCATTTATTTGAGTGACTACTTGACCTATATTTACTCTAAGTGGTCCAAGAGTTCCTCCAAGTGCTGCTCCTGCAACAGCTTTTCCACCATCAACCAATGCTTCAACTATAGTTTTCTTTCCCATTTCATTACCTTAAAGTAAGTTATGTGATTTTTGAATTATTTATAAAAGTATCGTATAATTAAATTTTTATGAGAAATACAAATTTATTTTATGAATTATCACACAAACCAATGGTTTTTGCATTTTTCTTTCTATTTTTAAAAATTATTTTATTTTAAATAATATTAATAAAATTTTTAATATCTATCTTCTTCAGCAGTTTCTTCACCTTCTCTCCTTATAACTTTTACCCAGTCTATTTTAACTGTTATTGGTATTGGTATTGCTGCTTCTAATAATTCTACAACTACTTCTTCTTTAGATTCATCTATTCTTTTCACTTTTGCTTTTTCTTTCTTGAATGGGCCATGTATGATTTCTACAATATCTTTTTCCTGAATATTAACTTGTATTTTTACTTGTTCAAGCATAGGTTCTATTTCTTCATATTTCACTTCTTTGTTTAAAAGTCCTCTAGAATATGGTATTCCAAAACATGCTTGTGCTGCATCTTCTTGTGTTTTTGCTTCTATAAATATATATCCTCTCATTCCATGTGCATTTATTATACAATAAACTTCTAATTTCTTCTTTGTTACATTATTTTCAATAAAATCCATTACTTGTTCTTCTCTATTTGCTGTTGTTCTTATTGCGAATAGTTTATTTTCCATTTATTTTCCACCTAATTGCCATATCATATTTATTATAAATCCAATGAATCCAATTAATAATATTCCTATTCCAGTTATCTTTACTATTGCTTTTAGTTCTTCTCTTGATGGCTTTTTTGTAACTTGCCAAACCCTCTTACACTCTAGTATAAATGATTTAAATTTTTGACCAAGAGAAGGTTTAATTACTTGATCCATTACTTATTTAGATAATAGATAAGGTATTTAAAGCTTATTATGTTTTGAGTATTTCCGAATGTTAATATTTTTTATAGATTATAATTGCATATTTTCAGGTACAAATCAATGGTTTTTGCTTTTTCTTTCTTTTAACTATTTTTTATAAATTCTTCATATTTTATATAATACTTGAACCTTAATAATCTTATTATGAAAATCTAAGTCTAATAAAATACGATAGTCTCATTTCTATATTTATAATAATTTTTATTTTAATAATGTCCTATATAATAAAATGGGTTTTCAGTTTCTAATTTTTTTAATCCATTTTTAATTCTTTCAGATATGTGAAAATCTAATTTTTTCAGAAAATCATTTGCATCTGGTGATAAATATACTTACCACATTATAATTTAACATATTTTGATATTGGTATCTTTCTGGATTTTTCCAATCTTTTTATAGTTTCTCCACCAAGTTCGCCTTCTTCTATTAAGATATGTTTAATCAAAGCTATATTATTCTTTAATATAGTTATATCTTCATGCATACTTCTAATTTCTACTTTTGTTGTTATCATATTATATAATATTTAAAGTTTATATAATTTTCTACTTGCAATTTTTATTTTCGGATGGATTTAATATCCAGGAACTCTGCTTCGGTGGGTTATTTATTTTAAACAAACTTTTATTTTAATTTGTTATTTATTATTTGTTTTAGCTTTGTTATAATTGATTTAATGTCTTCTCTTCTTTTTTCTAAATAGTCTTCAGGTATAATTAACCCTTCATAATAAATTCTATTTCTTTTTTCTCGCATATCATCAATTGTTTGAATTTCATGTTTTTTGAATTCTGGGTATTTTATTTCTATATATTCTATCAATCTTTTATGGGCTCCATCTCCTTCTGATTTATATCCGTCTAGTAATGCTACTGCAGTCATGAGCTCTTTTATAACATCATAATAATCTTTTGTTGTTAATGTGACAAATTCTTTTTCATCAACTTTTTTTATTCTTTCTATTGTCATTTCAGCAATCTTTAATATGTGTCTTGGTCTTTCCTTGTTTGGCGTTACTTTTAATAGTCCTTCCATTTTTCAAAACACTTTCAAATATCCTTTTATCATTATTCCATTTAATATATTATTTTTTAGTTCTTTGCTAATTTTTTTAAAATTTTCTTCATATAGAATGTTTATCTTTCTTTTTAATATTTTTTCGTACTTTTCTAATTTTAATTCTTTAGATTTTGAATCTACAAATAAGTCTATATCACTTGTTTCTATATCTTCTCCCATTGATGCTGAACCAAATAATATTATTACTTTAGGAGAACATTCATCATAAATATAGTTAATTATTTTGCTATCATATAATCTTAGTAACATATCTATTTTCTTGTATACTCTAAATTTTTCATTATCTCTATTTGCTATATATGTAGGATATATACTTTTATTTTCTCTTATTACTAATTCTTCTTTTATTAATTTTCTAAGATGATTTATTACTGAAGGTTGAGAAATTTTTGTATTTCTTGATATTTCTCTCATTTGAAAATTTTTTCCAGGACAATCAAAAAATTCTTGCAAAATTTTATATATGGTATAATCTTGTAGCATATGGTATTATTATATTGCACATGGTATATAAATATTGCTGTTTGTTGGTTAATAAAAATAAGGTAATTGTTATATTATTTTAGATTAATATTTTAGGCACAAATATAGGTTTTCAGATTCTATTTTTTATTAAAGATTTTTCTAAATCACCAAATATTATTTTTTTATCATTTTCTTCAAGTTCTTTTCTTATGATTAATCTATTAAATTCATTGAAATCAATTTCAGGTAAATTGTCTGGTATTTTTAAAAAAATTTTATCATAAGAACAAAGTCCAATTCTTATTATTTTTTTATTTATATCAACTTTAAATCCATTAATAGAATCATACTTACTATATTGACTATAACTTATAATTTTTATGTCTGGCTTTTCTATAGGATTTCCAAAAAAAACATATTGTTCCATAAATGACGCATTAGGAAGAAATTCTTTTTCCTTGAATATATATAAATATCCTAGTTTCATTTTTAGTCAACAAAATCTATTCCTAATTGGTTTTCTATTTCTTTTTTAGGTTTAAATATTTTTTGTGGTTTTTTTCCACCAAATATTTGTGGCGATTTTACTCCAGTTACAATTAATAATGTTCTTATTGTATTATCTAAATCTTCAGATATTTGCGCTCCCCATATTGTTCTTGCATCAGCATCTAATCTTTCAGTTATTGTTTCTACTATTTTTCTTGCTTCATCTAATGTCATATTAGGTCCGCCTGATATATTTATTAAAGCACCATTAGCTCCAGTAATATCTACATCTAATAATGGATTTTGAATAGCTTTTTCGACAGATTCAATAGCACGATTATCTGTATCACTTTCACCTACCCCAATCATTGCTACCCCGCCTTTTCCCATTACTGTTTTTATATCCGCAAAATCTAAATTAACAAGTCCAGTTTTAGTTACCAATTCAGCTATTCCCTTTACTGCATTTGTTAATATTTCATCTGCTACTTTGAATGCTGTATGTAATGGTAATCCAGGACATAATTCTAATAATTTGTCATTTGGAATTACTATTAATGTGTCAACAGTTGATTCTAATTTTTCCAAACCAGCTATCGCATTTGCATATCTTCTCTCTCCTTCCATAGAAAAAGGTAAAGTTACAATTGCTACAGTCAATGTTCCTAATTTTTTTGCTATTTCTGCTACTACTGGAGCTGCGCCTGTTCCGGTTCCACCACCCAATCCGCAAGTTATAAATATTATATCTGACCCCTGCAATTTATCTTTTATTTCTTTTTCACTTTCTTTTGCTGCATCTTCTCCTACTTTTGGTATTGATCCAGCACCTAATCCTGAAGTTAATTCTCTTCCTATTAGTATTTTATCATTTGCATTTGTATATAATAAATCTTGAGCATCTGTATTTATAGCTATTGTTACTGCTCCTGCAATTCCAACTTCTGACATTCTATTAATGGTATTATTTCCTCCGCCACCACAACCAACTACTTTTATTCTTGCTTTTTGTTTATTTACTAATTCTTCTAGTTCTTCATCTACTTGTGTTATTTTTTTAGGTACTTGTTTTAATCCCGCGATAGCAATTCTTTCATTGACTTGTCTTAATATACCATCCATAATTTTTATCTCTTTTATTACTATTTAAATTTAATTGTAACAGAGTGTATATACTAAAGTATAGAATTATAATATTTTTTATATTGTTTGATAAATAATTATTATTATCTAATTTAAGCAAAAATATTTAATTATTTATTGTAAGACAATTTCTGTTAATTCAGGTATAATTTCTTTTACTTTTTTTATAAAACTATCTATGTATTCTTTACTTAGTTTTATTTCAGATTTTATTTCAGCTTTATTATTATCTATTTTTATTTCATAATCATGATCATGTATTCCTAATAAATTTTGTAATAAACTTCCTATTTTTTCTTTATTATCTGTGACTATCTTATTTATTTTTACTTCGTAGACCACATTTCTTCCTGCTAAAGGATGATTAAAGTCTATTATAGTTCTTCCTCCGTTTACTGTTCTTATTGTCCCAATCATTCCAGATGCGTTTATTTGTAATCCTGGAAATGGATTTATTTTTTGATCTTTTAAGATTTGTGTATTTATTGTTTTCATCAAGGATGGGTCTTTATTTTTAAATGCTTGTTCCGGTTTTAATTCTATTATATGGACGCTTCCTATTTCTTTTCCTATTAATTCTTTTTCTATTGTAAGAAATATTTGTCCTTGTCCTAAACATATTATTTTGGGTCCATAATGCGAATGGTTTGTTTTTGAATTTAGTTTTTTTGCTTCATCTGCATAAGTAACATCAAATAATTCATTTGTTTCTTTAATTCTTGCCCTATAATCAATTTCTACAAAATCTTTTTCTTTTGTTTTATTCATAAAAATGAGATCAAAACAGGGTATATAAATTTTTTTAAACTAATGCATTGTTGCGTTGCCAGGACTTTTATAATAAAATTAATGAATAAAATTTTAAATAAATTAACAAAAACATTTATATAATGCTTCATTTCTTCACAACTTATGGGAGAAGTAAGATTAGTACAAGCAGGTAACTTAAAGATAGGCAGTTATGTTATTTTTGATGGTTTGGCTTGTGTTGTTAAAAATATACAAACTTCAAAAACAGGTAAACATGGTTCTGCAAAGTGTAGGATAGAGGGTGTTGGTTTGATTAATGGTGAAAAAAAGATTAAACTTCATCCAGGAAGTGATAATATTGAATCTCCAATTATAGAAAAGAAAAATGCTCAAGTTTTATCAATTTCAGGTGATATTGCTAGTGTTATGGATACAGAAACATTCGAAACATTTGATCTTAAAATTCCAGAAGATCATAAAGATAAAACAAAAGAGGGCAATATTATACAATATTGGATTATTTTAGATCAAAAAATTATTATGGGTGGCAAATAAATGGTAAAATTTCCTGAAGCTAATAGAAGATTATATGGTAATGTTTTTGTGTGTAGAAAATGTAAAACTAAAATGAGGACTGATGCAGCTAAAGTAAAGAAAGGTAGAATAAGTTGCAAAAAATGCACTTCAAAAGCATTAAGACCAGTTAGGAAGAAATAATTTTATAATTAATAATTTTTTATAACTAAAAGTATATAAACTACTTTATTTTAATTTATTAACAATGAATTACGATTTAATTTTTCTATTATTATTTTATTTATTGCTATTGATAATATTTAAAATTTTTAGAAATAAATTTGAGGTACAGTCTAAAGTTTTTGTTCTTTGCAAAACTAAACTTGGTTTAAACCTGATGAATAATATTGCTAAAAAGATTCCCAAAACATTAAAATTTATTGGGACTTTGAGTATTATTATAGGTTTTATTGGAATGGTTTTTACTGTAGGTATTATTTTCAATGGTACTTATACATTATTAACAAAGCCTAATGCCCCACCTCAATTAGCACCTGTTATTCCTGGTGTTAATATAGATGGTCTTCCCAATTTATCTTTTTGGCATTGGATAATTTCTATTTTTATTGTAGCAGTAATTCATGAATTTAGTCACGGAGTTTATGCTAGACTAAGTAAAGTAAGAATTAAATCTTCTGGTTTTGCTTTCCTTGGTCCGATTTTAGCGGCTTTTGTTGAACCTGATGAAAAACAAATGAATAAGATAAAAACAAAAGATCAATTAAAAATTTTAAGTGCAGGTCCTTTCTCAAATATTTTTTTAGCTATAGTAGTTATTTTATTTATGATATTAGTAATTTCTCCTGTTAACAATTATCTTTTTGAAGTTAAAGGTATTAATCTTGCTTCTTTGAACCAAAGTTTTCCTATAGCTTCTTCAGGAATAAAGTTTAATGATACTATAATAGAAATTAATAATGTTAAGTTAAATGATATTAAATTATTAACAAATGAAATATCAAAATATAAACCAGGTGATATTGTTAATGTAAAAACAGAATCTAATGATTATAAAATTAAGTTAGGTGTTAATCCTTCTAATTATTCTATAGGCGCTTTAGGTGTAGCAATTTCTGGGTATAAAGTTGGTCCAAAAGAATTTATAAAAAATAGATTTGTATTTTTAGTGTCTATATTTTCTTGGTTTTCTCTTTTAGTATTTTGGTTATTTAATATTAGTTTAGGTGTTGGTTTATTTAATTTATTGCCTTTAGGGCCTGTTGATGGTGGGAGAATGTTTTACGTTGCTACTTTACATTTTTTAAAAGATAAGAAAAAAGCTTTAAGATTATTAAATTTTGTATCTTTGATTATGATATTATTAATAATTATAAATTTGTCTCCTTTTATTATAAAATTATTTAAATTTTTATTTAATCTTTTATTAATTTTGTTTTAGTTACATTTAAAAATGTTTATAATAACTTATTTTTATGCTAATAGATGTTCATTCACATTTGTACTTTCAGCATTTTGTGAAAGATTTTGAAGAAGTTTTAGAGAGAGCAAAAAATGTTGGTGTATCTTTTATAATTTGTTCTGGTGTAGATCATGAAAGCAATGTTAAAGTTCTTGAATTATCAAAAAAATATTCTATAATTAAAGCTTCTTTAGGTATTTATCCTTTAGATGCTGTTGGATTAGGTAATTATAATAATATTCATGAAGATACAAAAAAAATAGATGTTGATGAAGAAATTAAATTTATAAGAAAAAATAAAGATAATATAATTGCTATAGGCGAAGTTGGTTTGGATAAATCTCCTGAAGAACCAAAATTAAAAGAACAAGAAGAAGTTTTTCTTAAAGCAATTAGATTATCAAAAGAAATTAATAAACCTTTAGTTGTTCATACAAGAAAAGCAGAGAAGGAATGTTTAGATTTATTGGAAAAAGAAAATGCAAAAAATGTTGTGTTGCATTGTTTTACTGGAAATTTAAAACTTGTAAAACGTGCTGAATCTTTAGGTTTTAGTTTTTCAATTCCCGCTATTATTACGAGATTACAACATTTTCAAAATTTAGTAAAAGAAGTTTCTATGCAAAATATCTTAACAGAAACTGATGCACCTTATTTAAGTCCAATAAAAGGAGAAAGAAGCGAACCGTTTTATATTCGGGAAAGTATAAAAATTATTGCAAAAATAAAAAATTTAACTGAAGAAGAAACAGAAAAAATAATTTTTAGTAATTTTCAAAAAATTTTTCTAAAAAATTGAGAAATCGTAAACTATATAAATCAATTATTCGTAATTCAATAAGATGATAATATCTTCCTTTGGGGAGAAGAGGTGAAAAATGGCAGCAAAAAAGAAAACGGCAGCAAAAAAGAAGAGGAGATAAATTCTCCTTTTTTTATTTTATTAATTTACAAATATTTTTTAATTTATAAATTTATTATTATTCCTTTATCTCCAGGATTTATAATTAATGTTTCTTTGATTTTATCATTTTTATTTTCATTCTCATGAAAATGCCCACAGAAGGTATATTCTGGTTTAAATTTTTCAATAAATTTTCTAGAAGATTTGCATCCTCTATGTTCTTCATAAAGATAATCTAATTTTGTGTTGTATATAGGTGCATGGGTTATAAATATTAAATTTTTTTTATTATTTAAAATTTTATTTAATTTATTAATTAAGTTTTCTAGTCTTGGTTCTATTAATGAAAATCCCCCAGTTCCAAATCCAAAAAATATCCATTCTTTGTATTTATATATTTTCTCATGCAGGTTAAAAAGATTTTTATATTTTTTACATAAATTTTCTATTTCTTGTGGTGTTTCATGGTTCCCGGGTATGATTAATGTTTTTATTTCAAAAGAATTTATTTTTTTAGCCACGTCATTTAATCCATTTCCAAATATTGAGAAATCTCCACAGCATATTATCAACTCTGGTTTTTCATTATTAACTTTTTTTTCTATTATTTTTAATGATTTATAATTACAGTGTAAATCTGTAAAAATTAGTATTTTCATATTAATATCATCAAATGCTTAAATTTAAATGTTGCTAGTAAAAATTAAATAAAGAAAAAGAGGTATTGGCAACACTTTTTATGTTTTATTATTCATAAGCATAATAACCATACATGAAAGCGGCTTCTTCTATTGACACTTCATCGTTTTCAAGCATAGTATCTATTTCTGTTTTAAATTTTCTTCTTAAGCTCATTTTATCCTCCTTTTTATTTTTGGTCTTTCTAAAGGTAAATCCATTAAACTTATACTAAATATTCTTTCTATTATTTTATGTTCTAGTTCTATTGGCAACATTTTTTTTCTCCTCCTTTGGTCTTCTAACTAGGTATATTATTTCAAAATACCTTTAAAAAAACACTAATTTATGTTTTGTTTAATTAAAACCTAGTATTATTTATTTAGATTAATTCATTTATAAACTTTAGGCGGGCATGTGGCACGAGCTCTTTTTTGGCACGAGCATTTGATGTTACAATGTATATTTTATAGAATATAGTAAATCAACAAAGTTTTTAGATTATTTTTTCGTTGTTAACTGACAACACATTAGTTTTCATTTAAGAATTTGTTTGGTTTGTTATATATTTAGTTTAGTATACCATTGTCAATTATAGAATTTCCAAATAATCCAACATTACTTTCTTCTTTGTATATATTTATTTGTTTTAGCAATTTAATTGAATTTCTGCATATTATTTCTATTTTTTCATTAGAAATATCACTTAAACTTTCAATATCTTTTAAACTTGAAAAATTTTTATATAAAAAGTCTATTGTTTTATATAATTCTTCAACCATACAATTATTACCAATTATTGAAAATGTTTTTGAAATAATTACTTTATTTTCAATTAAAACGTCTAATGTTTTCCTATTAGGCAAATTATTATCATAAAGAATTTTTAAATTTAATCTTTCTCCTAATCCTCTAATATTTTTTAAATATCTATTTGATAACATTTTTTCATACCATACAGGATTATATATTTTTTTAGTCTCTGCCTTTATAATTTCTATTGGTAATATTCCATATGATATTTCTAAAAATTTATCTGGTTGTTCTCCAATTTTAAGTGAATGTACAGGCATTTTTTGTTTTATAAAATGTAATAATTCTTCATCACCTCTTTTAAAATATTCTCTAATTCTTTCATTAACTAAAATTAAATCTTCATGTAAACTTCCTTTTGGTATTATTATTTTTTCATGTTCAAATTCTTCAACTTCTTTAATAGTTTTTATTAAAATTTCAATAATCTGTTCTTCCGAAGGTTGTGTATATCTTTTAGGCAATATTATTCCTTTAAATAATCTTTCTTCACCATCATCCATTGCTTTTATATCAGCAGTATATATTATATTTCCTAAAAATTTTTTATATTCTTTTATTTTCATTATTTGTATTTATTAATAAACTATATTATAAAACTTTCTTTAATAATCATTCAATGTTTTTGTAGTATTATATTCTATTATAGTTGTTCTTCCTTCGTCAAAACCCTTGTTAATTTCTTTTAAATTTATACTATTTGCTTTTTCAAGATCTTTTAATCTTCTGTAAAATGTCCTAGTGCTTTTTTTTGTTTTATTCTCATATATTTTGTATATTTCTATTGACGTTTTTCCAGAATTATTTTTTATTATTTCTAATAGTTCCTTTTCACTATCACTTATAATATCTAATTTTTTTATTTTGAAATCATTTAGTTTTGATATTGAAATTGTTATATGTTCTTTTGTTATTTTTTTTGAGTTATTATTTTCTGCTATTTCCCCTGCTTCCTTCATTAAAAATAACCCTACTCTTATATCACCTAATTCAAATGTTTTAGTTATAATATCATTAAATGATTCATTGTCAAATGTGTTTTGCACAAAAGTATAATCTAATCTTTGTTTTAATATTCCATATATTTCGTTTTTATTATATTGTCTGAACTCTAATGTTTCTGGCATTAATCTTGATTTTATTCTTTGATCAAGTATTGTTAAGAATTCTTTGTCATTTGTTATTAATATTATTATTTTTCTTGATATTTGTTCAACTAAATTATAAATTATATCTTCATCTTCTAGTTTGTCTATTTCATCTAGTACTATTACTGCTGATTTTTCATTTAATAATTCTGCTGCCTTTTCCATTAATTGTTCTATATTTTTATTATGTACCCAAGTATATTTTAGTTGTACACATATTTCTTGTACTAATTTAAATGCAGTATCTTTTATCCAGCAATTTATATAAATACAATTTACTTCATTTGGATGTTCTTCTTTTAAACTTTCTAATACATGTTTAACTCCAAGTGTCTTACCTATCCCATGTTCTCCTACTATTAACAAATTTCTCCCATTTCTTTTTTGTAATATTGGTTTGATACATTCTGCTATGTATTGTTGTTCATTTTCTCTATATTTTATTATTGGAGGAGTAAAGTCTATATCTAGAAATTGTGGATTTAAAAATAATGATTCATCTGCCTTTAGTATATTATCAAACATTCCCATATATTGTTAAGAGATTCATGGCTTTTATTATTTTCTATATTTCTTTAACACCATTATCAGTATATGCTATTAATCTAAAACCATATCCTAATGATAATATTGCGCTTATTATTGCCATATGTTCTTTTCCAGTTCCAGAATATAAGTTTAATCCTACTTCAGTTCCAGTTAATTTTTCATTTAATGCTTTTTTCACACTTTCTTTTTCTTGTTCTAATGATTGATTATCATCTAATATTATTAGTTCAGCATTCATTGTGTTTTTGAAATTTTCTTTACCAAAATTATTTGTTACTATAAATATTTTTTCCCATTTTTCTGAGTTTATTACTTGTGTTACATGTATCCATGTTCCTTTTCCTGTTGATAATGATGCTATTAAACATGTCATTAATAAAAGAAAAATTAGTTATTTATAAAGATTTAGTTAAAGGAAGTATTTAGTCTATTGTTTAATTTAAAGGTATTAAGGATAATTATTTTTGGCAGGAACTGCATTTTAATATTTTATTAAGTGAACAATTTTTATCATAATTACATCTTTTAAAAAAGTTATCTGCATTATATTTTAAAGTTACCTTCATTTTATAATACCAATAAGGTGTAATATAAAATATTTAATAATGAAGCAGGATTAAAATAATTAATATATCAGATTTTTTCATCTCTAATTATTTATTTTCCTCATCTTCAAGTTCCTTAAGTAATTTTTTCTTAATCTTATCTTTTAAATCAAGTTCTTTTAATAATTCTTTATATCTGTTTCTTATTGTTACTTCTGTTACTCCAGCTACATCTGCTACTTCTCTTTGTGTTCTTTTTTCATTATTCATTAATGCGGCTACGTATAATGATGCAGCAGCTATTCCAGTTGGACCTCTTCCAGATGTTAGTTCAGCGTCTCTTGCTTTATTTAAGATATCAACAGCTTTAGATTGAGTTTCAGCTGATAATTTTAAAGCACTTACAAATCTCGGTAAATAATCTACTGGATTGCTTGGTAATATTCTTATTCCTAATTCTCTTGTTATAAATCTATAAGTTCTTCCTACTTCTTTTTTGTCTATTCCTGAAGCTTCTGATATTTCATCTAGTGTTCTTGGAACTTCATGTCTTCTGCATGATGCATATAACGAACCTGCTACAACACTTTCCATACTTCTTCCTCTTACTAACCCTCTTTGTACGGCCATTGTATATATTCTAGCTGCTTCTTCTTCTACTGATTTTGGTAGTTTTAAATATGAACTCACTCTTTTTAATTCTTGTAATGCTAATTTTAAATTTCTTTCAATTGCTGTTGAAATTCTATGTTGCCATTTTCTTAATCTAAAAAATTTATTTTTTCCCTTAGCATTTAATTGGTAAATATCTCCTTTTTGTCCTATATCTGTTCCTAATCCACGATCGAATTTTGTCCAACTCATAGGGGCACCTGTTCTTCTTCTTTTAGAAGCTTGATCGTCGTTAAATTCCCTCCATTCTTGTCCAAAGTCTATCATTTTTTCTTCTATAACTAGACCACAATCTCTACAAATTGCTTCTCCTCTATCTTTTTGTATTAGAAGATTTTTCCCACCACATTCTGGACATTTTCTAGCTACTTCTGTTGGCATTTTTTAAATTTCCCCCTAATATATTACCCCTTAATAGTTTCACAAAAAACTTTATATATAAATTGTATTCCTACTATATAAAGCTTGTGTATAATATAAAATATATTTTATAGGATATATATATTATCCTCGACGATTTAAATATTTTGAATAAAATTCATTATTAGGATATTTTAATTTATTTAGTTTAAAACTCATTTTTTTACACTTAATTTATAATTTTATATGTAATTTAGTTTAGTCAAAAATACAATAGAAAAATATTTTAATTATTTTATTATAAAAATTATTACTAGGAAATTAATATTGCATTAAGAGTTTTTATTTGTCCAGGTCTTGATGTTACCTTGGCTTTTCCTAATTTAGTATTTATTATTGCACCTTTTGTTATTATATTTCTTCTTATGAACTGTCTGTTTGCAGAATTATCTTCAACATTTGTTATTTCTGTAATTTGATATTTTTTAGTTTTAGGATTTAAAACATTTGCTTTATTAGTTGATAATAATGTAAATTTTAAACTTCCACTTTTTTCTCTTTTAATTTTTATTCTTTCTACTCCCACTTTTGTTAATGTAGGATCATATCCATTGTTAAATAATCTTTTCTTTCTATACTTCCTATATAATCCACCAGATACTTTTCTTCTTGATCTTTCTTGTGATTTTGCCATAAGAATTCTGAATTGAGAACTAATTAATAAAGCTTACTAACAATTATAACAAATAAAATACAGATAACTTTATATATAATTGACTTTTTGAAATTATATGGAACTAAGACCTTTAGATACATTGAATGAATCAAGAAACAAAAACGTTATTGTAGAATTAAAAAATAATAAACAATTAATTGGAAAATTAAAATCATTTGATATTCATATTAATACTGTTTTAGAGCAATGTGAAGAAAAAGTTGATGGTGAAGTTAAAAGAAAATTAGGCACTGTTTTTATTAGAGGGGATACAATAGTATTTATTTCCACTTCATGAGTTTCTAGGAATTTAAAATGACTAAAGGTACTGCATCAATGGGCCTTAAAGGCAAGAGAAGTGGTTTAGTGCAGAGATGTAGGCGTTGTGGAAAAAGAAGTTATCATGTTCGTAATAAAAAATGTGCATCATGTGGTTATGGTGATACGGCTAAATTAAGGCGTTATGCTTGGCAGACTAAAAGACATGGTAAAACAATCAGAAGAAAAAGAGATAATTCTTTGGCATATTAATTACTTATTGTATTTATAAATTTATTAAATTTTAAAAAATCCTTCCATTTTTTCTAATAAACCGTTATAAAGAATAAAAATAATAAATCATCTATGCAAATAAAAAATAATTTTATTCAGTTTAGATTAGTCAAGGAAGATAAAGAATATATTTATATTAAAGGAACTAGTGGTCCTGCTAAAGAAGTTAGAATATCCAAACATTTAACACCCGAACTTTATTTTTTAGCAGGAATAATTCTTGGCGATGGACATTTAGACAAAGATATAAAAAGAATTACATTAGAATTAACTGACAGAGAAAAATTAGAAAAGATTGCTACAATTTTTGAATTAGTATTTTCTTATACAAAAATAAAAATTGCAATTAGAACTGATAAAAGGGAAAATAGAAAAATAAGATTTTATTTTAATATAAATAATTCGCCAATATACCATTTATTCAACACTATCTTTGGAATACCTAAAGGAAAGAAAAGTGATATAATAAAAGTGTCAAAATTTATTAAACAATCAAATTTAAAATTCAGAAAATATTTTCTTCTTGGAGTTTTTATAACAGACGGGGGGCGAAGACAAGGGGGTTTTGGTTTATCTACAGCTAGCAAAATATTTAGAGAAGATATATCTGAACTACTTTTTTCAATAGGAATTATACATTCAAAAGATAGTTGGATAAACAAAAAGTATAAAAAACCTTATTATGGTCTATCTTTTAGAAAAAAACAAATATACAATATGCAGGGGTACCAAAGTGGTCAAATGGGCCAGATTCTAGATTCTTTATATGAGAAACTAGAAGGCTTAGCTTAGGAAATCCTTAGGTGTTATGGGTGATTTTACACTACGATTTTATGACACCTGGTGGCTTAGGCCTTCGCAGGTTCGAATCCTGTCCCCTGCATTATATTTCCTTAAGTTTAGTTAAAATAATAGCATATTCTGCAGGTTTGATATAATACCCTTCTTCAATTAATTTATTTAATAATTCAACTGCTTTTTCTTTGTTGATTATATTTTTCTTCAAGGCAAGAAAAATAACTGTTGTTGTCCTAATTGTATTTATATTATAAGATTTGGCAGCTTTTATTGCATAAGCATCATCAATAATTAGAATTTCTTTTTTATCTTTTGAAAGAGATATAGCTTTCGTTTCTCATTTACCTAAATTGATATTAAGTTTATTCTTAATTTTTTCTACTTTAATCCATCCATCTTCTATTGCTTTTTTAATTATAATATGGAGGATTGTATATTAGATTTATGCCTTAGTTGACAGCAAAAGCAATGTATTAGTAAGGTTATTAATTGCTTTTACTATATAATAAATTTGTACTTCTTAATGGTTTTCATACAAATATATTTTGATCATTACAATCCCAACCTAAATTTTTCATATCTTCAGAATTTTCACAAATTTGTTTTGATATTCTAGGATGATCTGGCAGTCCTATTTTACTCCAATCAAAATTTGGTGAAGGATCCCATTTTCCACTACTAGAGATTTCATAATGCGCAATTACATTATAATCACTTATTTCTTCTAAACCATATTTACTTAATAGATAAGGCAATAAAATATTTAGAGTATCATATTGTTCTTTTGTATATTCATCATTAGACTTTGCAGTGTTTACAATTTCTATACCTATACTATCTGAATTTGCATTAGCAGCATGATAAGCTATATATTCTTCAGGCACTAAATAATAAAGATCACCATTTTTATCTAATAAATAATGCGGAGCTAATTTTCTTTCTTTAAAAGTATTAATTGCTTGATCTATTGTAGTTGTAGCTGTATGGTGCAATATTATTTTATTAATATTTCTATCATTATTTGGAATCCTATAACCAGCTATAATTTCTTCTAAATAATCTATATTAATATTTAATTCAATAGGAAATCCTTCTGGTATTGTTTCTATATTAATCTTTTTAACGACTTCTGATATTTTTTTAATTGCCTTTTGTTTAAATAATGTTCTTAATGTATCAATATCTACATTACCATAACCATCAATACCTTTTATTTTTATTTGTCCATTTTCTTGATAGAATTTTATTTTAATTTCTTTATGTATTGTTATATCATCAAGAGAATTAATAGAACCAAAAATTGTTGATAAACCTTCATCTAAATTTTTATTTTCTAAAGTATTTATAATTGCATTTATAATCCCACTTTTAGGTTGCTCTTCACCAGGTTTTTTTATTGGAATATAATCATCTGGGTTGCAATTATTATAAAAGAAAGTTGTTGGTTTGCAAAGTTGCCATTTATTATTTTTAAACATTAACCATATATTAGAATTACTATCTATTCCTTTTCTGTCTAATTCTATAGGCCAACTTTCATAATTTTTAGGTTTATTTATACTAGTTTCAGGTGAGGCAGTATTTATTGAAGATCCATCTACTTCTTTTGGTATGAATTTTTTACTTTCTATTTTTCTATCTTTTAATTCACTTGGATTTTTTTTAACATAAATTTGTATACTTTCTACTTGTCTTCTTAATTCTGCTATATTTTTATATCCTAAAGCCCAATTATATAATGCTTGTGATGGTATTGCTGGATCAGCTGATTCTTTTACTAAATTTTCATATCCCTTTTCTTTTGGTATTGCCGGAACTCTTAAAATATTATAATCATTTATTAATTTACCAACAGAAATATCATTGTTTATTATTTGATTAAATTCTTGTGCATTTATTATATTTATAACTAATAACGTCATTACAATTATTATTAACACGATTTTTTTATTCATATTGATTTATATTCCATATTATTATCTAATTCTATCCATCCTTCACTAAGACCATTATCTTTAGTTTTTATTGAATCATCTATTTTTATTTTAACCCATTTTGGTTTATTTATACTGCTGCTATCGCTGTCATTATCAATAACCTTAATTGTTGTTTTTTTATCAATTATTATTTTTCCTATTAAATTACCATTAATATTATTTTTAACATCTATCTCCCCACTAAAACCATCTATTATTAAAATTCCAATTTCATTATTAATTTCACTTTGTGCATTTTTAACTATTACATTACTAGTTTCTCCTTTTCCATATTTTTCAACTAAATCTCTTATAACATCTATAATTTCATTTCTTTTTGCATTTAACAAATACAATATATTTCTGCTTTGATCAGCATCTAATACATCTACATTTTCACTTAGTCCGTTTTTCTTTAATTTTACTAATAATTCATTTTTTAATTTAGCATCATTAATATTAATGCTGCTTGTGTCTAACCAACAGCTTCCTAATGTTTTTCCTGTTGCTTGATCATTTCCGCATGTTCCTACTGACTGCCATCTTCCATCTTCTGGTGTTGGTTGTACTAAGCTGCATACTCTTATTATTCCTGAACTTTCAAATGTTCTATCAATTCCAGATGTTGCAATTCCAATTAATGGACTGGTTCCAGATGTTACTCCTAATATATTAGAAGATGAACTTGTTAATCCTGCTCCTCCAATTGTTTCTGCTGCACCTATTGCTCCTAATCTTGTTAATGATGCACTTTTAGTTCCATCATAATTTGATACACATTTATTTGCACTGTCAATATCATCTCTTTGTCCTTCTTTGCTTGCAATTGCATCTTTTAATTCCCCTATTCCAAATGAACTGCTTACTTTTCCAAATCCACAATTTTCTTGTCCATTAATATTTACACAAATTTCATTATATCCTTTTGCTCCTACTTTTTGTACAGTTTTTTGTTCATATTTTCCAGCATCTATTCTTCCTTGGAAACTTCCATATTGTTCATCATCTCTAAATGTTACATATAATGGTTGTAATCTTGATGCTTTATTGATTAAATATACTGAATATATTGTTGGTTGTTGTATTTGGTTACTTGGGGCATTGCTTACTACTGGTGTTGGCTGTGAATATATCCCACCATAATATCCTGATCCTGAATATATATGATAAAATACTTTGTAATTTGATAATTCCAATGTTCCTGCTGGTATTGGTGTTGCTCCTGATTGTGTTCCGAATGTTGCAATATCTCCAGGCCCAGCATATGGTGCTTCATCAAAGAATGCTGTAAATTGCGGCGGATTTTCTGGTTCTGTTAATTGATCTAATATTTTTCCTAATTTAGGGAATTTTCCATTTACACTTGTTCTACATATTTGTGTTCCTATTTCTTCGCTTGATTGTCCTAAGAATGCTGCTGTATATGTATTACTATATTCTTTTGTAAAAAAATTTACTGAGTCACCTATATTATTAAATGAATTTTGAAAATTTAAATATTCTCCTCCGCCTTTAGGTTCTCCAAATGCTTTTCCTGTTACCCAATCTAATACACCACCAGTTATACCCAACAATGTTGATGTTTCTCTCCACATTACTTCACATACCCCTACACTTCTTATATAATCACAAAATCCTACATCTTCATTTCTATTTAATTTTATTTCTAAACAATCATGATATCCTTGTATTAAACTTCTTAAATTTTTTAATCCTGCATCTATTCCTGTTAAACATAATGGTACTACTATTCCTTCTTTTATATTGGGAAAACATAATACTGTTGATCCTATTATTCCTGATTGTATTACATTTCTTGGTGCTACTCTTCCGCCTAATGTACATCTTGAACTAGGGCACATTACGGGGTCACATGCATTAAATAATAATTTACAATCTGAAGGATCCATTACACTTGTACATCTTGGTTGTGCTGATTGTCCTATATTTTTTGGATCTAATTTTGCGCATTTAACTAATTGTGATACTCCAGGTATTTTTATTTGTTGTCCTTCTTTTGAGCATCTTAAATTATTATCTATTGTTAATATTCTATTTTTTAATCCTTGTATTGCTTCTATTGCTGAAGTATCATATTTTATTTGATCATCTCCTCCACCTTGACAGTCTATTACTTGATTTGGTCCAACATTCCATACTTGTGAAAATTTTATTGGATTTGATCCTGTTGGAAAACGTTCTAATACTTTTACATAGTCGCCATTTCCTATTGGAAAGCAATATGGTTTTCCATCAGGATCAAAATAAGAGTTTAAATTTCCTGCATAACTTCCAGATAATGCTACTCCTGATGCTGTTGATATTGTTGATTTATAATAATGTGGTTTGCATTTTCCTTTTCCATTTTCAATATAATAATCTCCAAATATTCTTTTACAATCTTCTTCATTTGAATTATCTTTAGGTGTTAAATCACTCTCCCAATCATTTGTTACATATATTGGTTGTCCACTTTCGTCTGTTGCTTGTATTCCTTTCCATAATGTTTCTGTTCTTGTTGTGGCTATATTACAATTATTAATATATGTTCCCCCAGCTTCTGAACATATTTCTTTATTAAAATTATCATCTCCAAATATTTGTTTATTATAATCATATTTGCTTATACCTTTAAATTTTTTTGAAACAAATTGTCCTGCATAACTTCCGTCAGTTGATGGTGTTGGTAATAAATTTGGTACTGTTCCTAGTGCTTTCCATTCTCCAGGTTTTTCGCTTATAGGAAGTAAATTGCTTAATTCTTCATTTTTTTTATTTAATCTTGCATCTCTTACTAAATTTACTCTGCTAGAAATTAATGTATTTTTTTCTACATCACTTAATTCATTAAAACCAGGTAATTTATTTATTACACTTTGAGAAGCTTTATAATCAGCTACTAATGTATTAACGCCTAATTCTCCTGCTTGGGCATTTATATATTTTCCATAACTTGTATCTTTTGGATATTGTTTTTCTAGTATTGAATATTTCAAGCATTCTTGATAATTTTGTATTATATCAGAGTTTGCAATTCCTAACGCGCTTGCTGCATTTTTATATTCTTGAAAGTCTTGGCATTTTTCATCTTTATAATTTATTTCTTCTATTGTTCCTTTTATTGATTCTTGTGATTTTTTTAATGCTTCTTGTGTATTATCTGTAGTTTTTTTAATTTCATCTCCATAATAATTTATACATTCACTAACTGTGTCAAAATCTTGATGTTTTTCTGTTCCTTTTTCTTTTACTTCTGTGTTACATTTTTGTCCGAAAAAATCATCTGATTGTCTTCTTGCTATTGCCCTTGTGCTTCCTTGTAATAATGAACTTTTTAATGTTACAAATGCAAATGTTCCTAAGCATACTTTTTTCCAGGTTTTTACAACACTATCTAATGTGTCTATTACAGAATTAAATTTTTTTAATAAATTTTCAGTTGTATTTAATTGTGAATTTAACATTTCTGGCGTCCATTCAAATGGTCTTGGATCTATTGGTACATTTAATCTAAAATTAGAAGTTGTATATGCCCTTCCTGATCCAGGTATTATTGTTACATATGCTTCTGTATTTGTTTTTATATCTGTTACTTGTACATTTTTGCTTTCTTCTCCATATTCTGGGAGTATTTCTCCGTTTTCTGTTATTATTGCAAATGCTGTAGTTATAGGTTTTGCTGCATTTAATTGTAATGTTGTTACTGTTCCATCTCCTGATACTGGTATATCTTTTTCTTCTATCTCTTTGAAGTCTTCTTTATTATTTTTTTGATATAATCTTATTGTTACTGATGTTTGGCTGTTTATTCTTTCTACTTTCCAGAATTTATCTGCAGATGGAATTGTTGGTAGTGGTTCATTTTGTTGTTCTCTTTGAATTACGTTTTTAATTTTATTTGATATTACTCTTCCTGATTCATCAATAAAACTTTCACTTATCAATCCTTTATATCTTACACCATCTAATCCCTTTATTCTATTTCCTTCATATAATGGCTGGCTTATTTCTGCACTCCCATCTGAATTATATACTTTTAATAATAATACTCCTCTATCTTTTTTTGTTAATTTTTCAACTTTTTTTAAATTAATAGCAACGCCAGAATCTTCTAAATAGTCCCCACCACCTTTTCCCCCATATATATCTTTTAATTTATCTTGTAGTCCTATTTTTGTATAATAAAATTCAGCAAGTTTTAGCATTTCTAATTGAAAATTAAAGCATCTTGTTCTTGTATCTGAGTCAGGATTGGTAGTTTTACAGGCATCATTATTTATTAGATATTTTTCATATATTTCAGCTAGATCATTTGTTGCAGATTTTGCGTCTGCTGTTCCAGGATATTTATCTATTATTGTTTTATATAAAGCAACAGCCTTACATGCAATATCCTCTTTAGAACCATAGGGATTAACAGTTTTATCTAACTCACAATAATCATCTTCTATTTTATTTACTATGTCTTGTGTTGGTGGTTTTATTTCTAATGGTAATAAACCATCTTTTGTTGATATTGTTTCTCTTATTATTGTTTTACTATCACCTTCATTGTTTTCTATTACTGCTATATTTTTAATATGATATAATTTTACACCGTTATTTTTTATTGTTATTATCTGTGAAAGTTTTGAATCATCTAAATTAAAGTCTTGTGCTAAATTTCTTATATCATTTTCTTCTAATTCACATTTTTGTAGATTTGTTTCATCAATTATTCCTGTGAATCTTGTACAATCATTGCTGTATTTTCCTACAATAGTTTGTTCTGCTGATACTAAATGCCATGAACTTCCAGGATAAAGTGTTTGTCCAACATTTACTTTTTTTCTAATTGTTTTTCCAGGAAGATCAAATTCAAAGTCTGCCCTGTCTGTTGGTGTTATTATATCGTCTAGTTTTACTTGAAATACATCTTGAAATGGATTTCCTGTATATCCAAATGTAAAATATCTTGAATTTCCTTTTTCTAATCTAAATGTTCCTTTTGTTTTTAGTCCTTGTGCTTCTACTGGATTTTTATTTGGATTATAAAATGTTAGCGGTATTAATTCTTTTCCATAAACTTCAAATGTTCCACCATTTTCATCTATGCTTACAGCCCGTATATATCCTTTTCCAGAAAAAAACATATTTTGTTCTTTATTTTTTGTAAATTCATCTAAATTCTTATATGGTTTTAAATTTAAATCTTGTTCATTTATTCCAAATAAGTTTGTGCTTTGTGTATCTAATAATATTTTTGCATTCATATCTAATGTTATTAAATTATTTTCTGGTTTTCGTGTTTCCTTATCTAGTTTTTTTAAATAAACAATAACTGCACCCATATTATTTAATGAGTAACTATCACTTCTTGGAGGAATATATCTTACTCTATTTCCTGCCAGATATTTTGCAGATTCACCAGATTCATTCATTGTTATATCTATAGAAATTATTCTTGGTATGTTTGTTATTCCTGTGAATACATCTCTTTGGCTTGGATCATTTGTTAATGGACTTAATAATGTCCCTAATGTTGTTCCTTTTAAATACATAAATACTGGAACATTGCTTTGATCTAATAATGATTCACGTACTTGTTTTGGTTGATAATCTGCTACATTTATTATTATGCTTTCTCCTATATATATTGGATCTCCAAAACTAAATCCTCCTCTAGATCTTAATAAATTATCAGCAATATTATCATTATATACATCACCGCCATAATTAGTATTGCTTCTTTGACTTGCTGGAATAGAATATGGATTATTATCATTATAAGGATCATATTGCTCTTGTAGTGCTGATGCTATTGGTAGAGATATTATTAATAATATCACAATTATTGCACTTAATTTCATCCTATTTCAGGCCTCCTAAATAATGGATGTTCTTGGTTTGTATATATTGATAATTGAATATTTTGCATTGCTTCCATATCACCAGGTATCGGGTCTGCTAATACATATAATGTTAAGTCTCCATTTTGGGTTAAGTCATTTCTTGTAAAATTATGGTTAAATACTTCCCCACCTGTTATTACATAATTTAATGACATAGATGGTATTTCTATTTTTTCACAGTGTGTTTTTTTCTTAAATAAACTAAATATTCCTAATTCTCTTGTATCTACACAATTTTCTATTTCTTGTTTTTCTGTAGTTATTGGCCATGTACTGTTTCTTATTACATATGCAGTTATTGAATATTCTCCTGCTAATAATTCTATATTTTTATTTTCTAAAAATGTATTATACGCAGTGCTATACTGTACTTTCTGATGATCAAATTGGAATGATATTTGTTCTGAATCATACGGTTCTCTTATTTTTCCATCTTTTTTATCTATTATTTTTATTTCTACTTTTTTCTTGTATAATGGTTCAAGAGCTACTATTAAATTTTGGTTTATATTCTGATTTGATGAATAAATTGTTTTTCCAGGATAATATCCTTCTTTTATTCCTTCAATTACTCCATTAACACATAATGGTAATTTTGTATTTAATTTTGGTTCATCTCCTGTTTTTTCTGATTTTCCCAATGGGCATGCTGCTGGTGTGCATTTATAAGTTAATGTTACATCTTTTAATGGTATTAAATCTGAATTTTCATCAAATGTTCCTGTGTATATTGTTGCTTCTTTTTTTGCATACTTACATATTTCATTATTAATTTCAGGGATATCATTATATGGTATGTCATATTTTCTTGGTTGATTATTATCAATTATTACTTCTGTTGCAAATTGAAATGTTAAATCTGTTTTTGAATCTCTTAATGTTATTAATACCGGATATTTTATATCATATACAAATCTATGTTCTGATATGCATACAAATGAGGATAATAAACTTGATGCCCCGCTTCCTATTTTTTTTGATGCTTGATTATTTTTTAATATATTTCCTTCAGAAGGATTAATATCTATTAATGTGGGCCAGTCCGGTATATACATAAAATTTACGTCTACATCCTTTCTTGGTTTTTTTAATGCATCAAATTGTAAATATTCTAGATTTTTTAATGTATCTGCGCTTGTATCTTTTACTGATATTGCTGCTGTATTTTCAAATATTATATTTTTTAATTTTAATTCTATATCTTGTTTATACCATATTCTTTCATTACAACTTAATTCAAGTCCAGAATATGGTATTTCAGGATCATAAGCTATTAACATCGCTATTGTTCTATTTTCTAAAAATAATTTTTCATTTTCAGATTCCATTATTTCTTTTGCTACATTATATAATTTACCTAGGCTTGTATCAACATCTGTATTATAATTTGATATTGAAAAATTTGCAATTCCTACTTCAATTTCTAAAGGATAATTAACACTTACTATTATTTTATCATCTCTTATTTCTGTTTTCGTTTCTGGATTTTTAGATGCTGTGAAACTATATCCTTGTTTTGCAAATGTAGTTAAATTATTTATACATACTATAAAATTTTCATTTACATATTGTGATATTGAATTTTGAATATCTGTTTTACTTGGCATATTTAATTCTTGTATTCCATTAGCTGTTTCTCTAAACCATAAAGGTGTTTTTAAATCAGATCCTGAGATTATTTCTAGTGTTGATGGTATTGGTGTAAAACTTGTAACAGGTAATTTGTCTTCTTTCAAATTTAAAAATCCCCCTTGTGAAGCTACTAATGTTACTCCATCCATTGAAACCCTATTTACGCAACTTGATAAGAAGTCTTCTACTGGTTTTATTTGTATAGGTAATGTTTTCACTACATTTAATTTTTCAAAGAATTTTTGGATTATACCTTCTCTTATTATAAAAACGCTTGCGATGATTACTAAAATTACTAAACCTATAATTATAAAAGCAGTTACCTGGCCCCTCTTTTTCATATATAAAAATAACCATATTACCTATATAAATGTTACCGTAAACCTTATATAATGTTTTAAAATTCAATCTTTATGGCAACAAAATTACATACTAGGAGAAGAAGATATTTACCTAAAGGTCCTGAACGTAATAGAAAAAAAAGATTTAAGACTTTTCTTAATGAGTCTAAGGCTAAAGTTTATGCTGAATCACTAGGTTTAAAAAATTATAAAATTATTAAGTCTAATTATGGTTTAAGCAAGAAGTTTAAGATTGTTTTGGAATAATTTTATCAATTTTTATCAATTCATTATTTTTTTATTAAATTTTTTTAATTAAAGTTATTATTTTATGAATATATATTTTAAAAAGAGTTATAAAATATTTGTTTTAAATAATCTATAAAAATAAATAATTATTTTGTAAATTTTTAATTGATTCTTTATGTATTATTTTATAATGTAATAGAAAATTTCAACTAACTTTTAACATTTTTCCAAAATTTCTTAATAAAGATATATAAAAGATTCAAATAATAAATAGGTATTAAAGTATTAAGTACAGAAGTTCATAATATAACTAAAAGATTAGCAATTGTAGAATCTAAACTTTCTTAAATAACAACTAATTTCAGATTAGATGGAAAATGAATTTAAAAAAATTAAAAATTTATTAGATAATAATAAAATTATATATGAAATAAAAGAACATGAACCAGTTTTTACAAGTGAGCAAGCTGCAAAAGTTAGGGGTATAGAATTAAAGTCAGGTGCAAAATCAATGATAGTTAAAAGTGAAGGGAAATTTTATAATCTTATAATAAGTGCAGCTAAAAAAATAGATTTTAATAAAATTAAAAAAATATTAAATAAAAAAAGTGTTAGTCTTGCAACTCCAGAAGAAGTTTTAAAAAATACAGGTTGTGAAATTGGCAGTGTTCCTCCTTTTGGTAATTTATTTAATTTAACTATTTATTGTGATCCTTCATTATTAGAAAATGAATATATAGACTTTAATGCTGGCTTGCATAATTTATCAATTAGAATGAAATCTAAAGATTGGGTTGTAATAGTTAATCCAATAATTATAGATTTTAGTAAATAAATATTTATATAACCTTTAAATAAAGATTTTACTATGTTATTCACATTAAATTTAGAACATGAATTTAAAAATTATAGGTTAACTACTGATAATTATTGGAGGCAACTAGATGATATAAAAATTAAAGATAAAGATAAAACTTATACATAGTTTGATAATTGTATTAATACATTAAAATCAAATAAATATAAAGATCATGTTAACTTGAATGGGGTAAATTATAAAATACATAAAGAAACAGATATAGTAAAATCATTTTTAATACCTAAGTTATACCCTATGGTTCATAGAGATGAAAAACCACATATATTTACAACACAAGAACTTGAAAGAGTAATAGCTTTAGGTGATGATGATATTAATAATATACTTGCTATAGATCTTGAAGGTTATTTAAAATTATACAATCAGTCAATAATTCAAGAAATAATTAAATATAATGTTCCTATTGCTGTCAGGAATGAGGCTTTTTGTGCAGGAAATGATTATGTTGGAAAAGTTGCAGTTGGAGATAAGGATTTTATTAGAGATATTAGATTAACTTTATTAAATGGTTTTTATTCCCATTTAACATCAGGTAAGTTAGATGTGTTTGTTGATATTGTCCCTAATGATTCTGAAGATAAATTATTAGATAAAATAAATAGTTTATATAAATAAAAATATTAAATTATTAATATTTTTTACAAAAATTCGGAAGATATTTTCAAATTATTAGGAAAGACTTATAAATTATAAGAACTAAATATATTTATGAAAAAAATACAATTTAATATTGATTGGAGTGTTGTATTTTGGATTAGTATAATAATCTTATTTTTATGGTTGATAGCAAAAGCTGTTGGTTTGATTCATTCTCCATGGTTTATAGAAGCAATTCCTTATGTGGTAGGATTTTTTAGTTTATTAGCAATTGCAAAAGAAATAGGTAAATACGCCCAAAAAATAAATACTTTAATAGAAGATGTAAAGGAATTAAAATTTTGTGTTATTAATATTGATAAAAGATTAATTGTTGTAGAAACAAAAATTGATAAATTATAAATAAATTAACTATATCTTTCTTCTTTCCATATATCTCCATGATTATTATATCCTCTTACTTCCCAGAATCCTGGTTCGTCTTTATCAACAAATTTTAATGCGTTTAAAAATTTTGATCCTTTCCATGCATATAATTGTGGTATTATCATTCTCATTGGCCATCCGTGTTCTTGTGATATTGGTTTTCCTTCTAATTCATATGCAATTATTACATTATTTTTTTCTAAGTCTTCTCTCGGTACGTTTGTTGAATATCCATCTGTCCCATATTGTATTAAATATTTCCAATTATCTTTTGGTTTTACAATTTTCACAAAATCTTTAAATGAAACACCTTTCCATTTTACATCAAATTTACTCCATGAGGTTACACAATGAAAATCTTCTGTTAAATTTGTAGCTGGCATTTTTAATATTTTATTATATGTAAATGATAATTCTTTTTCTATTAACCCATAAACTTTTAAACTCCATTTAGCTTTATCAAATTCTGGTTTAACTCCTAGATCTAATACTGGAAATTTTTCTGTTAAATATTGACCTGGCGGTAATCTCTTATTTACATTTTCAGAATGTTTTTTATTTCTAAATAAATTTGCTAGTTTTTCTTTTGCTTCTATATATTTTTCATTTATTTCATTTGGCATAATATTTTATATATTTGTTATAATATAAAACTATTTATGGATAGTTAAATCAATAAAATATTGTAGTATAGACTTTAAATAATAAACTATGGGCCCATCCGGACTCGAATTCTCCAACTTTTTTTAGAAGTTTCCGGAGACCTTCACCACGTTTACCCAAAATTTAAAACTTTTCAAGGTGACGTTTTAGCCATAAGCTATAGCCACTAAACTATGGGCCCAATAAAAAATTAAAATATCTAAAGAATAAAAGCTTTCCTATAATATTTTTATAGTCTCTTTAAACATTTCATTCATCTCATCTGTTTTAATAACGAGGATTTTTACTTTGCTATCTTTATTTTGTATATATCCTTCTTCTTTAAATTTTTCATTCTTATTTTCATCAATTATTATTCCCAAGTTATCTAATTCTTTAAGTATTTTTTCTCTAATAACAATAGAATTGTAACCTATTGCTCCTGTGAATATTATTAAATCTAATCCATTCATTGCAGCAATATAACTTCCTATATATTTTTTTATTCTATATGAAAATAAATCCAGTGCAATCTTAACTTTATGATTTTTCTTTTCTAACTTTAATAGTTCTCTTACATCATCACTTTCCCCAAGTCCATAAAATCCGCATTCTTTGTTTAGATATTCTTCTAATTTTTCATAATCTAATTTTAGTTTTTTTCCTAAATATAATAAGGCGCCTGCGTCTATATCTCCTATTCTTGTTGAACCAAATATTCCTTCTAATGGTGTGTATCCCATGCTTGTATCAAAACTTTTTTGTTCTTTTATTGCAGTTATGCTAGACCCGCCCCCTAAATGGCATATTATTATTTTATCAGGTATTTCTTCAAATGAGCTTTTTAGTTTATTTAATATTGAGCTTATTGATATTCCATGATATCCATATTTATAAAGTTCTAATTTTTCTGCAATTTTATTGTTTATAGCATACAATTTTGCAGTTTCTTGTTTTGTTTTATGAAATGCACTATCAGATATTCCTATAAATTTTACTTTAGGAAGTAATTTTTGTAAATTTATTAATTCAATTAATGTTGGCTTTATGTGTAATTGGGCTGATTCACTTACTTCTCTTAATTTTTCTAAATAAATTTTATCTATTATTTTATTTTCTAAAAAATATAAACCAGGTGCTACTATTCTTATTCCTATTCCACTTAATCCATTATCTATTAAGTTTTTATTTATTAAATATTTTATTAAATATTTTGCAGAGTTTTCATAATCATTTTTATTTATTTTTTTCTTTTCTTTTTTATCATTAAATTCTATATTAACTAAAAATTCTTTTCCAAATTTTTCAAAATTAGCTTTTAATATTAATTTATGATTATACAAACTATACTTCTTTGAAGCACTCCCTACATTTACTATTAAATATTTTTTTTCCATTGCCATTTTTCTATTTCGTCAGGATCTATTCCATATTCTTTTATATATTCAGAATGTTCTTTTAATTTTTTTTCATATTTTTTTATTATTTTTTGTGTTTTATATTTTTTAATTACATTATTTTTTTCTAATAACATTAATGCTTCTATTAATAAATGATACCTGCTTGTTTTGTTTCTTACATGCATATCAAATGGTGTTGTTGTTGATCCGTTTTCTATATATCCATGTACTTTAAATCTTTCTGGATTTTTATGGTCACAAAGAATCGCTTTTATGTCATTCGGATATCCATGATAGTTGAATATGACTGGTTTGTCTTTTGTGAAGTAATTTTCAAAATCATTCAACGGTATTCTGCATGTTTCATTTCCTATTCCTATTGAAGATAGTTCCATAATATTAACAAATCTTATTTTTATTTCAGGAATTTCATTTTTTAATATATCTATTGCAGCTAAACATTCTTTTGTCAAGTAATCCCCTATCCCAACAAATACTATTTCTGGATTTTTATCACTAGCAAATTCCCATATACTTAATCCCGTCTGTAATTCTTTTTCTGCTTTTTCAATAGTTAACCATCTTGGCTCTACTGTTTTTCCTGCAACTATTATGTTTATTCCATTTTTTGATTCCAAACATTTTTTTAATACAACTAAAGTAGAACTTCCATCTGCAGGAAAATATACTTTAGATAAACAATTTGTTCTTTCAAGCATTCCACTTATGAATTTTGGATTTTGATGAGAAAAACCATTATGTTCTTGTCTCCATCCTGATGATGTTAATATATAATTTAATGATGAAACATCTCCTCTCCATGATGTCTCGCCAGCTATTTTTAAAAATTTTTCATATTGGTCTGCCATGCTACTAACTATTTCTATAAAAGCTTCATAAGATGCAAATACACAATGTCTTCCTGTTAATATATATCCTTGTGATAGTCCTTGTAGTGTATGTTCACTTAACATTTCTATTACTCTTCCATTTCTTCCGATATCTTTATCCCATTCTTTTATTGGCCAAACAAATGATCTTTTTGTGGTTTTGAATATTTTATCTAATTTATTTGAGTAAGTCTCATCTGGTGACATTAATCTAAAATTGTTTTTATTTAATTTAAAAACTTCATTTAAATATGCTCCGACTCTTCTCATACTTGATGATCCTATTGTTCCTGGTTTTGTTGAGTCTTCCTCAAATTTTTTTATATTTGGTAATTTTAATTCTTTATAATTTTTCCATCCTAAAGCATGTTTATTTAGTCCCATTGGTAATTTAGGTATTATTTCTTTTATTTCTTCTATAAAGCCATTATTAAATAATTGATTAAAATTATAACTTCCAAACCATTTTTCAACAGCTTCAAGTTCTTTTAAATTTGTTTTTGCTTCTTTTGCTATTACTTGATGTGATAAACAATTACCTTCTAGTTTTTCTCCATTTAATGTTTTTATTCCAGTCCATCCTTTTTGCGTTCTTAATATTATCATGGGAAATCTTGGTGATAGTATTCCATTTTTTGATTGTATTTTTTTTATTTTTATATAACATTCTTCTAATTCATCAATCATTTTTTCATAAATATTTGGTTCTTCCACTATTATGGGGTCATATCCGTATCCATAGAATAATGATTTTAATTCTTTGTTTGACATTCTTCCTAATATTGTAGGTCCTGAAATTTTATATCCATTTAAATGTAATATTGGTAGAACTGCGCCATTTGTTTTTGGATCTATGAATTTGTTTATATGCCATGCTGTTGCTGTTGCTCCTGTTTCTGCTTCTCCATCACCTATTAAACATGCGACTATTAATTCTGGATTATCTAATATTGCACCATATGCTGTGGATAATGAATATCCTAATTCTCCTCCCTCTACTATTACTCCTGGTGCTCCTGGATTGCTGTGGCTCGGAAATCCATATGGCCAACTAAAGTTTTTTGCAATATATTCTATTCCTTGTTTTGTATGTGTTGCTTCTTTGTAGAATTTTCCTAAACTTCCTTCTAAAAATAGATTTGATTGTAATGCAGGAAATCCATGTCCTGGCCCCAATACAAACATCATATTTAATTCATGTTTTTTAATTAAATAATTTAAATTTGCATATACAAAATTGATTCCAGGACATGTTCCCCAATGTCCTAACAATCTTGGTTTTATATCTTCAAAGTTTAATTTTTTTTCTAGAAAGAAATTATTTTTTAAATATATCTGTATCGCTGATAAGTAATTTACTGCTCTTACATATTTTTTTATTGATTCTACAGCCTCTTTTTTATTCATAATTTTTTTATATATCCTGTTATATAATAAGTTATCGTTCTATGTAAATCTTGTCTGTAATTTTTTACTATAACTTAATGGATGATCTGTTACTAAGGTTATTGCAGTCATATAAGGTTCAAGCTCTTTGTACATATTATCATAACTTTTTTGTCCTTTTTTTGTTAATACTAAACTTTTTTTTTCATATTTTATTAATTTATTTTCTTCTAAAAATTCTAAATTCTTGTATAATGCTCTATCTTGTTTTTTTACTATATCAGCGTTTTTTGCTATATCAATAAATTGCGCTTTAGATATTGTTATTGTTAAGTTTTTATCTTGTATCTTTTTATTTGCTTCTCTATACCAGAATCCTAATGCGAATAATATAAATTTGTGTGTTTGACTTAGTAGCATTGCTTTATTTTTTGATTTATTAGAAGATAAATGTTTGCTATTTTAATTATCTAATTCATAATTAATAATTGTTATACAATCTGCTGCCAAATAAACTGTGTTTCCTAAAGATATTTTCTTTCCATATCTTAATACAAATCCTTCTTCTTTTTTTGGTAAACCTACTTGGTCTCCTATTACAAATACCGAATTTTCTTTAAATTTAATTTTACTAATTACTTCTCCTTTTTCTTCTAATACATAAATTTCATTCTCTTTAGATAATTCTTTTATTATTTCTTGAAAACTTTTTTTTTCTAAACTAAATCCTTTATGTTCTTTTCCTGATAAAACATTTTTTATTATATCACCTATTGTTATTTCATCACATCTTAGATCATAAACTATTTTACCATCTATTCTCATATATAATGGGGGTTTAGGAGGCCCATTTAATATAATGTGAAATATTACATCTCTTCTTAGTGCATGTGATTTAAAAAAACTAGAAACTATGCAATGTGCTACTATATCCAATCTTCCTGCTTCTCTCAGATTTTTAAAATTTCCTGTTGTATATCCTTGTCTTGAAAATAGTATAAAGTGTTTCATAAGAATATTATTTTATTCACATTTAAAAGGTTAACTTAAATTATTTTTCTCAAAAGTTATAATAAATATCAACTTAATTAAGGTGTTTTAATATTTCCAACTGTTTTGATTATTGGAGAAAAAATAACAGAGGAAAGCTTGGAAAATTAAGTAGACTATTTATTTATGGAGAAGAGAACCTATTCAAATGGATGAGATTAATCGGAACATCAAATAAAATTAAAGAATTAAAATTTTTAACTTGGAAAAAATATGGATATTTATCAAAGAATTGGAATTTAAAGCCCCTGGTGGAAATTGAATCCACAACCTCTTCCTCATTAGCATAAGTTACCAAGGAAGGACTCCACCATTAAGCTACAGGGGCGTTAAGAAATAAGATTTTGCTACTATTTTTAAGTGTTTTTATTAAATAAAATAAGAATTTATTCTAATTCTAAATCTTTAACATTGCCCATAAAATCTTTTAATGTTCTTTTGTTATCATAAAATTTTAATCTTAAAGTTTTTCCTTCATTTATTATTTTTAACATTTTTTGGGCTAACTGAATTAATTTTTCTTGAATAGTTTTTTTAGTATCACTTGTTCAGTTGTAGTTTTTTTAATTCTAATAATTTTCTCGCTTTTTTTAAGTCTTAAATTTCTTTTTTATAGGTTATATTTTAAATTGATGATATCCATCAATTTTTACCTAATTTTTTCATTAATTCTTTTTTATTAGGAACTCCAACAAATTCTAATTTATTGTTTATGACAATGCCGGGAGCGCTCATGATAAGATATTTTTGCAGAAGTGCAGGATTTTTTGTTATATCTATACTTTCATATTTTATATTTTCCTCATCTAACATTTTTTTAACTTGATTGCATCCTGAACAATTCGGTGTAGTTAAAATTTGAATTTTCATTTTTCTCATTCCTTATAAGTATTAATTCCCAATAATTGATACAAATAACAATATGAAATAAAACTTTCAATAAATATAATCATTCCTATCACAATAAAAATTATCTTTAATATATTTTCATAAAGAATAAGTCCTAAAAGAACCAATATAAGTCCTAAAAAAAATCTTAATATTCTATCTGTCAATCCTATATTCTTTAGCATTTTAATCCTCACCTTTATACAGTTTATTTTTTATTAATAAAATAACAGTTATTATAATTAATGCTATTATGGATAAAACAAGCCAAACTGGGATTTTTTCCAACACACTTATTAAAAATGCAGTTAATTGTGAAGCAATTATGTTAATTTTCATTTGGCTTGCAGAATGATTTGTTAACTGATTTTTTAACATGAAATAAATTATAAGCCAAGCCATAATAATAAATATAATTCCAGATAATAAATTAGAAACAGACACACTAATATCTTTCCCAAATATATTATACTTTATTTCTTTTTTAAATATTAAAATCTTTTCCATAATTTTTGTTTTATCAACAAAGTAAGATATCACAAACAATGGAGCAACCATCCCTATCACATAAAATACAGAATATATTCCGCCCCAAAATATTGATCCAGGTAAAGCAGATAAAGCTAATGCCCCAGCTAATACTGGTGCGCAGCATAAAGTAGCAAATGCAGAAAATACACCTAAAATAAAAACAGAACCTATTCCAGTTACTTTTATTTGGGATTTTGTTTGGAAAGGTAGGGAAAAATGATATCCTAATAATATGGATATGCCTAATAAAAATAAAAATCCAGCTCCAATACCATAGATTAAATTATGGTACTGTTTGAGCATTTGTCCTATAAATCCAAATCCTAAACCAAGAGGTAAAAAAATTGCTAGTAGACCAAAGAAAAAAACTAGGGTCATTAAAAGAATTGTCTTTTTCTGTCTAAATATGGATGCAAAATAAGCTGGCAATAATACCCCTATACAACAAGGGGCAAATAATGCAGCTATTCCTGCTAATAATGCAGTTACTAATGAAGCAATAATTAATATTTCCATAATTTATGTCACCTTACTTATCTCTGCAAATAGTACATCATTATTTATTGCCATATTTGGATCATCTAATTTAAAAATAATAATCCCTTTTTTATTAATAATAAAATAAGTATGCCCGGGATAGGATCCTTTATGCATTGAAGATTGTAGATTTAGTGTCCCATAAGCCTGTGATACAAAACCCCCTGTATCATATAACATATTAGATTTTTGGAATGTAGTTTTAGAACTGAAAACTTGAGACCATTTTTCTTTTGAGTCTACTACAATGGAAACAGGTATAATTTCTTCAGTATTAAGACGTGAATCTTGGCCTAGAGCAGTAATCTGCTGCCAGCAAGCAGGATAACACATTGCTCCTTCATTAAAAAATAATATTACATTTTTGCCTTTGTAGTTACTAAGTTTAAAAGTTGTGTTATCTTGTTTTATTAAGATAAAATCTGGTGCTTCCTTTCCTATTGCATCGTCAAAATTAATTGTTTTAATATCTTTGTTAAGCACATTATTTTCTGTAATTAAATTATTATCATGATGGTTCATATCATCTACTTGTGATATTTCTTGATTTATTTTATTAGCATAACCACTATCACTAATATTTTTAATTGTCATAAAGAACAATGTACCTATTAAAAGTATTACCACAATTATAATTATAGTTTTTTTATAGTTCATTTTTTCTGATCGGATAATTTTATAGTTAATATATTTAATGACAGCAACTCTTGTGATTTTTTTTTGTTGTATTGTGCTGCATTTGTTTTTCATATTTATTCAAGCAAGAAGTTGAACAAAACCAATTATTATTTTTATCAATGCCTTTACCTTTCTCTTGTTTCATGCTACATATTGGGTCAGTTTTTTTAAATCCAAACATTTTAACAGCCTCCAACCATTCCTGTTGATTGTGGTGCAGTACTACCGCCTAATTTTGTAGGTATTGTTCCATGGTGTTCATACATCATTTTTTCGTTTGCAGTCCATCCAGTTGTATCAAGATTCTTCCCAGCTGAAGCTGTTGCTACTTCAATTACTAAACCTATTTCACTTTTTAGTGAATTTATCTGAAAAGACTGAAATACTAAAAACAATAATATTCCCCCAATCATTATTAAATTAAGATATTCTATATATTTTTTCATTTTTTATTCCTCCCTAATCCATCCTTTATTTTTACAATGATCCATGCATAAATTGTAGAGCCATACAAATATTAAAGTAAATACTGCTGTAAAGATAATAATTTCTACAAAACCTATAAAAAAAGATGAAAATGTTATTGTTGTTTCTTTTGCTATTTTTACTAAATCAATTCCATGGAACAAATTATTAAATAATTCTAAAGCTTTATTTGAAAATAAAACAAATAATAAAGTACATAGTGTATAAATAAGACTTGCAGTTATTGTTGTAGCTACGACAGAAGGCCATGCAGGTAATTTATTCATTTTAACATCCACCAATCTGTTCGCTAGAACCACCAGCAACAGATCCCTTTTCTATATCTCTATATTTATTTGAAGCTAAATTTATATAATTTAATTCTATTCCTTTTTCTTGTAGTACTTTGGCTTTTGCAGCTATTGCACCTGGAAAGAATAAAGTCTTCCATTTTCCTATTTCTTCTAATATTTGGTAATCTGTAAATTCATTTTGGTGGTATTTTATTAAATATTTAGCTAAGCCTCTCATTACATAACTATGCGCACAACCACATACAGCCCTTCCATTTTTATCTATTAATGCTTGTGCACCACAGCAATATTCGCATGCCATCTGGCTTGCAATAGAAATGTATCTTTGCATTTCAATATCAGTTAATTTAATACCATCATCTAAAGCACTAATTTTTTTTATTGTTACATCTGTTTTCTGGGTATCTACAGCTGAAACATCATCAAAGCTAACTACAAGTTCTGTTCCATATATTCTAGGCACTCCACTAGGTAAAATATTAGCAATATCAATTTTAGTGTTGCTTCCAGAAAATAAATTAAATGAAGAACTGCCATTCGTTATTTGGGTAAGCTGGAAAATATTAAAGCCTATAATAAAAACTATAGCTATAAGTAAACTTAAAGATAAGTAGTGCATACTGTCATTTGAAAAATACTTATTGTTATTATTTAGATTTTTATCTTCTAATATTTTTATATTTTTTTTCATAGAAATTAGTAAAGTGCAACAGCTTAAATAAATAATTATGAAACTAGTTTCGCAGTTATATATAAATAATGTTTCACATTAATATATTTAGAACAAAATATGAATGATAAGAAAAATAAACTAATATTCATAGGAATATTTATATTAATAGTAATAATTATAGTATCAGTATTTTTTATATTTTTTATGCCGGTATTTAGTAAAAATATCTATAAAACAAAAACAAGTGTCGGACAAGTTAGTATTGATTTAACTCCTAAAGGTATAGTTGATGGAAAATTTACTTTTGACATTGAAGTAAATACTCATACGATTAATAATTTAAATGAATATGACATAAAACAAAACATTATTATGAATTATGATAAAAAATCAATTAAACCTATATTCGCACCCCAGTTATCAAGTCATCATAATTCAGGAGTATTGGTTTTTGATTTAAATAAAGCGCCTAAGGAATTTAGTATAAATATTATTGGAATTCCTGATGTAAATGAAAGATCACTAAAGTGGAAATGAGCTTGAAATTAAAAGAAAGATTATCTTCTGTAACAAGCATATTTTCAAGTATTTTAAGTTTTTTAGGAGGGTACCAAGTCTGCCATAATATTTGTTTAAGCCTAATTGCAGTGTTATCAATAATTGGAATTACTATAACAGGCATGCCATTATTTTTCTTAACAAAAATTGCAATTCCTTTTTGGATAGTCGCATTTTTATTATTATTAATAACACTTATATTATATTTCAAAAAAAAGTGTATATCAAAGAATTTAATAATTTTTAATACAGGAATAATCATAGCTGGAATACCATTTCAACAATTAAAAAATTATTTTATTGTGTTTTGGATTATTGGTGGAAGCCTGATTGTAGCATCAATTATTTTGTATATTAAAAAAATAAAAAAATAATTTTCTTTATTGATTTTTATTATTTATATTTAGTAAAGTATGTAGAGCACACCAGCCTATGAAACTTTCTATTAATGCAATTATTCCTATTATTACAATTACTAAGTTTACCCAAAAGTTTGATGTTTTCAAAGCCCATGGGCCAAGCCACCAAAAAGCTAATGCAAACCTTAATACTCTATCAGTTATTCCTAAATTTTGTTTCATTAATTTTTACCTCCATTTTTTTATATAGATAAACTGAATTCTATAATTTATATAATTTTCTATAAAAGTTTATCTATCTCTCAAAGAATTTGTTATAATTTAGTAATGGTTCGTCTGCTGGTTGATATTTGAATACTTCTTTAAATTTTTTAGAGATGTTATCTACTAATGGGTCAATGTACATTGGGAATATGAAGTGTGATAGTATTGTTTGCTTTGTCTTTTCTTTCTTCAGGTTTTAGCCCAAACAAGTCTAGGTTCTTCTTTATATATTCATAACGTCCTTTACTATCATAAATATCATTGTCCATTTTTATTTCACTCTCCTATTTTAGTTGAGTTGTTATAAATAGTCAAGTAAGATAATGCAAGATTCTGCATTGCAAAGATGTTAACGTATTCTCTCAGAAGTATGAATGCGGGGGACATTGACCATGCTGATAATCTAGCAACGCTAAGTGTCTTTAGTATGCCTTAATGTTTTAATAGATAAACTTATTTATATTGTCTTCTGTTATTCTTCTGGCTTAGTTTATTTTTTGTTTTATTTGATTTATTATTTCTCCTGAGCATTTATCCCAGAATTCTAAAATATTTTTAGCTTTCATTATGTCTACTTTGAATCCTCTATAATTTACGTCATGTCTTATTTTTTTGAATAGGAATAGATTGTTTAGTTGCATTTTTTTTTTTATTTCCATTTCTTTTAGTATGTCCATGCTTACTTCATGATTTTTCGGTTCATATCCTAATAACCACCATTGTGCGTCTCCTAATTGTCTTATTGATTCGTATGTTTCTCTAAAGATTAGTGTTGCGCTTTCTTCGTTTAATGGTATCATTTTTACTATTTTAATGTTTATTTCTGCTATTTCTATCATTGATTTTATTTTATGTATATCTAGTTGTCTTGGTCTTAATTGTTTATCTTTTTCTAATAATTCTATTATCTCTTTCTTCATGGTTTTACCTCTAGGAATCCTGATAATTTTATTCCATTTGCAATATTGTTGAATAAATTTATATCTATATTTTTTCTATTAAATATATGTACTTGTATTTTTCTTTTTATATGGTTTTCAATATTTGTTATATACTCTAATTGTTCTTTTCTATTCGCTACTAATTGTCTTAATGATAGAACTTGATATCCTTCTTCTATTTTTTCTTCTGTTTCTATTGCTATATCTATGTCAGATTCTGATATATCTTCTCCTGTTCTAAAGCTTCCGAATAAGATTATTGTTTTTGGATTTCTGTAATAATCATTTAAGAATTCTACTATTCCACTTTGATATAGATAGTTTAAATTAAATACTATTTTACTTCTTGTGAATAACCAGTTTTGTGTGTTTGCTCTTATTCTCCATATTTTTGTAAGTTTTGTTATGTTTATTATTTCTAATCTATAAAATTCTTCTAATATTTTTCCAACATTTGATTTTGGTACTTGTGCTTCTTCTGCTAAATCTGATAAGCTATATTCAATATCTGGATGCTTGAATAGTTCTTCGAGTATTTTATCTCTTCCATTTTTTTCAATTAAGTATTGTTCTCTTTTTAGAACTTTTGTTTTTTTCATATAACTTATGTTCTATATATAGAACTATTTAAACATTTCGGTTGTTGTTAATTGATAGTAAGTGTTAGTAATATTAAATATTATCTTCTGTTATTTGTAAACTATTTATTTAGTAATATCGATTAAGTCTTTGCATTTTTTCTTTGTTTGAGGGTCTTCTTTTATTCTAACAACCACTTCCATAATGGTATTATTTTTATTGTTTTATTTTCTATTTTCTCTTCTTTGTAATCAGATTCATTTGTTATAATTATTCCTTTGTTTAGTTTAAAATGATTTAATGATGTTATTAATGAGTTTATTTCTCTGTTTCTTGTTTCATTATTTGATAAGTTAGTGCATACTTGTATTATTGAAACTATTTTTTTACCTTCTTTCATTATGAAGTCTATTTCTTTATCTTCTGTTGTTTTGAAATAGTTTATAGTAAGTAGTGGGTTTTTTTCTTTTTGTCTTAACAATTGTAGGAATACAGTATTTTCTAGTCTTTTTCCTTGTTCTTGAATTGAGAATAGGTTTAGGAAACTTATATCATCAAGATATATTTTTGGTATTGATAAACCGCTCTTCTTTTCAGAATTTTCGTATTTTCTTAGTGCGAAAATAAAGAATGAATCTTCGAAAATATTAAAATTATAATATAATGTGTTTTTGCTTATTTTAATTCCTTGTGATTTTAGGTTATTATATAGACTATTTATGCTTAATTCTTTAGCTGTAGAGCTTATTAATGAATTCATTAACCATCTTATTATTTTTGTGTTTTTTAGGCTATACCTCTCGACTATATCTTTGTATATTACAAGATCGAAATAATCTTTTACTATTTTCATTTTTTCATTCTTGTCATTTTCTAAAACTACTTCAGGATAGCCTCCGTATAGTAGATATTCTTCAAGGTAATTAAGTAATCTTGATTTTGTTTCTGTGTCTATTTTATTAATATCAAACTTGAATTTTTTGAAAGCTAAAAATTCTTTAAAAGATAATGGAAGTAGAAGATTTGTTATAGATCTTCCTCTTAATGATGTTGCTATTTCTTTGCTTAATAATTTTGATGATGATCCTGTTAAGAAAATTTGGCAATTGTATCTGTCATAAATATCTCTTATAGCAAGTTCCCATTTGTTTATTACTTGAGGTTCGTCTATGAATATGAAAAGTTTTTTCTTTATTATTTCTGGAAATATAGACCATTGGACTTCTATTAATTCACTTATTTCTTTATATGATATATCACTTAAAATAGGGCTTTCAAAATTAAAATATAAAATCTGCTCTTTAAGTATTCCTGATTTTTCCAAATTTTGTATTTTATTAAATAATAAAGAAGTTTTACCAACCCTTCTAGCACCTATAACTGTCTGAATTTTATTAGATTCTTTAATTATTAATTCTCTGTCTATAAGATTGAATTCTCTTTTATTAAAATCCAATAAATAACGTTTTATCTTTTCTGTGTCCATAACTATAATATAAACAAACTAATATATAAAAGTTTCCCTTTCAATAGGGAAAGAATAAACAAATGTTTCCTTATATATAGGGAAATTTAAAATAATCAGCCTATATCGTAAATGGGGTTAGCATATAAATAAAAATGATATATCGTAAAATTGGTGAATATATAAAGAATAGTTCAATAGTATATAGTTACTATTAAGTGATAACCATACCGTAAGATTTATAAACTTAGTAATTTTGCTAAAATAAGCTAAAAATTAACTAGAGAGAAAAACAAAAATGGATACTCAAACTATTGATAGTGTAAGATATGCTTTAGGAAAAGCACATAGCGAAATTTATGGTGCTACAATTATTAAAGAACCTGTAAAACCTTTTTATAAAACAGGAACTCATGGTGTTAGTGAAAGTTTAAGAAAATGTACTGATTCTGGTTATAAACCTTTATTCATGCCTGAACTTGCTATTGCAAGAAGCAAAACAGATGGTGATTCAATGTTATGGAAAGATTGGTTTTTAACAACAAGTATTATAGCTACAGGAAGAACAAAAGGGGGAAATCCTGTTGTAGTTTATGCTCACGTACAGAATCCTTTTAATAATCCAGACAATATAAGAAATGCAGTAAATGGAACAGAAGGAAGAAAAATTGTTAATGGTGCTGGAACATTAACTAATGAAGAATTTTATCAATTACTAGACCAGCAAGGAAATGGAAGAGTTTTCGTTGTAGACTATGATAAACTAGAAAGTTCAACAAGTGGGATTATAAAAGTTAAAGATGCTTTAGAACATCCACAAACAATACCCTTCTTAGGAAGCAAAGAAATAGCAGAAGCTTATATTGATAGATATCAAAAAGTTCATGATAAAAATATTGGAGTATGGTATTATGATGATTTAGGAGAAGAACCAAGGGCTCGTTTGCTCTGTGCTGGCAGCAGCGTCAACGGCGGCTTGTTCAGCAGCTGCAGCCTTGACTACAGCGGTCGTGTCCTCGGGGTTGCGCCGGAGGCGCAGTGCGTCGAAAAAAAAGTAGTAGATGAACCTAAAGCAGAACCTCTTGAAGCTAGAGTAAGTGGGCCTAGTGTAGAATTATTAAATGATGGAAGACTTGTTAGAGTTGGTGGAATTATTTATGTTCGTGCAGAAGGTTTAGAATTAAGATCGCAATAAACAAACTTTTTTATACTATTTATTTTTATTATTTTCTTTGTCCCAGCTATTCTAAAAACTTTACAATATAGTAAAGTGTTAATGGAGTAGTTTGGATCTACACGCATTTTCATTAAGACAACAATAGTTGTTATAAAATACAGCCTTGACAGAAATGAAAAATTTATTCCATTATTCTTAATATTCTAACCATTCTATAACTAGAAGATTATTTAAAATAATAAAACTAATATAATATTAGGCATCAGAATAAACGTCAGGCATTCACCATATTAATAGTATATGGAATGCGGGGAACATTGACCATGCTGATAATCTAGCTACTCTAAGTGTCTTTAGTATGCCTTAATAGTATAATGTTAAACTTATTTATATTGTCTTCTGTTATTCGTCTGACTCTTCTTCTACTTCAATTGATTTTGATTTCTTTTCTTTCTAAGAATTCTTTGGCTGCTCTGATTTTCTTTGATGATCTTCTTTGTCGTTTATTATTTTTTTAAGCAAGTCTAAATGCTTTTGATAATATTTTTCTCTTATTTCTATTGCTTCTTCTAATAATTCTCTTATTGTTGTTGATAGGTCTTTTTGTTCTAACTTTGCTAATCTTTCTAGTTTAGTTAATAGTTCATCATCTAACCTAAACATTTTTCTTTCCTTTTTCTTCTTGGGCTTTTCTTTGTAGATCATTGTAGTCCCCCATTACATTTTTGCAGTTTGTATTTATATTCTCTAGTACATGTTTTGTACATACTTTTAAATTTTGTAGGATATTCTAGCCGTAATTTATCTAATTTGATTTTTGTTTTCATATTTTATTATTTTGATTTACTGCTATTTAAGTCTTGTACGTCTCTTGTGCGTAAACCTATATTGTAGAATTTATTTATAAATTTTGTAGTCCTTTCGTAGCCACAGACTGAGTTTTTGTTCATAATTCTATTATTTGTATTAAGTAGTATATAAGTAGCGAGTTAATGTTATACACTAAAAAGTGTAAGAGATGTACAAAATGTATGTTGTCATGTCTAAAAAGTATGTGGCGCTTACTTAAATAAGAATTATTTGTAAACTATTTCTTTTGCATGATTTCTTTTGTTTTTATTATTATTTCTTTTGCTAAGTTTGTAATCTCTTTATATAGTGATTCTTTTAATTTGATCTCTACTCCATATTGATAATGTTCTCTTATTCCTACTATAGTGTTTTCTTTATCTTCTGTGTTTATTGAATATATTTTATCTAATATTTCCTTCTCAAGATCTATCTTGTTTTCTTCTATTAAACTATTGATTAATGCGAAAGTACATTCTTGATTTCTTGATTCATATCCATATTTTATTGCTATTGCTAATAAACATTGGTACATTGAATAAAATATTGTGCTTGTGCTTATGTCTGGAAAGTTTCCTTTTTTTAGATAATCTGTTGCTGATAAATAATGCTCTGCTTTTTTAATATGATCCTCTGCTTTCCTTATATCGGGTTTTACTATTACAAGTCCTTTATGTATTTTACCTTCTTGTATTTATTTTTCTGCTTTTCTTAGGCACCATTCAACTTTATTCTTTGTTTGGCTCATTTTTGATCAACTCCACAAATTCTTCTGTACCTGTAATAACTATCCCTTTTATAATATTTATTATTACAGAATCATTTTTGTTTAAATTATTTTTTAAGTCATCTACTAATTGATATACTGGATGTATTTCTTTATTGCTTATTAATTTAATTTCTTCTATTTCTTCTTTTAACTTTTCAAAGTTTTTTTGTGTTGTTACAAACATTACATCTATATCCTTAGCTTCTCGCCCCTTTGTTAATACTGAACCAAATAATATAATTATACTAGCTTTTGTTATTTTATTTCTTAATTCATTAATCCAAACTTTTACATATGCTGTTGATTGTTCTGCTTCTCTTTTCAATAAAAATGATATATAGTTCTGTACATATTCTTTGCTGAGATTTAGACTGAAAAACTTTGCTTTTCCTAATTCTTTTAGGATGATTATATCTTCTTTTTCAAGTTTCTTAGATATTTTCAAACATCCCATTCTACTTATCTCTAAAACTTTTGAAAGATTACTTGAATTATACTTCATTTTAGGATTTTTAAAAATAGTTAATATAAACTTCATTTCATTATCAGTTATGTTTTTCATGTAAACCTCTAATTTACATATGTAAACTATTAGTTTATATAGTTTTCTGTTAATAAGGTAAAAACTTCGCTTAGCTTTTAATCCTAAATTTCCCTTTCAATAGGGAAAGAATAAACAAATGTTTATCTTTAAATAGGGAAACTAAAATATGGACTATAGCAAATTAAGCTAGTAGACAAATAAAAACCTCAACAGTATACGAACACATAACAAAATTAATAGAATACAATCAATATCCAATATGGAAAATACTATCAAATGATAAAATAAGAATCATAAGCTCTAAAATTTATTCAGAAAACGATAAGTTAAAAGAAATAAAAGAAAGAATAAGAAATATAAAAATAAGCTATGATGAAATAAGTCTAGTATTAAGTTATAAAAGATTACAAAATAAGAAAAGAAGTATAAACTATCATCTAAAACAATACAAAAGAATACACTGCTTCAGAAAATGTTATTATAATCACAAACAAAAAATGGTATGTTTCGATAAAATGGGGCGCTTCATAGACAAAAGTAAAACCTTAGAAATGACTAAGAAAGATTTTTTAGAATTATTCAATAATCATATTAATATTTGTGCTTTATCTGAAAAAGATAAATTAGAGTACATTAGTAAAAAAGAATTCATAAATAAAATAAAAAACTAATTATTAAAATTTAAACGGAGGATTAAAGCATGGAAATCGTTGATGGATTAAAATTACTTTTAAGGAAAAATTATTGTAAAACTGAAAAAATGATTCCAATTCACTTTTGAGAACTCAGAGATTATATAGTCACAAATTATTTTATATGCATACTAGAATATAATTTTGCGCCAGGTGACTTTTAGAGTCCAGACTATATACTATTACTAAAACATTTTAGCTGGCTAGAATATAGATAATATGCGGGGAACAGGATTTTCGTTTTTTGTCCAAGTTTTTTAAAAAACTTAAATTCGAACCTGCGAAGGCCTAAGCCACTAGATCCTTAGTCTAGCACGTCTAGTCCATTTTTGGCAAAGATTTTTCCCAAAGCTTTATGTT
>CAYSFG010000034.1:0-2793 GCA_964430545.1 Candidatus Woesearchaeota archaeon
TCTTACATTTATAAAAATGTAATTAAATTTCTTACATTGTAAAGAATGTAAATTACATTTCTTACAATTGTAAAATAATATATTTTTTATGTCTTACATTTATAAAAATGTAATTAAATTTCTTACATTAAACAAATCAATATATATTCAATATACATGATCGAAATACGCATTCAAGTTAAAGAATCCATAGCTAATAATCCAATTATCAAAACTTTTACATATGACAACTGGAATATACTATTGGATTATGCTATTTCCTTGTATGACTCATATGGTAATATACAAAAACTTCTTTCATCTGAAAATCAACCCGATAATACAGATTTAATAATATTAGAACTAAAAAAGAAGAACATAGAGTTGAATACTGAGATTTTGACCTTCAAGGATAAATATAATGTAGAAATAGAAAGAAAATTAAATACAGCTTCTCAAGAAGAACGCAAAAGATATAATGATAAATTGACACGTTTTATGGTAGAAAATAGACAGGATATTGAAAATGAATATAAAGATAAATTAACTCATGTTAATGATTTATTAGAATTATCAAGAATTAATGAAGCGAAACTCGCACAAAAAATACGAGAAAATTACGAAACTGAAAATGCAAAATATAAAATAGAATCTGAGCATGAAAATACTAAACTAAATGACACAATCAAAATTCTCGAAGAAAGACTATTATCAGAACGAACGAATACGTCGCGCGAATTGAATAAGGTTATTGAATCTTATGCTACAGAAATGAAAAATTTATATGATAAAAACAAAGACAAAGATCAGATGAATAACATTACCTTTATTAATAAATTCGATCAACAGTCATCTGCGATAAATAATATCATTGAAGAACTAAAGCCCATTAAAAAATACTTTGTGGGCACGAACGACGAAAAAGGAAAAGGCGGAGAAAATAGAATTGAACAAATATTACTTCAAAATGCTCGATTTACAGATGCTATTATTACTAACACTTCAAAACAAGCAGATGAAGGAGATATGCATTTTGCCTGGAATAAAATGAAATGTATTATAGAAATTAAGAACAAAAAAATACTAACAAAAGATGATATTACTAAATTTAGAAATAATATATTCAGTTCTAATAACGCAAATTGTGGAATATTTGTATCCCTAATAACGCATCATTTTTCTTCTATTATGAGAGATTATATTCAATTTGATTTGGTCGATCATAAACCTCTGGTATATATCTATTTGCAAAAAAATGAAGATTTAGATTACGCCATTTTATCACTCAGCCATATTCTCAATAAGAGCAAAGACAATTCATCTACAATTGACGATTTTATTATATATCTTAATAAATATACAACTTTACTTAAAACATTACTGGTCAATTTAGAAACTAGAAAAAAGAAAATAACTGTAGAATTAAAACAAATACATAAAGAAATTATTTTATACGAACAAGAACTATTAAATAGTGTCGAAGCCGGAAAAAATAATCCAATTATAACATTGCATGATTCACCACAAACATCAGTCCAATTATCAACTATTTTAGATGTGTATATTAATTCAGTTCTTGAAAAAAGACAAATGTTAGCTACAGATATGTACGAACTTTATTCAGAATCTTTAATTCGAACTTATGGAGGATATACCAAAATATGCCAAATGGCAATAGAATCATTTATACCAACTATTCTAACAAAAGATATTCTTTCAAGTCTAGTCGAATATTATAAGACTAATAAAAAACATATGCCATTAAAAGATATGATAACTTTAATAAGACAAGTTGATTATAGAAAACTTGGTTTATTTACAAATAATAAACCGTATGGATATATTTGTAATGTAGTGCAATCAAAATCAATATAATCATATTTCTAAAAATCTTCCAATTCTTTTTTTACCCCAATCTCCAAAATAAAAACTAATAAAATAGTGTTTCCCTTATTTTTCATTATTTTGTTTTATATTTTTTATTAAATTCTTATATTCTTAAAAAATCTATAATATTTATAACCATAAAATTTTAATATATGAGATTAAGCCCAAACGTTGATTGATTCAAAAAATAAAAACCCATTTGCCATAAAGTAATACATTAAAGCACACAAATCAGTAAGCATGCGGCCTTTTCTCCGGGGCCCGATTTTAGTCGTATCAGCTAGCCACAGCGGTCTCGCCCCCCCGCATTTCTTATATTTAACGTGTTGTGCTTGCTCGGATTTCCCGAGCAACAGGAAAACTCCAGCGATCTCACGCGGCACCCGTCAAAGCTCAATCACTAGATAATTCACGTAGCTAAAGCCCAATCAGTCTCGCAAACATAACGCTGGACCTCATCAAATAGCTCTTTTGCAGTCCCGCGCCAGAGCCCGATCGATCCTAAAAGTCCCACGCCAGAGCCCGATTTTATTGTCGCCATGACATTATTCGTATCAACATACTACTTTATTAGTCCATTAAATGATTCAGTAAAGGACTCAACAAGCTCTATAGAATCCTTGCCAATACTACCGCCCAATTATGAGAGAATAAATAATACATTAGCTCCCATCAAATCCACAAAATAAAAACTAATAAAATAGTGTTTCCCTTATTTTTCATTATTTTGTTTTATATTTTTTATTAAATTCTTATATTCTTAAAAAATCTATAATATTTATAATCATAAAATTTTAATATATGAGATTAAGCCCAAACGTTGATTGATTCAAAAAATAAAAACCCATTTGCCATAAAGTAATACATTAAAGCAAACCCAAGCAAAATCCTAATAAAGCAAATCGAGCATTCTACTCAAACATTCTA
>CAYSFG010000035.1:0-69501 GCA_964430545.1 Candidatus Woesearchaeota archaeon
CAAAAAAAGCTTTACTTGTATATGGTTGGGAAGCTGACGATACAAGAAGAGCAGCTGTTTTATTAAAAGACCCAGCAGTCTTAGCATCTAAATTAGCTGATGCAGGTAAAACAGGAGCTACAAGCGTCTCAGTAAAGGGAACTAGCCTAGAAGTTGCAGGTATAACTGTAGCTTAAAACTAGATCTTTTTATTTTTTTATATTTTATTTTTTTAATTCTAACAAAATTTTAATAACACTTTACTTCATTACTTAGAATTACTTAAACCTATAAAAAATAAGGAATGTAATAAGAAAATATTGAACGTTAGTTCAATAGTCTATAAATATGTTCATTATTTACAATTAAATTAGTAAATTATATAAAATAGTTGTTAATCTTAAGTTTATAAAATGAAAAAAAAGAAATATTCTAAAGAATCTATTAGTAATAATTATTTAGAAAACAAGAAAAAAAGAAAATTTATGCCAATAATTGTTATAATTATAATTTTCTTAATGGTGGGATCAACAGTTTTTGTTGCATTTTTAGATGAAGAGCCAGAAAATAATAATATAATTGAATATAATAATTATAAATTTCAAAAAGGACAACAAGGTTATACTATAGATTATAGTGGAATAAAAATAGGATTTGAATACTTACCAAATGAAGTTAAAGATATAATGATAGAAAATACAGAAACATTAGGAAAAGATACTTATATATTATTTGATCCTGATGAATTAAAAGAAGATAGTTTAGAAATTAATAGGTTAAGGTCATTATTATCAGTAAAAAAAATAAGTGCATTTCCAGCATGTATAAAAACCAATGGATGTAGCAATATACCTGTAATAACCTGCAAAGAAGCAAAGAATTATTTATTCATAAAATTTAAAAACGAAACAAAAATAACAAAAGAAGATGGATGTATAGTTATGGAAACAAAAGATCAAGATAGTTTTAGGATAATAGAGAGATTTATATATAATCTTTATGGAATAATGTAATAATATGAAAAGTAAAAATTTTTATTTGGCAATATCAATAATAATACTCATAATAATTAGTGGAATATATTATTATAAAGAAAATAAAGGAAAGTTTGAATATAAAGGCAGATTAGATAATTTTAAATTTACAACTTTACAAATAGAAAAAATAAAAATTTATAGACCTGAAGTAAAATTGCAAAGTAATAATGGTTATAATTATACTTTTATATACGCTTTTAGAAATAGGCCACAAGATTTAGATAAAGTTTATTTAGAACCTGACTTAGGAAAAAAATTAGAAGGAGAAAAAGTTGTAGGAATTTTTGTTACAAGTGCACCGGATTTCTCAAAAAAAATTAATGGAAGTTTTAGTTTAGCAGTAGCACCAATGGAAACAATATTAGGAAGATCAAATAATGGGTTATATAAATTTGATATAAAAAATGTTTACACAGAATATAATGTTAATGACCCTAAAGTTGAAGTTACAACATGTAATGACGTAAATGATTCTCCTAATTTTTATGTTTACTTTAGAGTAATAGAACTAAAATTAGGAAATGAAAATAAAGTATATACTAATGGTAGATGCATTATAATAGAAGGAAAAGATGAAGATGGAGTGATAAAATCAGCAGAAAAGTTTGCGTATTATTTAATAGGAGTATTTTAATTATTTAAATTAATAAAATATATAAAGTTATGAATAATATAATAAATTATGAATAAAAAAATATTAATAGGGTGCTTGGTTTCAAAACATCATGAATATTGTACAAAAGAATTTCTAGAAGGGTTAAACTTAATAGAATATGATAATTTTGAGATAATATTAATAGAAAACTCAGATACAAAAGAATTTTATAATAAATTAATGAAACAAATTAAAAATATAAAAGTAATAAGATATGGCAATAATATTAGAAGTGTACAAGAAAAATTAACTAAATGCAGAAATTATCTTAGAAATATATTTTTAAAAGGAGATTATGAATATTTTTTAAGTTTAGATCAAGATGTAATAATTCCAAAATATTGTTTAAAGAAATTAATTGAAGAAAATAAACATATAATAACCGGGGTATATTATAATAATAAAATAATAGAAGATAAAGAAATTGCTTTTCCCGTATTATATAATAAATATAAAAAAGAAACACAAGAATTAATGTTGAATAATAAAGAAAAAGTAAGACAAATAAACCCAGAATTATTTGAAGCTTTACAAAAATATAAATGGAATTTTGAATATGTACATATAATATTAACACCTGAAGAAGTTGATAATAATAATATAATAGAAATAGCTCATTGTGGAAATGGGTGTATTTTAATAAAAAGAGAAGTATTGGAAAAAATTAAATTTAGATATGAAGAAGAGTTCTTTGATGATATGATGTTTTGTAAAGATGCTGCTAAATTAGGATATAAAATATATGCTGATTGTTCTGTTAAATGTAAACATTTAGTTGATAAAAGACCATGGAAATGGAATAATAAAAATGGAGTTTCAGACATTGATTATGGGTAAAAATAAGTTCTAAAGATTTAAAAAGGTTAAATTATTGCTTATTATTATGCCGACGTGGCCCAACCTGGTAAGGCGCTGGTCTTGAATTTAAACTTTTTAAAAAAGTTTTATAATATAAAATAAGTCAACCAGTTCCCGTGAGGGATTGTAGGTTCAAATCCTGCCGTCGGCGTTTATACTCTTGAACCTGAATTTAGATTTTTTATCATAAAATATTTTTGTTATTTTTTCTATTTAAGCCCAACGTGGTTGCTGAAAAGTAGTAAGGATTATGCTATTTTTATTAATTCTGAAGTAGAATATACTTGGATAGTAGATTGATATTTCAATTTTTTATCATCAGACCAAATAGGAATATTCTTTTGTAAAGCAAGAGCCATAAAAGGTTCGTCTTCTGGATGAGTTACTAAGCCCTTAGCTTTTTCTTTAAATTTACTAAACTCGGATTCAGGAATTATTTTTATCCTTGAAGTTAGAATAGCAATTAAAATATCAAAATCCTCTTTTGTTATCCTAGATTTATTTATTATTTCTTTTTTATGCTTAAAAATTTAATATAAAATATGCTCTGGAGAATATAATATAAACTTAGAAGAACAAATTAGTTCTCTGGATTTTCCTAATTTTATCATAGCAGATATTAAACAATTAGAGTCTATTACTATTTCTATTTAGAATATTACCAACCTTCTTCTTTATATTTATTAAATGCTGATTGTTTTATTTTTCTTCCTATCTCAATAGCATCTTTTTTAGTAAGCTTAGACTTTTTTGCTATAGAATCCAGTATTCTTAATTGATTAACTTTTTCCCTTATTGCTTCTCTAGCTATCTCAGACCAATTAATAAACTTTGATTTATCCATTTCATATTTTAATTCCTCTGGTACAGCTAATGTTATTGTTGGCATTTGATCTTTCCTCCTAAATTATTTAATTATGTGTATACACTGATTGTATATAAAATTTTCTATTAAGTGGCTCTGTCCGGATTGGATAAATAATTGTGATTAAATAAAAAAATGTTTGGTTTTTATATTAAATCATTGTGGTTGTTGAAAAGTGGTAAGATCCATTTTTTTATTTGAATGATGCGTTTTTATCTCCACACATATCTAAAAATGTTAAATCCCAAGCTAAGGCAAATCTTATTAAAGAAACATCTCCATAGGGATCATCTTCACTTGTGCCATATGATCTTATTGAATGTCTATATTCTTTTCTAGTTTCTGATAAAGCTGTTTGTACAGAATTTCCAAATATTAAAGAATTAATTAAAGCAAAGCAGGCTCTTCTAAAAGGTAGAGAATTCTTATCTTTATCTGGAGAACTTGTTCTTGATGGGTCTTTAACTATCATAAAACGCCCTTTATATCCTATATATGATTTAGTACCATTATCCACAGCAATTTGTCCTAAATTTTCCAAAGAGTCACAAGACAAAGCATAAACAATCTTATCTTTTGTATAAATAATATTATTTTCATCAAGTATAACTTTATTCTTATATCCAGTTACACTTATCTTATCTCCATGCCCATTAAGAAAAATTAAACCTGGTTTATTTTTAATTAACTCTTGATTTAAATTCTCTTTTGTAGCTTTATCTCCTTCTAGATCTATTAAGTGAATATCTCTCATTGTTTTTACAATTTTTATTATATCTTTAGAAAAAGAATGTAAATATGATGTTGCTTCATCATGATTTGGTCTTGTTATTAGAAATTGTTTTGTCATTATTCAAAACTTGAAAGTATTTGAAGCATTTTTATTTGAACTTCTATAGCTTTCCTTCCAATTTCATCTCCCTTTTCTATATGTTGGATCAAATCTTGTATTGATAACTTTGTTTCTCCACCTAGTAATATTTTTGATTCTGTATTAAGAGCTCTAAATCTAGCTAGAACTAATTTTTTCTGTTCTTCATAAAGATTTTGTTCTTCGTTTTTCATAATATGCCTAAATCTTCAATCTTTTTTAATATATTCTTTCCAAGTCGAGTATCATTATTAATTTCTACATAAGCTATATTCCATGAATAGGTTTTATTATCGATAATCGCAATAATTTGTTCTCTTTCTGGTTCTGGTAGGTTTGCATATACTTTAAGAAATTTTTCTTTGCTCATAACCTCTCCTCTACTAAAAATTAATAAGTTATAATACTATATAAACTCTATTGTTTATATCATTGTGGTTGCTGAAAAGTAGCAAGGATTATTTTATTCTAATTTTAATATCGCTTCTAGGTGTTTTTCAAATATTTTTTGTTCTATATATCCATGTACTCCTTGTAAGTTGTCTTTGAACTGTTTTGAATTTATTGTTTCTTTTATTTTTTCTAGTCTATCCTTTAGTAAGTATCTATTTGATACTTCTTCTTTTATCCATTCTATTTTTTCTGCTTTAGGCATTAGCATGAATATGTCTCTTATGTCTGTGTTTCTGCAGCTTATCATTTTCATAACTATTAAAGCATCTATGTTTATTATTCTTAGTTTTAGTTCTTCGTTTATTGTTTTACCTCTTAATAATTTTAAGCTTGAATTTTTTATTATCCATTCTGATTCAAATGTTGCACTTGTTTGTCTGTCCAATACTTTATCAAATAATATGTCTATGCTTGCTTTAAAATTGTTTTCTAATGTTTTTTCATACTTATAAAATTTTCCATGATAAGGCAAATCATTGTTTTCTTTAATTGATTCCTTATAATTTAATTTTAATAATTCTTTTATGATTCTATCTAATTCTTTTTGTTCTTTAATTACAATATCGCAATCTATTGAGAATCTAGGAAGGGTATAAGCATTTACTGCATATCCTCCAATTATTACAAATTTAAATTTCTTTATTGATTTTAATATTTTAAATATTTCTTTTTCTCTAATCTGTAGTTGATCCATATTTTTTCCTCATGTAATTATAGGCATAATTATACATATTATTATCTTTTGCTATTTTTAATGTGTTCTTTAATTTTTCTACCTTTAATTCATTTATTGTTTTATTTTCTATTTTCGTTACGGGTATTAATATTATATATTCTCCTATTGTTGATCCTTTATTGATATAATTAGGTACATTATATTTGTTGAAGAAGTTTTTCCAATAATTTAAATCTTTTTTTAATATTTTTATGAAGTATGGTGATTTTTCTATTCCCCTTTGTACATATGAGTAATCTGACCATATTTCAACAGCTGATAAGTTAGTGAATGCATATTGTTTATCTGATTTTTTTATTAATTCTGGTACTTTAAATTCTAATAAATTTTTGAATATATTATTTGGTTCTAAGCATTTGTAAGTATTTTTTGATTCTTTTTTTATCCATCCAGAATTTAATAATAATGAAAATATTTTCTTCTTCATGCTATTGCCAACAATCCAGTCTAAATCAGATTGTTTGAATGATTCTATTGAACCATGCTTAGAGAAAAATAAAGCATAGGCTCTTAATCCAAATTGTGGTATCTCATTTATCATAGTTACCTATTAGGTAACCTTATTTATATAACTTTCGTTTTCTAAACATGGTGCTGTTCTATATAAATAAAGCATGATTGCTGAGAAGTGGCAAGAATAAAATTATGAATAATAAGTTTTATAACTTAGACAAAATCTAATAGTTCATAGAATTTCACTTTATTCCCCATTATTGTTATTAATTTTGCTCTGAACAAGATATTACTGATTATATGGTCTATTTTAAAATATTCATATGTTAAGTTATTGAATTTTAAGATGTTTCATCAGAGTTGCGTCCACTATGCCTTTAGATGAAAGTTATACTATATTTTGTGCAGGAAAACATAAGACTTAAAACTATTTAAGTTAAGTATGGCAAATGTATGTGCAGGAAAAGAACCATTTCCAATGCTAAGGCATCTGCCGTCGGCGTATAATTTTCTAAAACTTTAAATACTAAAAGAATATTTTTAATATATGGTTTTTTCATTATTAAATATACTAGGTTTATTTGGGTTATTATCATTAATACCTTTAATTATTTTATATTTAATAAAACCAAAACCTGATGTGCTAAAAGTTCCATCATTAATGTTTTTTATGCAGAAAACAAAATCATCTAGAATACAATCATTATTTAGATATTTTGAAAGAGAATTATTATTTTTTTTACAATTATTAGTATTATTATTACTATCATTAAGTTTGGCACAACCAATATTTACAATAAATAAAGATGCTATTTCAAACAATATTGTTTTTTTATTAGACACAAGTGCAAGTTCAAATGTTATAGAAGTTAATGGACAAACAAGATTAGAAATATCTAAGAATAAAATAAAAGAATTAGCAACAAACAGGAATTCATTAATATTAATAAAATCAATTCCAACATTAGCATTAAAAAATGTAGGAAAATCAGAATTATTAAGATATTTAGATAAAATAAAAAGCACAGATGATTTAAGCGATATATCTTCCAGTATAATTGCTGCAAGCGAACTAATAACAGAAGGAAAAGGAAGAATAATAGTTTTAAGTGATATGCACACAAGTAAAGGCATTTCCATAGAAACGGCAAGAAATATAATTGAAGGAAAGGGAATACATGTTGATTTAATAAATACTGCATCTTATAATAGAAAAAATATAGGAATAATAAATTTATTAATAACAGAAGATAGTGCTAATTTATATATAAAAAATTATAATAAGAATCTAGAAAATGTTCAATTAAAAATAGGAAATAATCAAAAGATATTACAAATAAAACCAGGAAATACAGAACCTTATGTCTTTAAGTATAATGAAGGTGTAACTGAAATAAAAATAGAAAATAAAGATGATTTTAGCAATGATAATAAAGTGTATTTAGTAAAACCTTATAATGAAACTGTAAAAGTATTATATATCAGCAATAGTCCTTCTAAATATATAAGTGCAGTATTAAATTCTATACCTGGATTAAAAATAACGTATTCAGAACCTCCAATAATATCAAAAAATGATTATGATATATATATAATAAATAATATTGATTATAAAAATATACTTGCTGGAACATTAAATGAAATAAAAGAAAAAATGGATAAAGGAAAAATAATTATTTTAACAGCACAATATGATTTAAATAAGTTAGACACAGGGTCATTAATAGGTAAATTTGATAATTTAAAAGATGGTGGAGAAATTAAAACAAATTTTGCAAGTACATTTACAAAAGATGTAGAATTCGGATATGTAAAGAAATATTATCCTATAAAAGAATTTAAAGGACAACAAATAGCTGTTGTAGAAAATGATACAATTATAGGAATAGATGAAAATCATGGAAAACTATTTTATTATGGATTGATAGATACTGAAAATGATTTTAAACTAAATCCAAGTTATCCTGTATTTTGGAATTCAATTATATCTTATTTATTAGGCAGATCAACAATAAATGAATTAAATTTACATACAGGGAATTATTTTTATATAGCAAATGAAAGTATATTATTGGATAAATCTGGTGTGTTTGATTTTGGAAAAAATAAGATAGCTGTAAATTTATTAAATGAAGAAGAATCAAATATTAATATTATAACTAATGTTGGGGAAGTTAATAAAATAGATTCTAAACTTGAAAGCATAAAAACAAATGTTGATTATAAATTAGAATTTTATTTAATATTAATTGCATTATTATTAATAGCTTTTGAGTTTTATTATATAAAAAGAAGAGGGGAATTATGATATTAAATATAAATATAATTGATATAGCTTATAACTATTTTGAAAGACCTTATGTTTTATTTATCTATTTATTTATTTTTATTGTATTAATATATTTAATTAATAAAAATTTTGTAGAATTGTCATTAGAAAATATAAAAAAAAGTAAATCTAAAAGATTATTTATATTCATATCAAGGGCTTTAGTATTTTTATTATTAATAATAGCATTAGCAGGACCTTTTATAGAAAAATCTAAAACAATACATGGAGAACCCAGAATAAAAATATTAGTGGATAATTCAACATCTATGCAATTATATGACTTAAAAATAGCTGATAAACTTAAAATAGCATTAGAAAATAAAATACCAACAGAAATAGAATATATTACATTTGGCGATAAATCGGCGATAGCAGATGCATTAATGGCAAATGTTAAAAAAAATGAAAATATATTATTAATAAGTGATGGAAATAATAATGTTGGAATTGAATTAGGTGACGTTGTTTTAAGAGCAAATGCATTAAATGCAACAATAAATGCTATAAAATTAAAATCGAAAAATTATGATACTTCAATAAGTATTGCCGGAAGTGACAAGACAATAGCTGATGTAGAAAATACTTTTAAAGTAAGAATACAACAAACAGAAAAAAAACCACTAAGAGTAATAGTAGATGTAGATGGACAACAAATAATAAATAAAATTACAGATAAAGATTTTGATTTTAAACAAACTTTTATTTCCGGATATCATAAAATAACTGCTAAAATAGATAATGTTGATTACTTTCCAGAAAATAGTGTTTATTATAAAACAATAAAAGTAGTGCCAAAACCTAAAATATTAATTATTGGAAAAGAAACTGATGAAATAGAAACATTGTTTAAACCAATATATGATGTTGTTATTATGGATAATATACCTGAAAATCTTAAAGACTATACTTCTTTAGTTATAGATAATATTGACGCAAATGATTTAAATGATAAAACACATCAAATATCAAACTTTGTTGCAGAAGGAAATGGATTATTTGTTATTGGTGGTGGTAATTCTTTTGATTCTGGAAATTATAAGGGCTCAAGATTTGAACAAATATTGCCAGCTTATGTGGCAAAAGCAGGAAAGAAAAGAGGAGAAACAAATATTGTATTTGTAATAGATATAAGTGGAAGTACAGGACATAAATTTGGAGAATCAGTAAAAGTAGATGTAGAAAAAGCACTTGCAGTAGATATGATACAAAATTTAAGTTTAATAAATAATGTAGGTGCAGTAGCATTTAATACTTTAAGTTATAAACTTTCAGATATACAACCTTTAATATTAAATAAAAATAAAATGTTAGATATTATATCAAGATTAAAATATGATGGCGGTACATCTATAGGCCAGGGATTAGGGGCAGCTCTTGAAATGTTACAAGATAAAGGCGGAAGCAAGGACATAATTTTAATATCAGATGGAAAAAATCAAGATTTTGATGAAGCAAGAAATGCTGCAACTGTAGCTGGAAGTAAGGGAATAAGAATATATTCAGTAGGCGTAGGAGAAGATACATATAAAGAAAATATGCAATGGTTTGCTGATATCACAGGAGGAACTTATTTTGAACCTGATTCTACAGATAGAATAAGAGTATTATTTGGAAATACACAAAGCGTAGGTAATAAAAAAATATTTCCTTTAGTTGTAATTGATAAACACCATTTTATAACAAATGAATTTAATCCAAAAGCAAGTCTCTATGGATATAACCAAATTGTACCAAGCAGCAGTGGAAAAGTATTAATAACAACAGATATTGGTGACCCTATATTAATTACAGGAAGATTAGGTCTTGGGAGAATAGTAGTATTAGCAACAGACTACAAACTTTATGGATTTGAATTATTAAACAAAGATAATTCATTATTAACAACAAGAACAATGAACTGGATAATAGGAGATCCAGAAAGAAAAAATGAAAAATATATAAATATACCTGATACAAGAGAAGATGAAGATGCTCAAATAACTATAAGATCAGAAGAACAACCAGTCTCAGATAATATAGCATTATATAAAATAGATAATAAGTTGTATATGGGCAGTATAAGAATTGAAAAAAGAGGTTTTAATAGTGCATTAGGCGCAATATTTGCAGTAAACTATAAAAGAGAATATCAAAATATAATTATAAACCCTGAACTTGAAGAAATAGTAAAATCTACAAATGGAAGGATGTTTGAAGATAATCAAGTTGATGAAATAGTTGAATATGTTAAACAAAGATCTAATAGAGAGGAATTAAAAAAAGTTAATTATGCATGGATATTTGCTATGATTGCTTTAATAATTTATTTAACAGAAGTATGTATAAGAAGAATAGCAAAAAATAAAAATTTATAAACTTTAAAAATGATATAATAACATGGGATTCATAGACTATAATGCAAATTTGGGATTATTTATACTGATAATATTAATATCAGGAATAGCAATAGGACTTACTGTATTTTATCAAGCAAATTTTAAAGATATAAATTATAAATATGATACTAAAATAAGTGAATTAAATAAAACATTTGAAAAATTATTAGGAACACAAGATGTATTAAACAAAACAAAAGAAGAACTAGATCTAAAAGCAAAAAGAGAAGAAGATTTATCAGGAAAATATACATCAACAAAAGAACAAAAAGAAAGACTACAAACAGAAAATTCAGGATTATCAAAAGATTTAGCAAACACAAGATCACAAGTTGATATACTTAAAGCACAGATAGACCAATTAAATTTGAATATAGTTAGTTTACAAACAACAATATCAGATTTAACAAGCCAAAAAAATAATCTAAATACTATAGTAAACTGCTACAGGAGTGCAGCACCAAATGCAAATTGTTGAAAAAGCATTAAGAGAAATAAAACTTATGATTTATATATTTGATATTGGCAATTTACTACTTAATACATTTATAATATTTATGATAATTTTAATATTTACAATATTATTTAATTTTAAATGGTATTTTGCTTTACTAAGTTTAGTATATTTAATATATTTTATTATAAGAGAAATTAAAAAAAATAAATATTATATTGTAGAAAATAAAGTAAGAGATTTAAGAGAAAGATTAACAACAGTAGCTGATAATTTGTATAAAACTAATCCTATAGTTGATTCTTTAAAAGAAGATGTTGTAAAAGATATAAAAAAAATCAAAACATCTTATTTTATAGATTATAATACATTAACCAGCAGATTGATAATATTTGGATCATTAACTTTTATTGTTGTATTATTAGCTTTTTTAAGTGTGAAATTTGATTTTCAGGGATTTAAACTACCAGAAGTTAATATTGTTACAAATAGAGGATTTATTAATCAAACAGAAAATTTAAAATTTAGCTTGTCAGAAGGTAACTTAACTGATATATTAGGAAATAAATCAATAGCTGAATTAGGAAAAAAAGAATTAAAATTAACAATAAACCCATTAGAAAGTGATACTAATTTAAATGTTATAAAACAAACTCAAAAAGAAGACTTTAATAGCCCAGATTTTCCAAAAGAAATATATACAAGATATGATAGATCATATCAAGAAAAAATAGCTAAAGAAAACCAGAAAATAGTTAAAGATTATTTTGAAAAAATAACAAGGTGAAAAAATGGTAAGTATGGAAGAAATACAAAAAAAATTTAAATTGATAAACTCTGAAGTTTCTAAAGTTGTAATTGGACAGGATAAAGTTGTTGAACAATTATTAGTAGCATTATTATGTAATGGGCATGTTTATTTAGAAGGATATCCGGGATTAGCAAAAACATTATTAGTAAAAACAATATCAAATATAATGGATTTAAAATTCTCAAGAATACAAGGTACACCAGACTTATTACCTAGTGATGTAACTGGAACTTATATAATAGATGAAAGCAAAGGAAAAAAAGAGTTTAAATTTCAACCAGGACCAATATTTGCAAATATAATATTATTAGATGAAGTTAATAGAGCCACCCCTAAGACCCATTCATCAATATTAGAAGCAATGCAAGAAAGACAAGTAACTGTAGGAAATGCAACATATAAATTAGAAGAACCGTTCTTTGTATTAGCAACTGGAAATCCTATTGAGCAAGAAGGAAGCTTAACATTAGATCAATCAGTTTTTATAAATGGAGAATTAAAAACAGGACATGAATTATTAGAACAAGTTAAAAATAATAATACCCAAATATTAAAAAATGGAGATTTTGATTTATATAAACTTGAAGATTCATATACATATTCTTTAAATTCTAATGGAAAACTTAAGAAAAGTGAATGTTATCTTTATACTTTGCCTTATGATGATGAAATTATAAAGGTAAAAACTAGAATTGGAAGAGAAATTAAAGTTTCTAAAAATCATCCTTTTTTAATAAATGAAAAAGGAGAAATAAAATGGAAGAAAGCAGAAGAACTAATTGAAGGAGATTATTTAGTTACACCGGCAGCATTAAATGATGAGTATCATACAGAAGAAGTAGTTTCACATTTAGGTATATTAAATGAATTAAATAAAAAGTATAAAATAATAAAATATGAAGAATATTTAAAATTAAAAGAACATAAAGAAATAAGCTTACCATCTTGGATATTAAATTTAAACTCTGAACTAAGAAAAGAATTTTTGAAAACATTTATTTCATTAGAAGGATGCATAAGAGATAATATGATAAAAGTTTCACAAGCAAATAAAAATAACATTAATATTTTATCTTATTTATTATTAAAAGAGGGTATAATTTCATTGTTTTTTGAAAAGAAGAAAAAAAATCATAGTGATTATGTAATAAAAATACAAGGAGAAGACTTTTTAAAATATTTATTAAATATAGGATGGCTAAACGAAGAAACAAGAATTGAATGGTTAAATAGAGCAAAAAATGGAAAATTTTCATCTTTCAGAGTAATACCTACACCAAGAAATCTTGTATTAAGACTTGTAAATTTATTAGGAATAAATTTAGTTCATACATACAAAAATCGAAAAAACTTTGTTAATAGGGAATGGTATTGTGGATATAAATCTATAAAAGAAGGAAGAGAAAATATTTCCTTAGATATGTTTAAATTAATGCTTAATGGAATGGAAAAGGAGATAAATCTTAGAAATAATGTTGATTTAAATAATATTTCTAAGTCAAAAGATATAAAAAATACGGCGATTTTATGTGGCTTATCTATTAAAGATATTGAAACAAATATTAACATACCTTTTAATAAAATTTCTAATTATTATGAAAATAATAATAGCAAACATTCACAACAAATAATAACTTGTGTTAAAAATGAATTTTTAAACAGACTCGAAGAAGCAAAATCTATATTAAACTATTTAAAAAAATTAGCAACAGAAGAAGTGTTATATGACAAAATAGAAAAATTATCTTATGAACCATATAATGGATTAATATTTGGATTGACAGTTCCAGGATTGCAGAATTATATTGGAGGTTATGGTGCTTGTGGTATTAATCATAATACTTTTAAATTATCAGAGGCACAAGTTGATAGATTTTTATTTAAAATAAATGTAGAATATCCTAAAATAGAAGAAGAATTAGAAATAGTTAGTAAATACAGTGAAATAACACCAGCTGAGATAAAAATAAAAACAGTATTTACAAGTGAAGAATTAATAAAACTACAATCTTATGCAAAACAAATACCTATAGCAAAAGATATATTAAAATATGCTGTAGATTTAGTTGTTAGTACAAGAAATAATAAACAATTAATTGAATATGGGGCAAGTCCAAGAGCTAGCATATCTTTAATAATGGCTGGAAAAGCAAGAGCATTAATTAATGGAAGAAAATATGTAAGTAAAGATGATATTAATGTAATGGCCTTACCTGTATTAAGACACAGAATAATAATCAGCTTTGAAGCAGAAAGACAAAATATGACAGAAGACGATGTGATAACTAAATTAATTAAGAAATAAATTCAGTCTATGGTAATACAAACAGATTTTCTAAGACAATTGGATAAATTTAACTTAGTAATACATAAAAAAGTAGCATCAGGTTTTATTGGCGATAGAAGAGCAAATTTTACAGGATCAGGATTAATATTTAAAGATTATTCAACTTATGTACCAGGAGATGATTTTAAACATATAGATTGGCTAGTTTATGGGAAGACAGATAAATTATATGTGAAAAGATATGAAGAAGATAGAAACTTAACAATACATATATTATTAGATATAAGTGGAAGCATGAATTTTGGAACTAAAATTAAAAAATATGAATTTGGGAGTATGATAGCATTAGGATTTAGTTATATAGCAATGAAAAATAATGAAAAATTTGTATTAAGTACATTTGATGATAAATTAGAATTTTTTAAACCAAAAAAAGGAGCAAGACAATTAGCTGCAATATTAAATTATTTAAATAGTAAAACAGCAAAGGGAATAAGCAGCTTTGAGCAATCATTAATTAGTTATAAAAGTTTAGTAAACTCAAGAGCAATGATTATAATAATATCAGATTTTTTTTATGATATAGAACAAATAAAGACAATATTACATAAGTATAAGAATAATAAAATAAAATTAATACAGGTTTTAGATTCAGTAGAAAAAAAAATGAATTTAGATGGAGAATATAATTTAGTTGATCTTGAAAGTGATAATAAAATGCATACTTATATAGATCCATTAGTAAGACAAGAATATTTAAAAAGATTAGAAGAACATAATACTAAAATAATAAATTCTTGTGCTGAAGTTAAAGCAGACTTTTATACTGTTAATAATGAAGAAAACATATTTGATGTATTTTATAGAATATTAAATTAAATAAATATTATCTAAATCTTCTTTAATTACATAATCCAGTTTATATTTATCTTCTGCGTAAATTTTAAATAAAATCTCTCTTTTTATAACTTTATCATTTACTTTTTTATACAAATAAATTCCCGCCCCTTTATCATAAGGAGCTCCAGCTATTTTTGCAATTTTGGAAACTAAACGATTACTAATAATTTTAATTCTACCAGATTTTTTAGATTTATAATCAAAAGTGTATTTACCTAAACTTATATCTTCAGGTTTAATATTTGGATTGCCACCTTGAGCTTTAATAATTTCCTGCATTTTTTTATAAGCCAGACCAGACTCTAATATTTCACTAGCTTTTTTACCACCATTTTTTACTCCAACCATTTCTAATAATAATCCTGCCATATAAACTGATTTTTTTGATAAATCTTCAGGACCATTATTTTGCAAAACTTTTAAAACATCAATCGCTTCAAGAGCGGGACCAACACCATTACCAATAGGTTGATCTCCATTTGTTATTATTACTTTAATTTTAAGATTAAGTTTTTTACCAAGAATAATAAATTTTTTTGATAAATCTTCTGCTTTTTTTATAGATTTAAATTTAGCTTCACGACCAATAGGAATGTCAATTAAAACATGAGTAGAACCTGCGGATAATTTTTTAGCTAATATAGATGCTAATAAAAAACCTTCTGGATCAATATTTAATACTTTTTCTAATTTAATTAATTTATCATCGGCAGAAGCCAAATCTAAAGCACCCCCCCAAACCATACAACCATTAGTTTTATTTACTATTTCCATAATTTTGTCTTTAGAAAAAGAAACAGGAGCTAATACTTCTACACAATCTGAAGTTCCTGCGGGAGATGTAATAGACCTAGTAGAAGTTTTTGGAATTATAAAACCTGCTGCTGCAATAATAGGAACTACAATCATAGTTGTTCTGTTGTTGGGAATTCCACCTATTGAATGTTTATCTGCAATAATTTTTTTATTAAACTTTAATTTGCCACTATTATTAACAATTGCTTTAGTTAAATATGCAGATTCGTTTAATGTCATACCATTAATGTAACAAGCAGAAACAAAATAAGTAGCTTCAACTTCTGTTAATATATTTGATAATAAATCTTTTATAATTTGATCAATCTCTTTTTCATTTAATTCATTATTATCTAACTTCTTTTTAATATAATCTAAAGATTTTGGTATTTGAGTAGGAAAAACTTCTATAATTTCATTATCTTTTAAACTTAATTCATCAGCAACATCTATGAAAACACCTATTTCTCCCTGTTCTATCCCTTTTTTTCCTAAAGCTTCATCTACAGAAATTATTAAACTTTTTTTATTTTTTATTTCTATCCTGTCTAAAGGTTTAATTCCTAAATCATTAATATCTTTTTCATTTAATATACCAATAAATGGTCCTTTTGTTGCTATTTGTAATATCTTAATTTTAAGTTTCAATTTTATTACCACCAAAATTAAAATAATCATTTAATATTATTATAAAAGAAGATAAAATTATTGGTCCGACAATGAAACCTATAGCCCCGAATATGCTAATACCACCTAAGGCACCAAGTATTACAACAATGGGGTGAACATTAGCCTTTATTTGAGCAACTTTTGCTTTAATGAAATGTTCTGTTAAATTTAATATTATCCCTATAATTATTAAACCAACTACTTGTGTAGTATCTCCTTCTAAAAGTGCAAAAAATGCTATAGGAAGCCATATAACTACAGGGCCTATAAAAGGAATAAAAGCAGCTATACCTATCATCAATGCAAATAGAAATGGAGAATGAATTCCTAATAACTTAAATCCTAATAAAGATATGATAAACTGAATTATTGCTGTTAAAAATAAGCCATATATTATAGCATCTGTTACATTTTTAATATGATTTACAAGTTCTGATCTTTTTTTAATTGGAATTATACACCTTATTTTGTCTACAAATTTTTCTCCTAAAATTAAAAAATAAAACAAAGCTAAAATTGATATAAATAATGATATTAATTTTGATGGTACATTAAATAAAAAATTAATTGTTTCTATTTTAATGTATGATATAACTTTAGTAATACTATCTGAAATTAGTATACTTAAAGTTGGCTGATTTTTAAAATAAGATGAAGTAATATCTTGAATATTATTTACAATGTTGCCTTCTTTAATTATGTTAATTGTTTCTTTTGATATAGAATTTGCTATAAAAACAATAGGCAATAAAAATATTATAATTATTAATATTGTTACAATTAATGCGCTTATAATATCATTTTTTATTACAGACATTAATTTTTTATATAAAGGATACCCTAAATAAGCAAGGATTGAACTTATTAATAATGCTGAAATAAATGGTTTGATTATGGTAAATGATAGATAAATTATGATTATAAGAAAACCTATTAGGACATATTTATTAAATTCTTCTTTATCCATACTATTATTAATCTTAATATAATTTATAAACTTTATTAATTACTTAACTTTATAATGTGTGGAATAATAGGAGTATTTGGGGATAAAAATTCAAGAAAACTTGTTCAGAAAGAATTAGAGTTAATTAATAATAGGGGCAGAGATGGAAAATTTTTTATAAGATTAGATAATGATTCTAGCGTTGGACATTGTTTACATGCTGTAGTTGGAAAGTTAAAACAACCATTAAAAGCTAAAGGAATATTTTTAGCAAATTGTGAAATATATAATTGGAAAGAATTAAGTTCAGAATATCTAATAAAATCTGAAAACGATGCTGATTTATTTTTTAAATTAATTGAAAAAATTGGATTAGAAGAAACTTTAGAATTAGTTGATGGGGATTATGCTGGATGTTATATTATTAATAATAAATTATATTTATTTAAAGATTTATTAGGTGTAAAACCGTTATGGTATAGTTTTAATAAAAAATTTGTATTTGCTTCTGAGAAAAAAGTTCTTGAGAATTTAGGATGTGAAAAAATATATGACCTTAGCCCTAGAATGATTTTAATTTATAACATTAAAAATAGTAAATTAACTTTTATTAATAGAAAATTTATAGAACTTAATAAAAATGAGAAAGAATATCCTATAATAAAAAAAGAAACATTAGGATTATTAATAAATGCAATATCAAAAAGAATACCTGACAGCAAATTTGGAGTAATGTTCTCCGGCGGAATAGATTCTGTTTTTATAACATTAATATTAAAACAATTAAGAGTTAAATTTAATTGTTATACTTGTATTGTAGAAGATGGCAATTTTAACAAGGCAGAAGATCTTATATATTCTGAAAAAATAGCTAAAGAATTAGGATTAAAATTAAAAATTATAAAGGTTCAATTAAAAGATATTAAAAAAGCTTTAAAAATAGTTCCTATAACTATAGAATCTAATAATGTTACGAAAGTTAGTGTTGCATTACCTTTTTATTTTATATCTAAAAAAGCAAAAGAAGATGGTTGTAAAGTATTAATGTCTGGATTAGGAAGTGAAGAAATATTTGCAGGATATGAAAGACATAAAAGAAGTTTAGATATAAATAAAGAATGTTATTCAGGATTATTATGGCTTTATGAAAGAGATTTATACAGAGATGATGTAATAACAATGTATAATAGTGTTGAATTAAGAGTCCCATTTCTTGACTTAACGTTAGTAAAATATGTTTTGAATATAGATCAAAAATATAAAATTAATAATGAGAATAATAAAATAATTTTAAGAGAAATAGCTTTTGGATTAGGGTTAAAAAAAGAATATGCTTACAGGAAAAAAAGAGCAGCACAGTATGGTGGAAATTTTGATAAAGCCATAGATAAATTAGCTAGATTAGAAAATGCTAAAAGTAAATCTGAATATTTATATAAATATTATCATAAACCTAATTTGAAATTAGGTGTATTATATTCTGGTGGAAAAGATAGTAATTATTCTATGTATATAATGCAAAAACAGAATTATGAAATAAAATGTTTAATAAGTTTAAAAAGTTTAAATAAAGATTCATATATGTTTCATACTCCTAATATAAATTTTGTAAAATACCAAAGTGAAGCTTTAGAAATACCTATATTAATACAAGAAACTAAAGGAGAGAAAGAAAATGAATTAGAAGATATGAAAAATATTTTATTAAAAGCTAAAGAAAAATATGGATTGCAAGGTATAGTAACTGGGGCCTTATATTCCAATTATCAAAGGGACAGAATAGAAAAAATATGTGATTCAATAGGTCTAAAAGTATTTTCCCCGTTATGGCATAAAGAACAATTACAAGAACTTAAAGAGATTATAAATGAAGGATTTGAAGTTATAATAATAAGAATAGCTGCAGATGGACTAAATAAAAACTGGTTGGGAAGAAAATTAGATTTTAAAGCTGTTGAAGAATTGGAAAGGTTATATTTGAAAAATGGACTAAATATTGCAGGTGAGGGTGGCGAATTTGAGACATTTGTTTTAAATGGCCCTAATTTTAAAAAAATAATTCATATAGAAAAGTCTAAAATAAAAATGGAATCTGAAAATTGTGGAGATTTAATTATTGAAAAAATTGGATTAAAAGATAAATGAATTCGATATTTTTAAATCTAATATTATAGTTAGCTAACAAAATCTTCAGATTATTTTTAGTATTTTTTTGACTAACACTAAACCCTTTTATACCTAAAAATTTATATGGTTTACTATGTTTCTAAAAACATGAAACAACCATTATGTAAATATTTTGGAAAATGTGGCGGATGTGTAACACAACATATAGAATATGAACTACAATTAGAAAATAAAAAAAATCTATTAAGTAAATTATTAAATTTTGAAGATATAAAAGTTTTTTCAGATGATGAATATTATTACAGAAACAGAATGGATTTTGTATTTAATAATAAAGTAATAGGGTTAAGAAAAAAAGGAACTTGGTATGATATTATAGATATAGAAAAATGTGTTATATCAAATAAAAGATTAAATGAATTAATAAAAGAAATAAGAGAATTTTTTAAAGAAATTGATGCTTTTGATATAATAAAACATACCGGAACATTTAGATATTCTGTAATAAGAACACCGCAACAAGACTCTTCAATATCATTTGTTTTAAATAGTAATTCTACTAAATTAGAACAAGCAAATGAAAAAATAAAAGAATTCTCAAAAATAACTACTGCAAATAATATAATAATAACTTATGTACAAGAAAACACAGATGTAAGCATATCAGAAGATTATTTTATTGTAAAAGGAAATGATTTTTTAAAAGAAGAATTTTTTAATAAAACTTTTAAATATCCTATACAAGGCTTTTTTCAAAATAATTATAAAATAGCAAATAAAATGTTAGGATATACCAATGAATTAATAAAAAAATATGAAACTAAAGATTTAAGCTTGTTGGATTTATATGGCGGTGTAGGAACATTTGGGATAATAAATTCAGAATTATTTAAAGATGTCTTAATAGTTGAAAGCTTAAAATCTTCAATAGATGCAGCAAATGAAAATATAAAAGAAAATTATATAAAAAATACTAAAGCAATAATATTAGATGCAATACAATTAAAGAAGCTGGAATTTAAAAATAAACTATTTGTAATAACTGACCCACCTAGAAGCGGAATGCATCTTAAAACAATAGAACAATTAAAAAAATTAAGACCTGAAGTTATAATATATGTATCTTGCAATCCCCAACAATTAGCCAAAGATGTTGAAAAATTTAAGAAATACAAAATAAATAGTGTTGCTATATTTGATTTATTTCCACAGACAAACCATTCAGAAGCAATAGTTGAATTAGTAAAAGATAATGTTATATAATTTTTTAATGAGACTTTTTGCAAAATCTTTAGTAATTTATAGTTCTTATTATATTTTTACTTTTAGTAGTAAAGAAAAATGCAAAAACCATGGGTTTGTGTGATAGCACATAAAAATAAGCAATAGTATTTTCTTAAAGTAATATACATCATAAAATTATTTTAAATTTTTAAAACTAACTTAACACAGATGGTAATGCTTTCTGTAATAAAAATAATATTACAAATATAGAAAATAACCAATGAAAAATACCATTAACTGCTGCAATAAAATATAAACCAGATAAAATATCAAGTAAACTTATAGAATCTCCAATTAAACTAAAAAACAGGCCTTTTATCATAAGATATACTGCCATAATAATAACTAAAGACTTTGGTAAATATTCAATAAGAACTAAAGATAATATTGCTAACATATCAGCTAATCCAAGTAGTTTAATTATCATTCTAAAATTATTTTATCAAGTATTTATATTAATTTCTATGAAAATGAATTATAACTCAGAATAAACACTTTCTATATATCCTATTAGTTCTTTTATCCTGTTTAATTGAGCAGAATTTAACTTACCTGGATTTGTTTTACTAAGTTTATCTAAATTTATATAAGAATCTGGTATATCTTTCTGAAGTCTTAACATAGGCCTTTCAGGAGCTTCATTTCTTAGGATAGCTTCTGTAGAACCAATAATATTTTTTATATTATAATCAAATAACTGAGCTTTTGACATATCAGTAATAGAAAGACCTGACCTTTCTAATAGTTGTTCAGTTTCGTAAGCAATATTTCTTAATTCTTTTAATTTTTCTAAAACTTCTGTACTTTTGTTTTGCATGTTATTTGTGTTATCAAAGTATTTAAAAAGTTTTGTATTAATTAAAGGATATGAAAAAATATATACAAGTAAATAAAGAACATTATTTCCATGATTATGATAATCTTGAGAGGTTTATTTCTTATTATTATCAATGCAAATTATTATTAGACTTAAAACCTAAAACTGTATTAGAAATAGGTGTTGGTAATAGACTAACTTCTGATTATTTAAAAAATTATGGCCTTAATGTAACAAGTTGTGATATAGATAAAGCATTAAAACCGGATTTTATAACAGATGTTAGAAAATTAAATTTTAAAAATAATAGTTTTGATGTGGTTTATGCTTTTCAAGTATTAGAACATCTGCCTTTTGAAGATTTTGAAAAATCATTATTGGAATTATATAGGGTTAGTAATAAATATGTTGTAATATCATTACCTTTTTATGGAACAAGCTTTGAGATAATACTAAAATTTCCATTATTGAATAAATTAATAGGAAAAAGTTATATAAATTTATTTTTTAGATTTAATTATTTTTTTAAAAAGTTTAAATTTAATGGGCAACATTATTGGGAATTAGGAAGTAAAGGATGTTCATTAAATAAAATAAGAAATATACTAAATAAAAAATTTAAGATAATCAAAGAATTAAGACCTGTATTAAATAGTTATCATTACTTTTTTGTATTAGAAAAATTATCTTAATGCTTTTACAATTAATTCAGAAACATCTATTTTAGAATGTTTGTTAAGAATTGTATTTGTTGTTATTATATTTCTTGTATTCTGTTTTATTTCATCATAAACTCTCTTATCTGCAAAAATACCATGTATGCTAATAACGTCAATAGATTTAGGTTTATATTTTTTAATAGTTTTAATTGCTTCTAATATTGTATGGCCTGTAGAAATGATATCATCAATTATTATTATATCTTTTTTTTCTAAATTTATATCTTTATTTAAGTGAACCCTAACTTTATTAGAACTAAACCTATTTTTATGCATAACTGCTGCTGAAGCATTAATTTTATTAGCAATACTCTGTGCCCACTGATAACTTTCATCATCAGGACCTATTATTACAGGATTCTTATAATTTTTAGCTATATAATCATCTATTAAATCATTAGCTGATAATTTTATACATTTTATAGGATATGCTTCATTTAAATTTTTATATCTGTGAAGATGAGGATCAATAGTTATTAATTCATCAAATACTTTAAATAATTGGCCCATATATTTACTAGTTATCGATTCGCCCGGATTAAATCTTTTATCTTGTCGCATATAAGCAAGATAAGGGCATATTGCAATGACTTTTTTAGCCCCTAAATCTCTAGCTGTGTAACCTGCAAATAATAATTCTAAAGTTGATTCATTTGGTTCATATAATGTTTGTATTAGAATTAAATTTTCATTCTTAACATTAATATTAAATCTTAAATTTAATTCACCATCAGGAAAATGATTAACAAATAAATCTGAATATTTAACATTTAATTTTTTAGCTATAGATCTTCCTAACTCTTTTGATTTAGAACAACCTATTATTATCATTTTACCTCTTTATCATTCTAATAATATTATATAAATCTTGTTATTCTTAGTTTTATTTTTTTATTAACTACATAAATTTTATAATTATTCTTGATAATATTCACAGCCAATGACTAAACATAATTCAGCTTTTTTAAGCTCCTTACCTAAATAAGCAATATGTTGATGAATGTTGAACCATTTTTTATTATTTTGTTTATCATATTCAAAAATAGAATTATAAATATCCTGTGCCTTAACTCCTCTAAACTCTTTAAAAATAACGTTTTTATAATCACAAATAGCAACACCAATTTCATTAGTATCTCTATAAACCCTTATTAAAACATAACAACCATCGTCATTTTTATGATCTTTATATCCATCATATGATTTACATTTAATAACTTCAAAATCTTCAGCTACATTTTTATCTTTAACCCATGATGGTCTGTAATTATCTGTCATAGAATATCGAAAAGTTATTAATTATATAAAATTAACCATTTATTGAAAATTTAGGAAATCTATATAAACAGCTTAATATATTTTTTAATTATGGTTTTTGAAAATATTATAGGCCCAGAAAGTGCAAAAAAGAGTCCAACTAAATTATTTTTTATAGGAATATTCTTTGCAATAATAGCCGTAATATTTAGTTTATGGATATTTAAACAACAAGCAAGTCTAATAATGGTTTTTTTAGTAGTGATAATGTCTTTACCATTAGTTTATTTTACATTTAATCAAGAAGAAGAAGAAGACTGGATAATCCCAACAGAAGGCGGAATAATGAGAGAACATACTAAAGCAATAAAATTTTTAATGTATTTATTCTTAGGTTTTACTGTAGGTTTTTCATTAGTATATATATTTTTACCAGAAGTTTTAGTACAAAATTTATTTAGTTCACAATTAGAAACAATAAGTCGTATAAATAATAATGTAAGTGGAAACTCAATATCAAATTCTACTTTTTTTATAATTTTAATTAATAATATAAAAGTAATGTTCTTTTGTTTATTATTTGCTTTCTTTTTTGGAGCTGGAGCAATATTTATACTAGCATGGAATGCTTCTGTTATAAGTGCAGCGATAGGGACATATTTTAGAAATGGTTTAGCAGAATATGCACACATATTAGGATGGAATAAAGGGGCTATATATTTACAATTATTTGTAGGAGGATTATTAAGATATTTATTACATGGTATATTTGAAATAGCTGCATATTTCTTTGCAGGGTTAGCAGGAGGTATTATTTCTATAGCGCTTATTAATTATGGAATAAAAAACAAAGGTTTAAAAAAGATAACTATAGACGTTTCTATGTTAATGAGTGTAGCTGTAGGTTTGTTAATAATTGGTGCAGTGGTAGAAGTTTTTGTTACACCATTATTATTTTGAGAAATGGAAAATTCTGAAATAGAAAAAAGGAAAGAGAAATTTTTAAATTATTTTAAAGGAAGATATGATTTATTACAATACTTAATATTATTTATAATATTGATATTAGGTATTTATGTAAGAATACAACCTTTAGATAAATTAATTGATCCTACAACAGGAAAATATATTACTATAGAATTGGATTCTACTTTATTTTTAAGATATGCTACTTATATTGCAGAACATGGAAAATTATTTACCCATGATGTTATGAGATATTATCCGTTAGGTAATGAAGTTTCAATTGGTGTTTTTACATCATATTTTGTAGCTTATTTATGGAAATTTTTAAATACATTTATTCCAACTATATCAATTGAATATGTTAATAATCTTTATCCAGTAATAGCAATGGTAATAATGACTATATTCTTATTTTTATTAATAAGAAGGTTATTTGACTGGAGAGTTGGTTTGTTAAGTTCTTTACTAATAAATGTAAATCCTGGATTTTTATTCAGAAGCTTAGGCGGAAGCACAGATCATGATATGTTAGGAATAATGTTTATAATTATGGCATTTTATTTTTATGTCACAGGATTACAAACTACTAAGATAAAAAATACTGTTATATTTGGCATACTAACTGCTGTAATTGTTACACTTGCTTATTTAAATGGAGGATCTATACAATTTTTTTATTTTACAATAATGGCTTTTAGTTTATTAGAATTATTATTAGGAAAATTTAATAAAAAAGACTTAGGACTATTTACTACATTTGTTATTACACTTACAATATTATTATTATCTACAGGAAGAATAACATTCTCAAGTTTGGCAACATCAATAAGTACAATGCCATTATATCTTTTATTATTTGCTGGTTTAATTTATCATTATATATTTGATAAAAATGCAAAATATTTTTACTTTGTAAAGAAATATGAAAAAATATTTGATAAAGTGCCTCCAAATATACTAGCTATAATAACTGCTTTTATATTTTCATTATTATTTTTAATAATCTTCTACGGTTATAATACAATAATCCATATTTTTTCTGGTTTATATTATCAGATATTTAAACCATTTTCTGCGACTAGATGGGTATTAACTGTTGCAGAAAATAGAAGTACCGTAATTAAAGATTGGATAGGGCAGTATGGTAAGTTTTTAATCTATACATCTGTAATAGGATCAATATTATTATTTTATGAAGCTGTGAAAAAGTTAAAATCTTACAAAACACTTACTATTACTTATATTATTTTTATTTTTACTTATTTTATATCAAGATATGATAATTCAGGTACTTTTGCTATAACTTCAGGTCTTTCTAAATTTTTATTATTATTTTCAGTATTATTAATAATTTTTGTAATTACTTATTATTATTTTAATACCTATAATAAAGATAAGGAAGAGTTTAAAAATATTTTAGAAATAAATAAAAAATATTCATTGATATTATTTTGGTTTATAATTATGACATTTATAGCAACTACAGCTATAAGATTTTTATTTGAATTAGCACCTATAATAGTTATATTAAGCTCGTTTTTTATAATATATTTATTTGATTTATTTATTAATAGAAAAGAAAAATTTATAAGATATAGTGGATTGATACTTCTTGCATTAGTTTTATTTAGTCCATTTAGTTTTGCAAGAGGTATAGTTTTTGATCAATATAATGAAGTTTACAATGTTGCAAGATTTACAGGTCCTGCATATAATCAACAATGGCAGCAAACAGGAAAATGGGTAAGGGAAAATACACCTATTAATGCAATATTTGCACACTGGTGGGATTATGGATATTGGGTACAAAGTGGTTTTGAAAGAGCAACAGTAACAGATGGTGGAAACTTTATAGGCTGGTGGAACTATTTAATGGGGAGATATGTTTTAACCTCACAAACAGATGAAGAACCTTTGAAATTTTTATATGCTCATAATGTAACTAATCTATTAATTATACCTGATGAAATAGGAAAATATCCTGCTTATTCAAGTATTGGAAGTGATCTTAATTATGACAGGCTTTCTTATATTCCTACATTTGCTTTAGATGATAGACTAACACAAAAAACAAGAAATTCAACTGTAATATATTATACTGGAAGTTTTGGATTTGATGAAGATTTACAATTTAATGGAAAAATATTGCCTAGAAATTCAGCGGGTGTTGCTGGAGTTATGGTTACATTAAGTAATGATGTTAATGGTCAAATAAATGGATTAGAACAGCCTGTAGCAATAGCTGGGCATAATAATGAAAGATATAATTTAAAAATGAGTTGTTTATACTTAGAGAAACCATACTTTTTTGATAATTATGATATAGACGCATGTTTAAGAATAATACCTACTTTTACTGATAATAATCAAGTTAATGCAATTGGAACTGGATTTTATCTATCAAAAAAAGTTTTACATAGTTTAGTTGGAAGATTATATATATTAAATATAAATTCTAAATATTTTGAATTAATATATGATGAAACAACAAGAGGAATGCCATTAGCTTATTATCAAGGAAGATTAATAGGACCACACAAAGTATGGAAAGTAAATTATCCTAAAGATTTTAAACTTACTGCTGAAGAATATAATTTTTACACAAGAACTGACTATCCTGATATAAACTTAACAAAACCCGTATAATAAAAATGGAAATAAATCTTAAAAAAAATAAATTTTTTATTATTTCTATTATTTTACTATTAATAAATTTTTTCTTTAGACTTATTAATCAATCTAAAATGCTTAAATATTTTCCAGTTGATTATAATACAGATGGCGCTTCTTATATGGCGCAGTTGTTTTTTTTAAAATCGTGCGGATTTCATAATATTTGTAATTATTGGTATAATGGATTTGTAAATTTTTTACATAGCCCCCCTGGATGGTATGTTTTTACACTACCAATATTTAATATTACTAAAATTGTTAATGTTGCTACTTATATCTCTATGATAATTATATTTTTATTGTCTTTTATTATAATTTATTATTGTTATGGTAAAATAAACTTTACGAAATTTGAAAGAATAGCCTTATTTATTTTCTTTTTTGGGAATGCAATTGCGGTTGGTAACTTTATAAAATTAATAAGAGTGCATGAACTATTTGCTTGGATGAATTTTTTAATATTCTTTTTTATAATATATTATTATAAAGATAAACCTATAGATAAAAGAATATATTTAATAAGTCTTGTTTATACATTTATATTAATTTCTTATCAAAGTGTTGGAGTAATAGTTTCAATATTATTCTTATCATTATTTTTAGTGAAAAAAGGCAAAGAAAAAATTTATGTTTTATTAGCTGCTTTATTTTCTTTAATTCTAAGCGCATTTTGGTGGCTACCAGCTATATTAAGATTTAATGATGGAGGAATAGCCGCTCTTCAGCAGGGTATTTGGCTTTTAAGATTTGATAAACTTAATTTTTATACAAATATCTTTGCTACAATAATCCCTATTATATTCTTAATTACTTTTTATTTATATTATAATAAAAATAAAGATAAAAATGAATTATTATTTTACTTGCCAGTTATAGTGTTAATTTTTATATTCTTATTTAGAGTTTATCCATTTATTCCCTTCTTTGGGAATATATTCCCAGATCCTTATTTAGTATTTTTTATTTTTTTTATATCATTTTTATTTTTTAAAATAAAATTTAGTATTAAATTATTAAAGTTATTACCTTATATTATTTTTATTATTGTTTTAATAAGTTTAACATTTAGTGTGTTTAGAACGCCTTTATTTATTGTGCCTAATAGTTCATTAAACATAGATATCGAAAATTCATTGTCTAAAGTTAATAAATCATTTTTATTCTTTGGTGAACTTGGATCTTACATTCAAATAAAAAATATTTATTCTTATGCTCCAACAAAGTATAATATCTCTACCCCATTTGGATGGTATCCTGAAGTTAAAAATGTTGAATATTTAGATTCTTATTATAAAAATGTAAATGATAATTTTGTTAAAAAAGACTGTAAAAATTTTAAAAAATATGTTCTTTTATTTAATGTTACAGATATTATTACAATAGATAATGACTGTGATTTTTTACTTTCTTGTGATTTTAAATTTAAACATTCTTTTAATAAAATATGTATTTATAGTGTTTAGAAAGTATTAAAAAATAGAGTTATTTCTATTTATTATGAATAAAGATCAGGATTATTTATGGGATTTAGGGGAACAAGATTTTTGGCATATGAATAAAGATAGAGTCTTATTAAAATTATTAAAAGGGAAAAATGTATTAGATGTAGGTGCAGGAACAGGTATGTTTTCTATAAAAATGAATGATCTCGGTATGAATGTTACTTATATTGATTCTTATGATAAGTATGTTAATATCGCTAAGAAAAGGGCTGGAAATAGAAAAATAAAATTTATATGTGGAGATTTTTTAAAATATAAATTTAAGAAAAAATTTGATTGTGTAATTATAAGCGGATTTATAGAACATGTAGAAGATGATATAAGTTTGTTAAATGGAATAAATAAATTATTAAAAAAAAATGGAAGATTAATATTATTAACTTCAGCTTATCCATGGTTATATTCTGCATTTGATAAAAGTGTGGGGCATTATAGAAGATATACCAAAAAAGAGTTGCTTATGAAAATAGATATTACTGGTTTTAATGTAAAATTTATTAAATACTGGGATATTTTAGGATTTCCAGCTTTATTGTTGACTAAATTAACAGGAAGAATAGCATTTTCTTCTGAAGGATTAAAAAATAAAAAAATAAATAAATTATTAGATTTGTGGTTTAGAATATTTGAAAATAAAATGATTATACCATTTGGATTAGATTTAATTTTAACAGCAGACAAAAAATGAAAACACTATTATTAACAATGGACTTAGAAGAATTTGTTACACCAGCAGAAATAGGTATGAAAGTTAATAAAGATGAAATGTTTAAAATAAGTATAGAAGGATTAAAAAATTTTAAAAAAATATTAGATAAATATGAAAAATTAAAAGTTACATTTTTTACAACATGGGAGTTTGCTGAAAAAGCTGAGAAAGAATTAAAAGAAATATTAGAAAATGGAAGGCATGAATTAGCATTGCATGGATTAGAACATAGTTTAGACTATCCTAAAATGAATGAAAAAAAATTACAAAAAGTATTGAGTAAAGCTAAAAAAAAATTAGAAAATAAGTTTAATACTAAAATAAAAGGTTTTAGAGCCCCACAGATGGGAAGTATTAAATTAAGTGTTTTAAAAAAAATAAGGATAAAATATGATAGTTCTTTACATCCTACTTATATACCTGGAAAATATAATAATTTTTTTAAAAGTAGGAATATTTATTTAGAAAATGGAATATATGAAATACCTGTTTCAGTAACTCCATTGTTTAGATTACCATTTTCTTGGATATGGCTTAGAAATATGGGATTTACTTATGCTAAATTTTGTAGTAATTTAAATTTTATAAATTCAGATTATGTTAATATATATTTACATCCATGGGAATTTGTAAATATAAACATTGATCCTTATAATAAAAAAATATTAAAACTAATAATAAGAAAAACTGGTGATAAATATTTAAAACTAGTTGATAATCTAATAAAATGGTATTTTAACAAGAACTTAAAATCTATGACAATAAATGAATATTTGGAAAAAAAATATGGAAATAAATAAACATTTTGATGATAAATCTGAAAATTATACTATAAATAGAAATAAAGGAATTTTGGGATTAATAGTAAAAGCAGAAAAATTAAAAGTTTTAGAATTTTTAAATATAAATAAAAATGATTTTATTTTAGATGCTGGTTGTGGAGATGGATTTTATTCTATAATAATAAAAGAAAAAGAAGCTCAGGTTTTAGGTTTAGACATTTCTAAAGATATGATTTATAGATTAAATAAAAGAGGTATAGAAGGAAAAGTTATGAATATAGAAAATTTAAATTTTAAGAAAAAATTTGATAAAATATTATGTGCAGGAGCAATGGAATTTTTAAAAAAACCAAAAAAAGCTGTTGATTCATTTTATAATTCTCTAAAAAACAATGGTATCTTAGTAATACAATACCCTAGAAAATCATTATTTAGCTATTTATATAAATTATATCATAAATTACATGGAATAAATATTAAATTATTTAGTAAAAAAGAATTTGAAATATTAGTTTGTGACGATTTTTATATAGAAAAAAATGAAAATGCAGGAATAATATCTGCTGTGATAAAATGTGTTAAAAAGTAAATCTTTTATATGATATATTGTTTGATAATTCTATGAAAAAACCATATTATTCAATTATAATACCTGCATATAACGAAGAAAAAATAATAAGTTCAACAATAAATAAAGTATATTTATTTTTAAAAAAACAAAAAGTACCATTTGAATTGATTATAACTGATGATGGAAGCAAAGACAGCACGCTTAAAATAGCTGAAGATCTTTCTAAAAAACATAAAGAAATAAGGATTGTAAGCAATAAAATAAATCAAGGCAGAGGGGCTGCTTTAAATAATGCTTTTAAAAATTCAAAAGGAGAAGTTTTAGTTTATATAGATGCTGATTTAGCAATAGATTTAAATTTATTTCCTAGATTAATGAAAGCAATAAAAGAGCAAGGGGCTGATATAGCTGTAGGATCAAAACATTTGAAAGAATCACAAGTAGAATATCCTAAATTAAGGAGAATATTTAGCAAATGTTATGCTTTTCTTGCTTATTTATTATTAAGATCAAAAATCAAAGATTATCAATGTGGATTTAAAGCTTTTAAAAGAGAAAAAATATTACAATTATTACCATATTTAAAAAATAAAGGATGGGCTTGGGATACTGAAGTAATAATAAAAGCACAATGGATGGGATGGAAAGTTATAGAATTACCTGCTAAAGTAATAAATATTTATGGAAGGGAAAGTAAAGTTAAATTGTTTAATGATGTAAAAAGAATGGGATTAGATTTATTAAATTTGTATTTTGAAAAGAAAAAATTTATGAAAAATATTTAATTGATATATATTCTATAAAATATAGGTTATATATATATATATATTTAAATACTTAAAAAAATATAATAATATAAAAATAGTGGTGATTATATTGGAACATAAATATAAAATTTTAACAGGAACGATATTCTTATTTATTGGATTATCAATGTTATTTTTTGTATCAAATACAATAACAGGAAATACAGCAAGAGAATCAACAGGAAATACAATAGGAAATACAACAGGAAATACAATAGGAAATACAATACCAAGAATAATAAATGTAAGTGCATATGCTGGTTATATGGCGGATTGTGAACCTTCAGAAACTGGTTTTATAGGTTTCCGTAGTTGTCCTAGAAGAAATGATTATACTATAAATGATAATGATTGGTTGAAATTTTATTTGAGTACGAATATACCAATGCATTCATGCTGGATTAGTTCTTTACATGATAGATATGGAAAAACAAATAAGCCTACAGCTCTAATTACCCCCAAAATTATTATGCATAAAATTACCTCTACTTATTTTTATGTATCAATATATTCAAATGATGGCGTTCAACTATTATTTAATCAAAACCCAATTAATCCCTATGAATATTTCCCTTTATTGCAACAATCAATTTTAAAACCTGGAAGTAAATCATGGGATACTATAGAATTTGAATGCATTTCGGCAGACTCACAAGGTCAGATAACATTACCAGTTATTTCTTATAAAAAATCAAGATCAAATCATGGTGGGTGGTTATCATTATTTTGTCCAGAAAATGGAAATAATCGTGCAGATTGTGGGAAATAAATTAATTATTTTTAGTTTATAGTTAAATAAAAATAAACTTCTTTATATCTAATAATTTATACCGTTTGTTATATTTTATATTAGTAAAACATATAAAACTTAAAGAAATTATAAAACTATGCTAAATAATAAAAAAGTAAATTATTCTTTAATACTAATAATATTATTAACATTATTCCTAAGATTATTTTGGTTAAATCATACAATATTAGAAGGAGATATGTTTAGAGATTTAACTATTGCCGATAATATTATTAAAGGAAATATTAGATTAGTTGGAATAACTGCAGGGATAGAAGAAACATCAACTCAACAATCATTTGGTCCTATAATGTATTATATACTTGCTTTTTTAATGTTAATATCTAAAAATCTTTTATTTATTGTAGGATTTGTGGCTTTATTAAATTCATTAGCTGTGTTATTAACTTATTATTTTTGTAGAAAATATTTTGATGAAAAAACTGCGATAATTGCTTCTTTATTATATGCTATAAACCCATGGGCTATATATATGAGCGATATATTCTGGAATCCCAATTTTTTACCGATATTTTCAATATTATTATTTTATTTTTTATTTAAATTAATTATAAATGAAAATAATTGGGCTTTTCCTATAACCAGCTTTTTAATAGCAATAATGCTAAACTTTCACCTAACACCATTATTTTATTTACCAATATTAATTTTATCAATATTATTATTTAGAAGAGATATAAAACTTAAATATTATTTTTATAGTTTAATAACTTTTTTATTACCATTTATACCCTTTATTTATTTTAATTTAAAACACGGATATTCATTACTAGGACCAGTATTATATGGTTCAGTAAGAGAATCAAGCACATTTTTTACAAGTTTAATAGAATCTATAGGAATACCTATAATGTTAGCTACTAATTATTTAGGAAAGTATGTTTATGGAGAAAGTTTTATTTTTTATAATAAAATAATGTATTATCTGGTTTTATTTATAACTGCTATAACAGTATTATTATTTGGATTAGGATTATTATATTTAATTTTACAAATAAGAAAAGATATAATTTTAAAGAATAATACTAAGGTAAAATATTATTTAATTTTATTTATTATAATTATACCTATGTTATTACAATTTATAAGATTTAGCAATATAAGCCCACACTACTATTTTATGTTATATCCAATACAATTTGTATTACTAGGTTTAATAATTAAAAAATTAATAGAATATAAAAATCTTAAAAAAATAACTTATTTTATACTTGTTTTAATAATTTTAATCAATTTATTTACGATATATGCCTTACATGATTATATAGAAAAAAATGGAAGCACAAAATATGGGGAATTTAGTATATCTTATAAAAATAAACAAGAAGTAATTAATTTTATAGTCAATGATTCAAAAGAACAACCAATAAAAATACTATTTTATGGAAGAAGTTATAAAAGTTTTAAATACTTATTTGATAATCAAAACATTAAAATAGATTATAAAACTATAGATAATAGTGATAATATTAAAAATTTTAATGGTTATTATTTAATATTAGACAAAGTATCTTATCATAGAGTAATATTAAATAAAGAACAAGAAGACTTTTTTAATAATTTAAAGATACATTATATTATAAGAAGCGTTGATTTATACAAAATTAAAGAATAATAATTGCTATTATAACAATACATAAAGTTACTAAACTTATAATCTCAAATATTTTAGGTATAGCTATAAATTCTAATGTAAAGTTTGTTCGACCTTTAGGAATTTCCAAACCTATAAGCTTATTACTAGTTTCATAAATCTTTATATTATTATTTATTTTCCAATAAGGATGATACGAAAACTTTAATTCAATATTTTGTTTATTACTACTATTAATTAGAAATTCTATTTTATCATTATTTATAAAACTAATGTTATAATCCAATGGCTTTTCATAACTTATCCATAAAGGATTATAATCTTTAAAATTAAATACAGAAAAAGTTTTGCCTTCTTTTTCTAAAATAAAATCTTTAGAACTTAAAAGTTTATTTTTTAGTATTTTATCTGAAGTAATTACATATTTAGAATTATAAGTTATTAAAATATTTTTAAATTCATTAATTGAAACATTTTCAATTTTATTTTTACCTATAACGCCAGTTTCTGTAATTAAAAACTCTTCAGTATGATAAACTCTAGTAATCCAAGAGGTTAAAAAATTTACTTTTGTATAAATTGGTGAAATTGATAATATCATATTTTTTCTTTCAATATTAGAATTACCATATGTATTTTGATCAAAAACTCTTGTTTTATAAGGGTCTACTGTATTATTAATCCATAAAATAGTTTCAATAGCCTCATTAAATGTAATAGAAGAACTTGAAGTTTGAGTAAGTGATTTATTAGGAATATTAATAGTAATAAACATCAATGGAATAATTAGCATACCTAATAAAGTTAAATATAAGACTTTTTTATATTTTTTAATTAAGAATGATAAACCTATAACTGCAAAAAATGGAAGTAATATTTTTGCTGTATAAACTGCACGTGCAGGATAAACTGCAATAGTATTAAGAATTGTTATATCAGTAAAAAATGGAATTAAGAGCCAAAAATTACTTGCATATAATACTAATATTAGAAAGAAAATAAACATGGTCCTTATTTCTATATTTTTTAAAAGTTTATTTTTAAATATATAAAAAATTCCTAAAAATGCTAATAAATCTAAAAGTAAAACTGATAAATTTTTAAAAATAGAATAGAATAATTCTAAAAAACCTTCTTTTAAGTTAATATTTAAAATTTTTATTATGGGTTCTAAATGAATTTTTAGAGAAAATAACATTCCTGTCTCAATAAATATAATCTCTTTTAGACTATTGCCAAGACCAATCCTTGTTCCTATTGGTGTGTTTGTATAATTACTTGTTTGAATTATTGGAAAAATGTAAAAACTGCTTAATAATATCCCTATGACTAATACAATCAATAAATAATAAATATTTCTCTTATAATTTTTATAATCTGCTAAAGTTTTGCAAAACAAAAACATTATAGCAATAATCCCGATAATATTGTGGGCTAGTATTATTAAAAATAAAATTATAGCAAGAATCAATGAATTTTTTAAATTTTGTTTTAATTTAAATGAAAAATCAATTAATAATATTAATAAGCATAAAGCAATACCTGTTGCCCATAAACCCGTCAATATAGCTCCATGCCAGCTTTCAATAAATAATAAAGATATAGAAACTAATAAACTTGGAAGTATTTTAAATCTAAACTTTAAAAATCTAAACATTAATAATGAAGGACCGATAAAACTTAAAAATAAAATTATTTTATAGGCTAATTCTATATTTATAATTAAAGATAGTAAAACTATAAGATAATGACCTAATATTGGAATATATGTGTAAAGAGGAATACCTGCAAAAACATAAGGGTACCATCCAGAAATATTTCCATTTGCTATTAATGTTTTTAAATAATATAATTCAATAAAATGTGGAATATTATCTGAATAAGTCATCAAGCCCGGAGAAAATATAGAATGTAGTAAAATAAAAGCAGTAAATAATAGTATAAAATAAGGAATATACTCTTTTGAATTGTTTATTTTCATTTAAACTTTGTATATCAGAAAAATATATAAATGCTTAAGATTAACAATAGTTTACTATGGTAGATATAAAAAAGGTTTTATTTGTAAATCCTAAACCTCAGGTTTCTCAGGTAATAATGGAAGCAACACAATATCCACCACTAGGAATAGCTTATACTGCGGCTTATTTAGAAACTCATGGAATAGAATGTAAAATTATAGATGCAGATATTTTAAATTTAGAAAATGAAGAAATTTATGAAAATATAAAAAATTTTAATCCTGATATGGTAGGAATAACATTTAATGTAGCAAAAGTACAGGAAGCAATAACAATATCAACTTGGATAAAAAATACTTTAGGAAAAATAGTTATTTTAGGAGGGCCATCTTCATCAGGAGATGTTAAAGAAGTATTAAAAAAATCAAAAGCAGATTGTATAGTAAAATCAGAAGGAGAAATAGTTACATTAAATATTGTACAAACAAAAGCAGATTTTAAAAACATAAAAGGTATAGTTTATTTAAATGGTGAAGAGTTAATAGTAACACCAGACCAAGAACCAATAAGAGACTTAGATTCATTACCTATACCTGCATATCATTTATTACCTCCATTAAAATTATATAAAACCAGGGCAAGAAAAATGCCAGTAGTTCCTATGGTCACAGAAAGAGGATGCCCCTATGGTTGTATGTTTTGTAATTCTGCAAAAACAGGATTCAGACCAAGAAGCCCAGAAAATGTTGTAAAAGAAATAGAAACATTAATCAATAAATTTGGGGTGAAACAAATAGATATCTTAGATGATAATTTTACTTTTAATTTAGATAGAGCACATAAAATATGTGATTTAATATTGGAAAAAAAAAATAAAAATATTAATAACTTTTCCTAATGGATTAAGAGCAGATAGATTAACAGAAGAATTAGTTGCAAAAATGGCAAAAGCTGGAGTTTATAGGACAGGAATAGGAATAGAATCAGGAGAACAAAAAATAGTAGACGGAATAAAAAAATCATTAGACTTAGAAAAAGTAAGAATAGCAATGAAATGGTTAAGAAAATATGGAATAATCTCATTTGGATATTTCCAATTTGGCTTACCTGGAGAAACATTTGACTCAATGCAAAAAACAATAGATTTTGCAAGAGATATAAACCCAAACTGGGCAAATTTTGGAGTAACAACACCATTACCAGGTACTTTATTATATAAAATGTTAAAAGATACTAATAAATTAAATACTTCTGAAGATCAAAATATATCTACTGGATTTTATTCAATAAAAAAAGGATATGGTGATACAGAAACTTTAAAAATGCAGGATGTTTTAGATTATCAAAGAAAAGCATGGATGAAGTTTTATTTCAGACCAAGTAAAATGTTTGATGTACTTAAAACAATAAAATCCTATGGAGAATTAAGGTGGACATTATCTCTAGCTTTTCCTATATTAAAAGGAATTATAAATAAAGGAAATTAATATTGAAATTAAGCTTTCAAATGTGTTAAATAATTCATATAATATCACTCTAAAATTTTTTTATACCTAATACTTGGATTCCATGACCTTCTCTTTTTATAATATTGTTATAACCAGCTTCTTTATACCATTTTTCTATTTCTTCAAAAGTATGAATGCTTTGATATTTTGGAGATAAATAATCAAATATTAAAAATTCAAGAGATTTTATAGTAAATTTCCTATTATATTTTGAAAAGTAATTTAATATATTAATAGGTATATAAATGAATAATGCAAATATTAAAGAAATTAATTTTATGATTGAGTAATGATACTTATATACTATAAAATATTTTCTAATTAACATAAATATATTTCTTTTAGAATAAACCATAATATACAATCTATCTTTATTTACTCTTGCAAGTTCCATAAAAGCTTTTTTTGGATTAGGAGTATGATGTAAAACCCCCTCACAATAGATTATATCAAAAAATGAATCAGGAAACGACAAATTCATAATATCTGCTTTAATAAATTTTAAATTTTTACTTTTAGGCAAAGTAATTATATCAATACCATATACTTTTTTAGAATACTTTGAAATAGACTTAGTTAATCTTCCTGAACCACATCCAGCATCAAGAATCTGTTTATTAGTTAGGTTATAAGGCTTTAATTTTATATCATTACAAAATTTATAAAATTCTTCCTTTTTACTTAATCCATAGGTTAAATACTTTGTATCATAATTTTTCCATTGATATTCAAAAGACCAAGTTTTATTCATAAAATCACTTTATAATAAAGATTTCTGGTTTTTATTAAACTTTTTATTTTATTAGTTTTGTGTAATTTTATTTTTTAGTTATATAACCATAAATAAAAGAACCATAATTATGTTTAAAATATGTTTTATTTAAAAGCCATTCAAAAAAATTATATGGATATACTAAATAACATAAAGGAGAACTAAATAATCTTTTAAAATATTCTTTAGAATAACTAATATTAGAAATACCATCAAGAACAATAATATTAAAATTAAATTTTTCAAAATTTTTTTTTATATCTTCTTTTATGACAAACTTTTCATTAGGAGTTCTCATATTATTGCTGTTAAAAGGAGATTTCTCATCTCTAAAAAGCCATAAAACTGGGTTTTTAGCATTAGGTTCAAAGATAAATACTTTACCATTATTTTTTAATATTCTATTAATTTCTCTAATAACCTTTTCATAGTTAATAAAGTGATGTAAAATACCGCATAAAAATATTATATCTACAGACCCTTTTTTAAGTTTAGTATTCTCTATATCGCCAACTATAAATTTTATATTTTTGAAATTTTTTTTAGCCATACTAATACAATTATTAGAAATATCAATACCCAATATGTTGTTAAGATTATTTTTACTTATTTTATAGGTTATTTCTCCAGTACCACAACCCATATCTATAATTAAATCTTCTTTAGATGGTTTTGTAAGATTAATAAACAAATTAATAATTTTATCATAAGTTTTTGAAGAGAACGCATTCCAATGTTGTTCTATGGTAAATTCATTAAAATAATTTTTTTCTTTGGTTTTGTCTTGCATAAAACTTAAAATTAATTGTGCTATATAAATATAATCTTTATTAAAAATATTCATATTTTAGTGTTATAATAATATTTTAATTAAAAAATTAAATTTTTATATTATATAAATAACCATTTTAATTTATTAGTAAAACATATAAAACTTGTAGAAATTCTTAAAACATGCTAAAAATATATAATGGGAAGAAAAAAGTATTAATATTGGGTGGTGGGTTGTCTGGATTAGCAGCAGCTGATAGATTGTTGGATACTCAAGATTATGAAATTTTAATTTTAGAAAAAGCTTCATTTTTAGGGGGATTAGCCTCAAGTTTTCTGAAAGATGGAGAAGAAATACCTAGGTTTAATCATCATATTGTAAGTAGTAATAGGATAACATTAGATTATTTAAAAAGATATAATTTAATGGGTGAAAATATCTGGAAAAAAGTAAAAATGGCCATATGTGTATATGGAGAATTATATAATATAAATACTTTAATGGGTTTATTAAAATTTAAGTTTTTAAGTTTAAAAGGAAGAATAAAATTAGGCCTTTTTGGAGCTTACTTAATATTTTTAATGGATCCAGAAAAAATACCAGATAATATGGATGCAGAAAGTTGGTTATTAAAATATGCAGGAAAAGAAGTCACTGAAAAAGTATGGTATAATTTATATGCTAGAAATAAATTTAATTTAAACTTAAAACAGATATCTGCAAAACAATTTGCTAATAGATTATATGAAAAAGAAGGATATGATGATTTTACTTACCCTATGAAAGGAATACAGGGAATGATAGATGGATTGGAAAGAGATATAAAAGATAAAAAAGGAAATATACTTATGTCTGTAAATATAAAAGAACTCGATATAGAAAATAAAACAATTAAGTATATTGTAGATGATAAAGAAGAAAAATATTATTTTGATATTATAATTAATACAATACCTGTACCAGAATTATTAAAATTTACAAAAGGATTACCGAAAGAATATATAAAAGAAATTAAAAAATTAAGATATGTGCCTGTTGTTGGATTATGTTTTGGTACAAAAGAATATTTAGACAAAGATAATTATTGGATAAATCTAATAAATGAAAGAATACATGTAATCTACCAACATTCATTATTAATAGATAAATATAAATCAAAAGTATCATGGTGTATAAGATATGGTGGAAGTGAAGAAGATTTAATTAAAACAGATGAAGATATAAAAGAAAAATATTTGGAAGTAATTAAAAAATATTTTCCAGAAATGAAATTAGAATGGTGTATGGTATTTAGAGAAAAATATGCAGAACCAATATATGATAAAGAGTATATAAAATATTGCCCTAAATATAAAACACCAATACCTTATTTATTTAACTCAGGAATACAAGTAACATTCCCTAAAATAAGAAATATGAATGTGGCTTTAGAATCTGGAATAAAAGTTGCAGAAATAATTATGGGGAAAAAATGAAAATAAAATCATTATTATTGTTATTAAGAATTAACCAATGGTATAAAAATTTAGTTATATATTTGGGAATAATATTTTCAGGACTATTATTAAATATAAATTTATTATCTTTAGTAACATTAGGTTTTATTAGTTTATGTTTACTATCTTCTACAAATTATATAATAAATGATATTATAGATAGAAAAAAAGATATAGAACATCCTGAAAAGAAAAAAAGACCTATAGCTTCTGGGGAAATAAATATATATATTGCACTAATTTTAGCTTTAATATTATTTATAATATCATTATATCTAGCTTATATTATAAATCTTAATTTTTTTTATACTGTAGTAATCTTATTTATAATTACTACTTTTTATTCTATATTATTAAAAAATGTATTATTTTTAGATATATTAATAATATCAACAAATTTTGTAATAAGGGCTGTATCAGGAATATTTATAATTAAGAAAACATTATCTCCATGGTTAGTGTTATGTCCATTCTTTTTGGCATTGTTTTTAGTTGTTGGAAAAAGGAAAGCAGACTTAGATTTATTAAAAACAAATGCAGAAAGTCATAAACTAGTATTAAAACATTACACACCAGAAATAACAAATGCGTTATTAATTATATCTACTACACTTTTAATAATTTCTTATTCGTTATATGCTTTTCTAAGTGAACATAAATATTTATTATTAACTTTGCCATTTGCTATTTATGTTATATTTAAATATTTATTTTTAATATATACAGAATCAGAAATAGCAAGAAAACCACATATAATATATAAAGATAAAGAATTATTAATTGGAATAATAATGTGGATATTAATTACTTTATTACTTTTATATCTCTAATATTTTTTAAATAATTCTCCCCATTCTGTTTTCATAAATTTATTAATCCTATATTTACCTATAGTATTATACCATAAATAATCATGATAAAATTCACTTCCAAAAATACATGCTTTAAATAATGGGGTGTGAAATAATATTTTTTCTATAAATCTAGAAGATTTTTTCCTAAACAATTGATCGAAGAATATTACTGGAGATTTACCAGTAGAAAAATTAAAATTAACATTAGAAATATCTTCACCTATAATATCAATTTGTCTAATATCTCCAATACCTAACCCTCTATCGTGGGCAATTTTAATAAAGGGTATTTTTAATGGATCAAAACCCATCATCTTAGCTGAAACAGCATCTATTGCTACTTGATCTGAACTTGCTAAAATATAATTTTTAATTTTAGGAATCATAGTACGAGGGCCATTACCATCTCCACAGACTGTTCCGTCAGCTACAGCAAAAATATTCTTATGAATTTCTTTTTGAATTTGTAGTAAATCAACTAAAACTTCATGAATCATTTTGTGACAATGATGTCTCCTTTCTGTTATTAAACCCCCGAATGCATTTTTAAGAGCGCCGGTTATTGTTGTATGGCCATGGCATTTTAAAGTATTTAAGTGAATAATATTAGTATTCATGAATAATTTAGGAATCTTATGACCATCAGAAAAAATTTTATCTAAAGCTAACATTTCATGTTTTGGTTTATAAGTTACCCATTCAGTTTCTGTTAATGGGGTATATTTTAAATTATATTTTTCTAAAACTGGAAGCCATTTATTTCCTATGGCCCCTTCCCATACATTTGTAACGACGGTACGATTTTCTACTGGAATAATATTTTTATAATTATCTTCTATAAGCTTTTTGACAACACCTTCTAATTGCCAAGGTTCACTAGAACAAGAAGGAAAATATTTTGACCATGAAAGATTTAATTTTAAAATAGTATTATATTCTTTTAATATAATTTTTTTATAATTTGCTAGATCCATTAGTTTAGAATAATCATCTAATATATTTTTTGGAGATGTTTTTAATACAACAACTTTTGATTTCATAAAAATTTGAATATTAGAAAGGTATAAATATATTTTGATTATTAAAGTATATGCTGTAATATGGATGTTATATATATATATATTTAAATAACTATTAACTTAAAATATAAAATATAAGAGGTGATTATATGGAAAATAAAAATAAATTATATTTAGGTAGTGTATTTTTAGTTTTAGGATTATTTGCTATATTTTTAAGTAGTAGTTATACTGGAAATGCAGCATTTAATAGATTACCAAGTACACCAAGTTCAGGAAATCAAGCTGGAATTGCTAATTTAGCAGGATCTAAATTTGAATGTATAAAACTAAGTGCTCCACTTGCTTGGACTTTTGATAATAATGGTAATTTAAATTCAACACTTAATTCTTCCCAAGTTGATGCTAGACTCACAGGTTATGGAAATTGTAGAAGAACTGGTTATAATTCACTGTGTCTAATAGATAGGCATAAAATGACTGTGGATAAAACTAACAATCAATGCCCCCTGTACGGCACTAATATAAAATATATCTATACTAGTGATTCGATAGAAACATGTGATAATAAACCTAAAAGAATTGATATAACATGTCGTGTAGGTTATAGTCAAGATATTTCTTATATGGATGAAGTTTTATGTTGTAAATAAAAGTAATAAATTATTTTTTTATTTTTCTTTAATATAAAAAAAAAATTATATAATTTTTTGATTAAAACTTATTTATTATTAATTAACAACAAACAAAATATAAACTTATTAATCTTTTTATGAATCAATTATTCGAAACCTTTTTAATATATAACAAATTTTTTAAATTATGATATCTGTTTATATTTATGGAATTATAAGTTTTGTAGCAACATTCCTAGTTTGTAAATGGTTAATAAGGTATTTATATAGAATAGGATTAGTTGTCAAAGACCAAAATAAAGAAAATAAACCTTTAGTGCCTATATCAGGAGGATTAGCAGTTTTAGTTGGTATTTTTTCAGGATTATTAGTTTTTATATTTAACAGAACTTTTTTTAATGGCAAATATGATTTAATATTAAACAATAATAATCTAGTAATATTATTTGCTGCTATGATATCTTTGTTTATATTAACCTTAGTAGGTTTCTTAGATGATTTAGTTATAAAACCTTCAAAAGAAAGCTCAGCAGGATTAAGACAATGGCAAAAACCATTATTAACATTAACTGCTGCAATTCCTTTAATGGTAATAAATATTGGTACAACACATATTGGACTGCCCTTTTTTGGAGTTATCGAACTAGGGCTTTTATATCCTTTAATCATAGTTCCCATAGGTGTTGTAGGTGCGGCTAATATGGTTAATATGTTAGCTGGATATAATGGTATGGAAACTGGAATGGGAATAATTTATATAGGAAGTTTAGGATTGTATGCTTTTGTATATGAAAGACATATTGCAGCTTTAATAGCTTTAGTAACATTTGGAGCATTATTAGCTTTTTATTATTATAATAAATATCCTGCAAAAATATTGCCGGGAGATAGTTTAACTTATTTATTAGGGGGGATAATAGCAATAATTGCGATAGTTGGAAACTTAGAAAGAGCTGCATTAATAATATCAATACCATTTTTTATAGAATTTATATTAAAAGCAAGAAGTAAGTTTCAAGCAAATAGTTATGGATATTATAAAAATGGGAAAATTCAATCATTACATAATAAAATTTATTCAATACCTCATCTATTAACTAGAAAAGGAGCATTTACTGAAAAACAAGTAATTTATTTTGTTATTGCTATAGAATCTTTTTTCAGTATATTAATATGGTTAATCTAAAAAAAATATTTGAATATCATAAGGAAGATAGTTTGATAAGAGATAGTGCTATATTATTTTTAGCAGCATCTGGATTGACATTATCTGGATTTTTATTTCATTTTTATATGGGAAGAAAATTAGGACCTGCAAGTTATGGTGATCTAGGAATAATATTTTCTATATTATATATTTTTTTAGTAGCTTTTTTTGTTATACAAACAATAATAACAAGTTTTGTTGCCACATACAAAGCTAAAAATGAAGAAGATAAAATAAATGTTTTATTAAGAAGGGCATTAAAAAGATTTTTAAAAGCAGGAATAATTATTGCTTTTTTATTTTTATTGATTAGTAAGTTTATATCTAATTTTTTACGTATTAATATAATTTATTTATGGATAATGGTTCCAATGATAATTTTATTATTTTTATTACCTGTAACAAGAGGAGTAATGCAGGGATTGGAAAATTTTAAATTATTAGGATTTAATATGACAGTTGAAGGATTTATTAAATTATCTATGGGAGTTTTATTTGTGTTTATTGGATTTGGAGTAGCAGGAGCAATATGGGCTTTGTTTTTAAGTTATACATTAGCATTTGGGCATTCATTTTTTTCTTTAAAAAAATATATATCTAAAAAAGAAATAGAATTTGATAGCAAGCCAATATATAAATATGCAATACCTGTAATATTATCTTTATTTTTATTTACTGGATTTTATACAATTGATGTATTATTAGTAAAACATTTTTTTGATGAACATACAGCTGGATTGTATATTGCTTTGTCATTTTTAGGAAAAATAATTTTCTTTGGAACACAAAGTGTAGCAACTGTAATGTTTCCTAAAGCTGTATCAAATTTTACTGTAAATAAAATAAGTAAAAAACTTGTAAATAAAGCAATGTTTTTAGTAGGGATAATAGGTGGATTAGCAGTTATTGCTTATTTTATAATACCTAAAATAGCAGTAATGATATTATATGGAAAAACTTACCTTGAAATTGTACCTTACTTAGGTCTTTATGGATTAGTAATGCTTATATTATCATTAAGTTATGTTTTAGTATTTTATAATTTATCCTTACATAGAAAGAAATTTATTTTAATATTACTAATATTTATAATTGCAGAAGCTTTAATATTAACAATATTCCACAATAGTATTATGCAAATAATTTTAATATTATTGGCATTAATGTCTTTAATGTATATAAGTTTATTAATTTATACTTACTATGATAAAATTATCAATAATAATACCGGCATATAATGAGGAATTTAGAATAATAAACACTTTAAATAGTTATTATAATTTTTTTTATGAAATTTATAAAAATAATTTTGAAATAATTGTAGTAGCAAATAACTGCAAAGATAAAACTACTCTTATTGTTAAAAAATTTATGGAAAATAAAAAACAAGTAAAACTTTTAGATATTGTGACTAATGTTGGTAAAGGTGGTGCAATAATAGAAGGATTTAATATTGCTAAAGGAGAATTATTAGGCTTTGTAGATGCAGATAATTCAACAAAACCAGAAGCATTTAATGATTTAATTTTAAATATAAAAAATAATGATGGAATAATCGCTTCAAGATGGATGAAGAAATCTAAAGTAAGCCCAAAACAATCATTAAAAAGAAGAATAGCATCTAGAACTTTTAATATTTTAATAAGATTATTATTTAAAATAAAATTAAGTGATACACAATGTGGGGCTAAATTATTTAAAAAAGAAGCTATAAAAAATGTTATTTATAAATTAGGAATAACTAGATGGGCTTTTGATATTGATTTATTATATTTATTAAAAAGAAATAATTTTAAAATAATAGAAATTCCAACTGTATGGAGTGATGCCCCCGGATCTAACCTTAATGTAAGAAAAGCATCTTTTGAAATGTTTTTAGCAATAATAAGACTAAGATTTATATATTCACCTTTTAAATTTATAGTTAAGTTATATGATAAAATTATGGTGTGGTTAAAATGAAGATATTAGTATTTAATTGGAAGGATATAAAGCATCCTTATGCTGGCGGAGCAGAAGTAAATATACATGAACAAGCAAAAAGATGGATAAAGAAAGACCATTTTGTAACTCAATTTAGCCCTATGTTTAAGGATGCGAAAAAAAGTGAAATAGTAGATGGAATTGAAATAATAAGAAAAGGTGGCAGATATAGTGTTTATTTATGGGCTGTTTTATATTATTTTTTTAAACTAAGAAAAGATGCTGAAGTTGTGATAGATATTGAGAATGGAATACCATTTTTTACACCATTATTTTCAAGAAAACCAAAACTTGCTATAATGCACCATGTTCATGATGGAGTATTTTTTAAAGAATTACCCTATTTAGTAGCATGGATACCGTATTTATTGGAAAGATATGGAATAAGAATATTTTACAAAAATGTAAAATTTATAGCAGTATCAGAAACTACTAAAGAAGAAATGATAAATAAATTAAAATTAAAACCTAATAATATAAAAATTGTATATAATGGTTTAAATCATGAAAATCTTAAAAGTAAAATTATAAAAAATAAAAACCCAACAATAATATATTTTGGAAGATTAATGAAGTATAAAAGAATAGATTTGTTAATGGATATATTTTCCGAAGTATTAAAAGAAATTCCAGAATCTAAACTTTATATAGCAGGAACTGGAGTAATAGAAGAAGAATTAAAAGAAAAAACCAAAAATATGAAATTAGAAGATAAGATAATATTTTGTGGATATGTAAGCGAAGAAAATAAAAAAGATTTATTAAAAAGTTCATGGATATTTGTAAATCCATCAAGCATGGAAGGATGGGGAGTAACTGTAATAGAAGCAAATGCTTTAGGATTACCAGCTTTAGCATTTAATGTACCAGGCTTAAAGGAAGCAATAAAAAATAATGAAACAGGATTTTTAGTTGAAAACGAAAAAGAAATGAAAGAAAAGATTATAAGATTATTAAACGATAAAAAACTAAGAGAAGAATTAGGAAAAAATGCTATAAAATGGAGCAAAAATTTTAGTTGGGACAAAACAGCTGAAAAAACAATGAATATATTAAAGAGTTTAAAATGAAAAATAAAAAAGTATCTGTTATAATAACTACAAGAAATGAACAGAAAAATATAGAAAAAATATTAAAAAGCATTAAAAAACAGACATACAAAAATATAGAAATAATAATTGTAGATAATAATAGCAATGATAAAACAAAAGAAATAGCAAAAAAATACGGAAAAGTTTTTGATAGAGGGCCAGAAAGAAGTGCACAAAGAAATTATGGCGCTGAAAAATCTAAAGGAGATTATTTATTATTCTTAGATGCTGATATGGAATTAACTCAAAATGTTATCAAAGAAGTTGTTATTAATATTAAAGAAAATATTGCAATGATAATACCTGAAAAATCTGTAGGAAAAAGTTTTTGGGGTAAGGTTAAAGTCTTAGAAAGAAATTGTTATATAAATGATTTAGATATGGAGTTACCAAGATTTTATGAAAGAAAAACTTTTTTTAAATTAAAAGGATTTGATGAGAAAATAACAGGACAAGAAATAGAAGATTTATACAATCATGCTTTAAAATTAGGAAATGTCGGAAGAATAAATGAATTTATAATACATAATGAATTGATGAATAGTCTTTGGTTAATAATAAATAAAAAATACTATTATTGTTTAACATTGGATAGATATATAAAAAAAAGTAATAATCTGGCTAAAAGACAATTTAAATTTTTCAGACCAGCTTATTTAAGAAATTTTAAAGAATTCTTAAAACATCCAATATTAACCTATGGATTTTTAGTAATGAGAACAGGAGAAAGTATTGCAGCAATAATAGGGTTATATACTGGAAAAATAAGAAAAAATGATCGATAAATTAAAAGAAAATATAATAAATTCACATGCATTATGCCACGATCCTTTACTAAATATATCAAAAATTAAAAAAGAAATTGAAAAATCAATAGAAGAGATAAATAGCATAAAAGATGAAATATTAAATAAGGAAATAAAAACAATACTTCAAGAAATATTAGATTATATAAATAAAAATGAATTAAAAATTATAGAAAAAAATATTAATTATATTGACGATAATATAAGGAAAGTATGGGAAAAAATAGAAAATTTATAACAAAAGTATTATAAATTAAATTATATTACAAAATATATGGGATTAGGAGAAACTATACTAAAAGCTACTACAAAACCTACAAAAGTTTTAAGATTATTTGGAAATGGCCTGCAAAGTTTTATTTCTGGAAGAAAAGCGTCATCTTTACCTTATAGATTACAAATAGAAAATGGAAATATATGCAACTTAAGATGTACTATGTGCGCTTTAAATGTTATGAAAAGAAAAAAAGGAATGATGAATCTTGAAAAATTTAAAGAAGTATTTGATACAGTAAAACCAGCTTATGTAAATTTAACTGGTTATAGTGAAATGATTTTAAATAAAGATATGTTTGATATAATAAAATATGCGAAAAGTAAAGGAGCATTTGTAAAAATAGATTCTAATGCAACACTAACTACAGATGATAAAGCTAATAAAATAATTGATTCTGGAATAGATTTAATATCAATAAGTGTTGATGGAGCAACCAAAGAAACATATGAAAAAATAAGAATACCTGCTAAATTTGAAGTTGTAATAGAAAATTTAAAAAATTTAGTAAAAGTAAGAAATGAAAGAAAAAGTAAAACACAGATTCATATGGCGTTTGTATGTCAATTGCCTAATTTTCATGAACTACCTGCAATAATAAAATTAGCAGATGAATTTGGTGTAGACCAACTAAATAGCCCCTTTGTTACTGAATATGACATTAAGATGAATGAAAAATATAAACTAGACAAAGTAGACTTTGAAAAATTAAAATCAATATACAATGAAGCTTTAGAAGTTAGTAAAAACGTAAAAGTAAAAACAAACATAGAAAGTATAGGATATTATCTTAAAAAAATAGAAGCAGGAACAATGTTTAAGATGAATGATGCACACTGTTATCTGCCTTGGTATAGCGCTTATATAACTTGGGAAGGAGATGTATTACCATGTTGTTATTATTATGATGGACAAGTAAACTTTGGGAATATATTTCAAAAATCATTTAATGAAATATGGCATAGTAATGAATATCAGAATTTTAGAGAACAATTAGTTAAACAAAAAATAGGCATATGCGCAACATGTGGTTATAGAGATGATTTTTTACAAGATAGATTTGCTAAATTTACAAAATATTTACCATTCACAAAATTAATAAGTAATAGAAAAAGTTTTTAAATTATTTTTTAACTTCTAATATTAAAACTATAGGCTGAGCTTTATTTTCAGATAAATAAAACGATGCAACTGGCTTTAATTTATCTTGATTAGTTTTAACACCTTCTATAAATTTATCAGGCATTTGATTAAAAAAAGATAGTACAACATACTTAATTTTTGGATTAGAAAAAGCTTCATTAATATCCACAGCATTATTTTGTCTTTCAGAATGATACTGAATCTCTGCAGAAGTAGCTGGAGAAATATAACCCTCATCTTTTGAAAGATGTTGATTAAGCCATATACCTGCTTCCTTAACTTGCTTAAATGAATCAGCTTTTGAGATTATATTGGAGTTAGCCATTTCAATATTGGAATTAATAATAAAAACAATAATTAAAATAACTATAATAGTAGAAATGGATTTATTATACTTTCTTAATATATTATACATTTTTGATAATACTAAACCTGCTGCTAAAAATAAACCTACAAAAAAATTAAAATAATACCTCTCTTCAATATAATAACCATAGTTGATCTTTGCTGCAAATAAAATAGTTAAAACAATCCACAAAAATAAAAATAATTTATTACCAAGAGCTTTATCTTTATTTTTAATAATAATATCCAAGCCAAGAAATATTTGTAATAAATATAAAAAACCTAAAATAGATAAAACCATTAAAATAATACCTTCAATAGAAAGAAAAGATTTTAATTGAGAAGTTAAAGAACTAATAAATGATCTTCCTAATGTTGTTCTAGTACCAAATGTCTGTAAAAAAAAAGCAATAGGAGAACCATAAGAAATATACTGCCAAATAATAAAAGGAATTATCAAAATAAAACTTATTAATGTACTTTTAATTAAATGTTTATTTTTAATAAAAGAAAATCTTTCAGTAATTATCAAATATAAAATAATTAGTATAGCAACTAAGGCATTTGTATACTTCATCAAAAATCCAAGAACTAAAGTTGGAATTAATAACAAAGTGTAAATATTATTTTTATTATTTATATATCCTTTAAAGAAAAATAATATCGTTAACAACCAAAATGTTAATACTGGGACATCAACTAATAACCTATATGAAAAAAATAAATGAGACCAAAATACAGCAGTAAAAATAGAAGCAAATAAAGCAGTAAGATCATCAAACATTTCTTTACCAATAAGATAAATGAGTATTATATTTGAAAAATAGAATAAACCCATAAATATTCTTATTCCTATTTCATTAATATTTAATTTAAAAAATAAAGCTGTTATTAATGAAAATAAAATTGGTCTTATGGGACTAAATGTAGCTATTGGAAAATCCTTGGCTAGATATTTGGCATAATTAAGATAATCAGCTTCGTCAAACCACAAAGCTTGAGAAAATGTTTTTGTAAAATAATAAATGAAGTAAATTAATGATAATAACAAAATAATAAGAAATATTTTATTATAAATTGATTTATTATAAAATTCTCTAGATTTTTTTATGATACTATTAATAATCATATATTTATACTTAATCTATAATTTATAATACTTTTTATTTAGTAGATTCAATCCTTGACCATATTTTATTAAAATTTTGTTTCCTAATCTTTATTTTTATAAAAATCATAAACCACAAATAAAGACGAGCAAATAATAATAAAATAGTATAAATAAATTCTTTAGATTTTTTAGCATAAATAAAAACTTCTAAAAAACCTAATGATTCTGAAGCAAAAGACCTACGCATCTTAATATTAGATTTCGTAAAACTTCTTATTTGATAATAACCACCAGCACTTCTAATTTTTTGATTAGTCCAATCCTTAAATGTAGTAGGATATTTAACATAAACTAAAGCATTAGGTGCATAGAAAATTTTATAACCTTTATCAAGAATAATATTTGAGATAATAGCATCATCAGATAAGGAATTTTCAGGAATGCTTCCAACAATATTCCTAATAGCCATAAGATAGCCTGTACAAACAAAATTTTTACCACTTAATCTCAACTTATGGGCCATATTAGTAAGAACAAAAGACCAGTAGCCTAAAATATTATCTTTAGGATTTAAAGAAATAGGATGACCAGAAACAGCACCAACTTCTTTATTTGAAAAATAACTTAATAATTCTTTTAATGAATCTTTACCTACAAAAACATCACCATCTGTAAATATCATTATATCATTTTTATTTGTAAATTTTTTAAAAACTAAATTAAGGGCTGAAGGTTTTCCTTTGCTTTCATCTTGAATATGCAAAACATCCTTAAATCTCAAAAATTCATTCTTAGTTTCTAAATCAGGGCATACTACATAAATTTTATATTTTTTATTTAATTTTTGCTCTTTAAAAGAAGAAATAGCCTTAGCTATCGTGTTAGGTTCTTTATATGCAATAATAATAATACGAATCATTTCAATAACTCCTTATATAATATCTCTAAATCATTACTTATGGAGTCCCAAGTAAAATTTTTAACTCTATTATAACCTTTTAATTGAAGTTTTTTTAATAATTTTTTATTACTAATGAGAATAGAAATTTTATCTTTTAAATCTACTAAATTATTATCTTCAAAAATTAAACCTGCATTACCAACAACAGAAGGTAATCCTCCTCTATCAGAAGTTATAACTGCGCATTTTCTTGAAAACGCTTCTAGTACCACTATACCAAAAGCTTCATAATGACTAGGATGAATAAAAATATCAGCATCATTTAAAGCTTCAAATTTTTCTTTATCTGAAAGGTCTTTTAATATTAAAATATTAATCTTATTTTTAGATAACTCTTCAAGATTTTTACTATTAGGATCATTACTACCAATAATAACAAACATAACATCTGGAAATGAATCAGCTACTTCAATAACTTGATCCAATCCTTTACTTTTATTAAGTCTAGCTATTGATATTGATAATAATTTATTTTTAATTTTATAACGCTTTTTAAAACTAGATTTAATATTTTTTAATAAAAAACTTGGAATACCATTTGGAATTATACTAATCTTGTTTTTATCAATATTAAAATTATTAATAATCCATTCTTTCTCTGGAATATTAAGTGCTATTAGTTTATTATATTTCTTTAAGATAATCTTACCCAATGTCTTATCAAAAACAGGAATAATTTTATCTATTATATAATTTCTTAAACCCTTAGGATAATTTGGCCAATGAAGAGTCAAAACTGACTTTTTACTAGAAAAAAAAGGAACTAAATTATGTGGCTGTCTATAAGCATGAACGTGAATGATATCTGAATTAGACTTTCTAATATAATTTAAAACTGAAATGAAAACAGGACTGAACTCACCAATATTAAATAAAGTATTAAATCTAACAATAGAAATTCCATTATAATTTTCTTTACCAATATTTATTTTTTTATTCCTCAAACTATTAGAAGTTAAAACCTCGACTTCATGACCTTTCTTAACCATTTGTCTTGCTAGATTAAGAACATGATTCTCCATACCACCCTTAACAGGATAAAAAAAAGGACAAACATAAGTTATTTTCATTTTAATAATTTTAAATACTCCTCCTCAAGCTTTAAAGAAATATTATCATATCTAAATTCTTTTACTTTTATAAAATTATTAAACTGCAATTTAGTTCTCAATTTATTATCTTTTATTAATCTTATAAAACATGTTTCTAATTGTTTAAGATTATTAAAATCATATAATAAACCATTATCTTCAGAAACTAAAAATTTTCCACCTTCTGTTCTTGTGGAAATAATAACATTTCTCTTAGCCATAGCTTCAAGAATAGTTATACCAAAAGCCTCCCACTCACTTGGAAAAACATAAATCTCAGATAATTCAAGAATCGAAAGTTTCTCTTCATCACTAGGATCAAGAATAATTCTAACATTGTTTTCTAAATTATAATTTTTAACTAATTGATTAATACTATTATAATAACCAGCATCACTACCCATAACTACAAGAATAATATCTTTATTTAACTTTAACAAGTTAGGAAGAACTTTAATAACTTGATCAATACCTTTATACTCGTGAATCCTGCCTAAATAAGATATAACAAACTTATTTTTTAGATTATATTTTTTATTAACATTAATTGAATTATTTCTTTTAAGTAAATCCTTAGATATACCGTTAGGAACGTAAACTATTTTATCTTTCTTAAAACCATAATCCTTAGAAAGCCATTTATATTGATAAGGATTAACTTGAATTACTAAAGAATAGATTTTATTAATCTGAAACTCAACTAAATTTACAAAAAATTTTAATATTTTCTGCCATAAAGGATAAAATTTTAATGCCATGAATGGTCCGTGAGGTGTAATAACAAATTTTGTTTCAGGATCTTTTATTTTTTTTAATAATATACAAATATCATGCCATAAAAATCCTAAAGAATGAACATGTATTATATCAAAATCTTCTTTTAACAAAGCCTTTAACATATCAGGATAAAAAACAAAATAATAGCGATATCTAAAAATAGTTTTAAATCTATGAATTTTTATATTTTCAATTACTTCATATTTTTTATTTATTATTTTATCATCTTTCCTATTCGATGTAAAAACATGAACTTCATGATTTTTTGCAAGTTCTTTAGCTAAATAATAACAATTATTCTCTGCACCACCATAAAAAGGATGGAAATAAGTTGAAATGAATCCAATTTTCATGTATTTTATATTATAATAAGATTTAATAGTATTTCTAATAGTTATTTTAGCTTATAACAATGCTTAAAAATCATCTATGTTACTTTAGAATTATGCAATTAAAAGAATCATTAAATTTAGTTCAAAAATTAATTGAATTAGAAACATTTAAGTCTATAGGATTAGAAACTGGATTAATTGTAAATGAAGAAGAAATTGAAATAAAAAGAAGATTGATTTTAAAAAGTTTTTATGATAAAAATAAATTAGCCTATGATGTATCAAGAGGAATAGAATCTTATGTTAAATTAATAGAACCAATAGAAGAAAGATATAACTCACTCTGGAAAAAATCTACAACACCCAAGAAAAATCCTAAATTAGAAGAAGAAATCATAAAAGTTTTTACCTCAATAAATAATATAGGAGCAGCTTATATCCCAAATATAGAAAGTTTCACACGTAATGGGCGAATAAAAGCCATGCAACCTATGGATATATTTTCATTATTGACAGGCATGACATTTTCTTCATTATCTTACTTAAATATTACTAATACTAATTTATCTAATTTATCTAATTACTATTATTTAATTCCAGTTAGTTTTTTAGTTTTGCCTTACTTAGTGCTTAGGCCTACAGATGCTACTTTAAAATATAGTCTCGAAGCATTACATCAATCTGCAGAAAAAACAGATAATTATTTAAGAAAAAACACAATTTAATAAAATTAATAAATAGAATACAAATCAATAATTCTAATGTTATCATTATTTATACCTGTTTATAATGGAGAAAGAATACTAGAAGTAAATATATCTAGGGTTTACAATTTCTTAAAAAAAAATAAATATGACTTTGAAATAATAATAGTAGATGATAATTCTAATGATAATACACTTGAAATATCAAAAAAATTATCAAAAAAATATAAAGAAATAAGATATTTATATTATAATAATGGTCCTTCAAGAAGAGAAAATCTAGGAAAATCATTTTATCAATCTAAAGGGAATATTATTTTTTTTATGGATTTAGATTTATCTGTAGATTTAATTTATTTTAATGAATTAATAAATAAAATAAAAGAAAATGATATTGTAATAGGAAGTAGATATCAAGGAATAAAAGCAGAAAGAAGCATAGAGAGGTTATTAATAAGCAAGATTTATAATCTTATAATGAAAATAATCTTTAATTCAAAAATACAAGACCATCAATGCGGTTTTAAAATATTTAAAAAAGAAAAAATGTTAGAAATATTAGATTATATGGGTTATGATAAAACATATCAAAGAGGATGGTTTTGGGATGTAGAATTATTAGTAAGAGCACAAAATAAATTGTTTAAAATAAAAGAAATACCTGTAAAATGGAAAGGAGATATGGAAAGCACATTTAATATTAAAAGAGAATTAAGAATACTAAAATATATATTAAGAAATAGAAAAAAAATAAGAAATGGAGAAAAAAATAATGAATAAAAAAGTATTTTATATATTGTTATTTTTTATTATTATCTTTGGACTATTCTTAAGATTAAAATATACAAATTTTCATGCAGAACTATCATCAGATGAAGGAGAATCTTTATTGCTTGCAAAATCAATATTTACAGGAAATGTATTACTTCAATGGTCATATTATAGACCATTTTTACTCCCATTACTATGGGGATTATTATTTAAATTAGGATTTGGAGAGACAGCCATACACTTAACTGTAATAATATTTTCTTTAATAGGGATATTTTATATCTGCTTACTAGGAGAATACTTATTTAATAAAAAAACAGGTTTAATAGCTGCTTTATTATATGCTATATTTAGTCAGGATATATTATATAGTGGAAGAGTATTACTAAATACGCCATCAATGGCATTGTGGGTAGTTGGAATCTATTATTTTGTAAGATCATTAGATAATGATAATAAAAGTTTATACTTATGTGGAGTAATATCTGGAATTTCTGTATTAATATATAATCAAATGATACCAATGTTCTTATTATTTCTAATATATTTAATATTTACTAAAGGAATATTATTTTTTAAAGAAAAAGAATATAGAAATTTTATTTTAATATTCACCATAATATATCTTATAAATTTTATATTTAGTTATATAATGTATAAAAATCCATTTAAGATGTTAATATATGGATTGTGGTTAAGTTATGCCGGGTATAGTTATTTTGGGCTTTTTAATGTCCTAAGAGATATAGGAACATTTTTTTATATTTCATTAGGAACAATATTTCTGTCATTATTTTTATTATCATTATTATACTTTATTAAACCAATAAAATTTTTATTTAATAGTTTATATAATTACCTTAAAAAAAATACTAAAATATTTTATAGCATACTATTTAGCATTATTTTATTAATTTTTATATTTATTATTCTGAAATATTTTACTAGAAATAAAGAAATTATAACTCAGTTTATAATAACAAATATCTTTACATTTTTTATTTTAATTACAGGAATTTATATATTATACAAATTAAAGTATTACTTTTCTTATACTTCAAAGAAAATAGAAAAACTAGATATTAATCTATTATTTTTAATCTGGGTTTTTATAATACCCATATTCATATTTAAAGTAACTGGACATTTTGAAGGCAGATATTTTATGCCAATATTTATACCCATGTTTATTTTAATTGCATTGTCAATAAATAAATTAACACAATATTCAAAATACACAACAATATTTGTTATATTAATTCTTATTTTTGGGATATATTTACAAATTAATAATACAAACAAAATAGTAAATAATTTTGGTTTTAGCGAAGGATTAAACGAGTTTGGAAAGTGGATACAAAAAAATACAAATGAAAAAGATATAATAGTTGGACCATGGAATTCAGCTTTAGCATATTATATGAACAGACAGATATATTATTACCCACATGGAAGATATAGTTCTGGTATAGAATATGAAAAATTTGATAAAGAAATGAAACAATTAAAACCAAAGTATATTATAATATATGAACTTGATAAATATAAAGAGTATAATGATTATTATAAAAATTTTTTACAAGAAAATAAACAATATAATTTAATATATAGTTTTGTTACAAAAAATAGCAATACTAATCTAAACGTGTATTCTATATAATATATAATTTAATTATTAGAAAAGGTTATAAAGATTCTAAAATTTTGCTTTTTTATGATAATATTAGGGGTACATGATGGACATGATTCTGGAGCTAGCTTAATAAAAGATGGAAGAATAATAGCCGCAGTAAACGAAGAAAGACTAAATAGAACAAAATTATTTACTGGATTACCAAAGTTATCAATAGAAGAAGTCTTTAAAATATCAGGTATAGAAAAAAGTAAAGTAGAAGGAATTGCTTTATCTGGAACATCAGGATTAATGGCAAATATAGGATGGGAAAATGTTTCTTTTAAAAAAAAATTATATCAAACAATAGCAAACAATACTCCATTTCCTAAATATATAACATTTTCACATTTACAAAGAACAATATTTAATCCATTAAGAGATAAAACTACAGAAAAATATCTAAAACAAAATGGATTTGATGCAGAAATAAAATATTTTGATCATCATAAATGTCATGCAGCAACAGCATATTATGCATCTGGAAAAAATGAATGTTTAATATTTACAACAGATGGAAGTGGCGATGGACTAAGCGCTAGTGTATACCATTGTAAAGATGGAGAGATGAACTTAATTAAAGAAATACCAACATTTCATTCATTAGGATATTTCTATGCATATGTAACGATGCTTTTTGGATTTAAGATGTTTAAGCATGAAGGGAAAACAACAGGCCTAGCAGCATTTGGAAATCCAGAAAAATGTTATAGTTATTTTGAAAAATATTTTGACTTCAAAGATGGAAAATTAGTAAATACCTCAGGATTAATAGGAAAACCAGCATATGAATATCTAAAGAAAGAATTAGAAAGTTATAGCAGAACAGATATTGCTGCAGCTTTACAGAAAAGATTAGAAGATGTAATGATAAAATTCGTAAAATACTATGTAGAAAAAATAAAAGTTTATGACTTAGCATTAGCTGGCGGGGTATTTGCAAATGTAAAATTAAATCAAAAAATATTAGAACTACCAGAAGTAAATAGCGTTTTTATATATCCAAATATGGGAGATGGAGGATTAGCTAGTGGGGCAGCTTTTAATATGTACAAGATTAAAAATGATAAGTTAAGGCCTTATAGATTAGATAATGTTTATTTTGGTTCTAGTTTTACTGACGAAGAAATTCTTAATGAAGTAAAAGAACAAGGATTAGAAGCTGAATATGTAAAAGATATAGAGAAATATGCAGCTGAATTAGTGTCTCATAAAAAGATAGTTGGAAACTTTAGTGGAAGAATGGAATATGGACCAAGAGCATTAGGAAATAGAAGTATAATAGCAGACCCAACAGATAAAACTATAAATGATTGGCTAAATAAAAGAATGCGTCGCTCGGAATTTATGCCTTTCGCCCCTTCAATAATGAAAGAATATTGTAATGATTATTTTGAAAACTTTGAAAAAGCAGAATATCCTTCAGAATTTATGACAATAACCTTTAATTGTAAAGAAATAGCAAGAAAAGCAGAAGCTGTAGTTCATGTAGATAATACTGCAAGACCACAAGCTGTGACAAAAACTAATAATTTAAGATATTATAAAATATTAGATAATTATAATAAAATAACTGGACTCCCAATATTTATCAATACAAGTTTTAACATACATGAAGAACCAATAGTATGCACACCAAAAGATGCATTAATAAGTTTGAAAAAAGACTGTGTTGATGTAGTAACAATAGGAAATTATGTTGTTTACGATAAGAATAATTAAGGAGAATGTTATGAAAAAATCATTATTAAAAATTTTAATATGCCCATTATGTAAAAATAATTTTAAATTAAAAATTCAAGAACAAAATGAAAAAGAAATACTAGAAGGAACACTAAAATGTAAATGCAATGAATATAAGATAAATAATGGAATACCAAGAATGGTGATAGATAAAGATTTAACTAATGTGAAAAAAAGAACATCTAAAGTATGGGGATATCAATGGAATTATTTTAAAAATTTTATAAAAGAAAGTGAAGAACAATTCTTAAGATGGTTAACGCCAATAAAAAAAGAATACTTTCAAAAAAATTAATATTAGACGCCGGATGTGGAACAGGAAGACATTCTTATTTCAGTGCAAAATTTGGAGGTAGAGTAATAGGAATAGATTTAAGTAATGCAGTTGAAACAGCAAGGGAAATAAATAAAGATAAAAATGTAGAAATAATACAAGCAGATGTATATAATTTACCTTTTAAAGATAACACTTTTGATTTTATTTATTCAATAGGTGTTATACACCATTTACCCAATCCTACTAAATGTGTAGAATCATTAACAAAAAAACTAAAACCCGGAAAACAAATAAGTATATGGTTGTATGGCTATGAAAATAGTTTAATAATGGTAAAATTAATAGAACCATTTAGAAAACTACTTAAAAATATTAATTTAAGACTTCTAAACTATATTTCTTTAATAATAACAATACCTTACTTTCTAATAACTAAACTAATCTATAAACCAATAAATAAATTAAGAATAAAAATTTTAGAAAATATCTTACCATACAATGAATATTTTTATCAATTCTCAAGCTTCGGATTTAATCATCACTGGATGAACGTATTTGATAAATTAAATGCACCATTAGCTAATTATTATAAAAAAGAAGAAGCTAAAGAATTATTAAAAGGACTAAAAGATGTAACTATATATCCTGTTAATAATATTAGCTGGACTGTTCATGGAATTAAGTAATTATTAAATTCATTAAAGAAAATATTTAAATAATATGTTATACTGTATTCTATAATGTTAAAATGGAATAAAAAAATATTTTATCTTTTAATTATAATTCTGTTAACTGTATTTATTATATATTTAATGAAAATTTTAATATTTCATGAAGTTATAATAGATAATAGTGTTGTAACTACAAATTTAACAATGCATAAAACTACATTGAAAATAATGCCTTTAGGTGATTCTATAACTGAGGGAGACTTATATGGGGGTTATAGGGTTAATTTAAAACAAATGATGGATAATGTTGGCTTTAATACTGATTTTGTTGGAAGAAAAACTACAAATGGAAATACTACAGGATTTATAGATATAGAACACGAAGGATATAATAGTGCAACTATAGATACTTTGGGATATCCTTATTTAATTTCTGATGAAATAGATGAAGATATTATAGAAACATTTAAACCAAGAATTGTACTGCTTTTGATCGGAACTAATGACTTATTTTGCCAATGTAAGAGTGAAATTCAAATAATAGATAGTTTAAGTATACTAATTAATAAAATATTAAATAAAGATGAAAAATTGTATATTATAGTAGGAACTGTTCCCCCATTAGGTTCTTCAAGAGAATTATTAAATAATAGAGTAAATAAACTAAATTTGTTATTACCTACAATGATCTCTTCTAAAGGAAATAGGGTTTCTTTAGTTGACATTAATTTAGCTCTTAATAGATTTGTAGACTTAAGTGATGATATACATCCCAATAGAGATGGTTATAAAAAAATAGCAGAAGTTTGGTTTAGTAGAATTAATGAAATGATAAATTTAACAATTACCTAAATTAAAATAGAAATAAACTGATAAAAAAGTAATTTAAATAATTAAATTAATAAATATTTTTTTAAAAAAATTTTATAATTTTAATAAAATAAACTACTTTTTTTAAAAACAAAACTTTAAAAGCAATGTTATTATCCTGAAATTATGGCAATAAAAATATTTGTTACAGGTGCATCTGGGTATTTAGGTACTAATTTAGTAAGAAAATTAAATCAAAAAGGTTATTTCATAAAAGCACTTGTAAGAAATGTTAATAAAGCAGAAGCTTTAAAATCTAAAAATGTTAAAGTAATAATAGGGGATATAATAAATATTAACAGTTATGAAAAAGAACTAAAAGACGTAGACGTAATATATCATTTAGCTGCAATAATAGGAAATAATAATAAAGAATTAAATTTCTTAGTACATGTTGAAGCTGTAAAAAAATTAATAGAAGCTGCAAAAAAAAATAATGTTAAAAGAATAATTTATGTAAGTACAATATCAGCATCATATTTAAAAAGAAGCCATTATGCAGAATCAAAACTACAAGCAGAAAAACTATTTTTTAATTCTGGGATACCAACAACAATAATAAGACCAAACTTAATAATTGGAAGAAAAAGCCCGCAATTAGAAAAAATAAGCACAATGGTTAAATTACCTTTAATACCTGTAGTAGGATCTGGAAAAAAACTAATACAACCAATAAATGTAGAACAATTAAGCGAAGTCTTAATAAAACTATTAGAAAATAAAAATTTTATAAACCATACAATATCAATCTCTGGATCAGAAAAAATAACATTTAATCAATTTTTAGATATAATAAGCAAAAATATAATAGGAAAAACAAAGTTTAAATTACACTTACCAATATTTGCTTGTAGTATACTAGCAACAATATTAGAAAAAGGACTAAAAGATAAAGCTCCATTAAATAAAGGACAAGTTATATTATTAAACCAAGATTCAGTATCTTCATTTAATGATGTTAAAAAACTATTTGATCTTAAAGAAGAAAAAATAATGGATATTATAGGAGAAAAATGAAAATTTTACTAACAGGGGCAAATGGATTTTTAGGTAAAATAGTAACAACAAAATTAATAAATGAAGGTCATAATATAACTGCATTAGTAATACCAGAAGAAGATACAACATATTTAGCAACATTAAAAAATGTTAATGTTTTAAGATGTGATATAACTGATTCTAATAGTATAAAAGATGTAATGAAAAAAATAGATGTAGTAATACACTTAGCGGCATTATTAAATAGTTCTGATGAAAACTTAAATATGAAAATAAATTATGAAGGAACAAGAAATATAGCTGATCTTGCTGAAAAAAATAATGTTAAAAGATTTATTTTTACATCATCAATGACAGCCACATCAAATAATCCAAATGCTTATGGGAAATCAAAAAAATTAGCAGAAGAATATCTTAATACAAAAAAATTTAATACAATAATAATAAGACCAACATTATTATATGGAAAAGGAGGAGCAGCTTTTAATAAATTAAAAGACATGATAAACATCCTTCCAATATTTGTACCAGTAATAGGAAAAGGAAATTCAATAAAACAACCAATATATGTTGAAGATGCAGCTGAAATAATAAAAAAAGCAGCAACAATAGAAATTAATACAAATAAAATTTATCAAATGGGCGGACCAGAACAAATAGAATTTAAAGAATATGTGAAAAAAATATTAAAAATACAAGGTAAGAATAAAAAATTATTATATATACCGAGATTCTTTATATGGACCATGTTGGGAATAATTGAAAAAGTAACTAAAAATCTCCCAGTAACTAGAGAAGCAATACTAGAATTAGAAACTGATACAAAAGTAGATTTTACAATAATAGAAAATGATTTTACTATAAAATTAATAAAATTAGATGAAGGAATTAAGAAAAGTTTATAATTATTTTTCAATAAATTTTTCATACCATAATTCAAAAGTTAACAAAGACCATAACTGTCTAGCATAAAATAAAGGTGAACTATTAAAATTCTTAATCATCTTATTAATAATATAATAATCAAAAATACCTTGTTTATTAATATTCTTAATAGATAATTTATCTTCTATTAAAGACATTAAATCACTTTTTAACCATAAATCAATAGGAACATAAAATCTTTGTTTTTTTCTATTAATAATATCTTTAGGAAGCAGATCAGAAACAATTTTTCTTAAAATATACTTATTTTTAAAACCATTAAGTTTAAGATGATTAGGCATACTAAAAGCAAGATTAACCAATTTATAATCTAATAAAGGAACTCTAGATTCAACACCAAAAGCCATAGTCATTCTATCAGATTTAGTTAACATATTCTCAGGAAGTAATACTTTAGTCTCAAAATTAAGAATCTTATTAATATTATTATTAGCTATAAAATAATTGTTAATGTAAGATTCAGGAGGAATGATTTTTTTATTGTTTAAATAATTTTTTTGTTCATCATAATCAAAAATACTAGTAATTTCAGTATAAGCTTTAGGTAAATCATGAATAGAATCTAAAAATTTAACAGCCCTATTTTTACCTTCATTACCTAGACTAGAACTATATTTAAAAAATTTATTAAGAATAGCATTGGGTACAAGTTTAATAGCTGATTTACTAAAATTAATAGCTAAAGGAATTTTTTTAATTTTATTACCATAATGTAAGAATTTAACCTGTTCATAACCTGCTAATGTTTCATCTCCACCATCACCAGTTAAAACAACAGAAACATATTTTTTAGCGTTCTTAGAAAGAAGATAAACAGGAATCATAGCAGGATCACATAATGGTTCATCAGCATGATAAATAATATTATTAAGATCATTAATAATATCAGACTTTACAACAAATTCTTTATGATCAGTATTAAAAAAATCTGAAACTTTTTTAGCATAAGGAAGTTCATTAATTTTTTTGTGATCAAAACCAACTGAGAAAGTCTTAATATCATTAACTTTTAATTTATTCATCATAGCAACAACAGAACTAGAATCAATACCTCCACTAAGATAAACACCAAGAGAAACATCACTCATTAATCTAGAACTAACAGATTCAGTATAAAACTTTTTATATTTTTTTAAATAAAAACTATCATTATAAAACTTATTAGAAAAATTGATGTTATAATAATTGTTTTTCTTTAATTTTTTAGTTTTTAAATCAAATATTAAATATTCACCAGGAAGCATCCTAAAAATATTATTAAAAATAGTGTTTGAAGTGAAAACAAACCTATAAGCAAGATATTGTGATAAAGCATCATTATTAATAATCCTATTAATTGTATTATCTTCAAGAATTGACTTAATTTCAGAAGCAAAAATAAACTTATTATTATCATAATAATAAAATAAAGGCTTAACACCAATATGATCCCTAGCTAATAAAAAGATATTTTTATTTATATCATATAAACAAAAAGCAAAATCCCCATTTAATTTTTTTAAACATTCTACTCCATATTCTTTGTAAGCATAAATTATAGTTTCAGTATCAGTTTCAGACTTAAAATTATATTTTTTTTCTAATTCTCTTCTTAATTCCCTATAATTATATATCTCTCCATTAAAAGTAATCCAAATAGTTTCACTATCATCAGACATAGGTTGTTTACCTTTAATACTTAAATCAATTATTGCTAATCTTCTATGCCCTAAAGAAACATTTTTATCTGTGTAATAACCAAAACCATCAGGACCCCTATGGATCAATTTATCAGACATTCTCCTAATCAAAACTTTATCAAACCAATTAAAACCAACAATACCGCACATAAGAATTTCTAGTTTAGATATTATTATAAAATTAACTATAAAATGTTTTCTATACTATAAGTTGTTTTATTATGTACTTTATGATATATCCTAACAAGAACTTCACCTAAAAACCCAAGAATTATAGACAATGTACCAGTAATTATTAATATTGCCGCTCCTAATGCTACTGGCCCTACAGGCACTGTTTTGGTTATTATTAATTTTATTAGTTGTTCAATTATTAAAATTATGGCTATGATATATTGAAATATACCAATAAGACCGAAAAAATGCAAAGGTCTGGTAGAATAATCAGCCCAAAACTTTAAGAAAATCATATCAAGAAAACCATGTAATAACCTTTTGGCGTTGTATTTAGTCTTACCATATTTACGTTCACGATGGTTTACCTGAACTTCAGTAACTTTAAAACCTTTTAATTTTATAATTGTTGTAATATATCTATGCATTTCTCCATATAATTCAATATCTTTAATAGATTCATTAGTATAAGCTTTCAAGGTACAACCAGAATCATGTATAGTCTCATTAAACAATAACCTTCTTAGTTTATTAGCAATCTTAGAATTAATTTTTTTACCAAATGAGTCATTTCTATTATATCTCCATCCAGAAACTACATCATAACCAGATTTAATCTTTTCAATTAATTTAGGAATATCCCTAGGATCATTTTGTAAATCACTATCTATTGTTATTATTATATCTCCTTTAGAATTTTTAAAACCTGCATCAAGAGCAGCTGTCTGACCAAAATTTTTTCTAAATTTTATTATTTTTACGTATTTATCTTTACTCTTAATTCTTATTAATTCTTCAAAACTTTTGTCAGTACTACCATCATCAATAAAAATAATCTCATAATTAATATCTAATTTTGATAAAACACTCTTTAATTCAGAATATAAAATAGAAATATTTTTTTCTTCATTGTATACTGGCACTACAATTGATAACATAAATACTAAAATAATACAATAAGTAAATAAAGCTTACTAAAATTATTTAGAATTATAATTAATAGCCTCATTAACATTAGATATTGATAAATCAGGAAGCATTCCATTTTTATACAATGGATGAGTTTCAATAGGAATAGGAACTTTATCAAATTTAAAAATAGGATTCATATAATTACAAACAAATTCTCTACTATAAGCAGCATAACACATCTTGTGACGTTTAGTAAATAAAGGACTATTGCAAGCTTTCTCCCATGCTTGTCTTAATGACATATTTTGAACATTACCTAAAGATAAAGGAATAAAAAAACAAGGAAACATTTCACCAGTAACATTAACACCAATATAAGCATTACCAGCAGGACAACCAAAACCAAAATAATTATTAGTCAAATGAGTGGAAACATAGACACTTCTTCTAGCTATTTTATTTAATTTTTTAACATCTTCATTATTTAATAAAATATCTTGTTTAGTAGAAGCATAACCTGTAGGGATAATAGGATTAACAGTTATGTATATTTTCTCTTTTTCAGCAAAATTAATCATCTTATCAAAAGTACCATCACTAAAATCTTTATGAGAAACCACACTAGCCATAGAAAAGTCTAAACCATACTTTTTACAATAGTCTTTAACTTTGAAAGCAGTTTCATATGCACCTTTAATTTTTAATATTGAATCATGCTTTTCTGCTTCTAAAGAATGAATTGAAATAGTAATATTGTTTAAACCTAAATCAGCAAGCTCCTTTACTTTAGTTTCATTTAATAAAGTTCCATTAGTAGCTAAAATACTATAAATACCGTGATGTTTAGCTCTCTTAACAAGTTCATTAATCCCTTTGTATAACATAGGTTCACCACCGATCAAACCTATAACAGGAACATTTAATTCTGCACATTGATCAATAATATCTAAATAATTTTCCAGAGAAAGAATTCCTACTTTTTTTGTGAATAAACCATTAGAACAAAAATCACATCTAGCATTACAAGCAAGAGTTACAAATATTTCTACAAATCTTATTTGTTCTTTTTTAAGAAAATTAACCCTAAAATAACCTTTTACAAATCTTTTAAAAATTTTAAAGTTAGGAATTAGTTTTAAAACAAATAAAGCAGTATAATATTTTGTAATAAGATTATCAAAAAAACTTAACTTTTCCTCTTTCTTATTTGATAAAGATCCTTTTTGACAATTTGAACAATCATCCATTTTTTTAATAAAATTGTACTATTATTTAAATATTTTGAATTTTAAAAATAAAACATTAAATTTATATATTTTAGATAAAATAAAATTGTATGAAAATAATACATGAAAGAGAAAAATGTATAGGATGTGGAATGTGTGTTGAACATGCGCCAACATTTTGGAAAATTTCTGAAGATGGAAAAGCAATGTTAATAGGATCTAAAGAAAGTAACAGACTATTTAGCAAGAATATACAAGATAAAGATTTAACTTCTAATCAAAATGCTGTTAATGATTGTCCTGTAAACGTGATAAAGATAAAAAAATAAAAACTTAAATATCAATTGGTTATACAAAAGATATGAAATTATTAGAAAATACTAAATTTATATTATTATTCTTAATATTTTTATCACTAATAACTATAGATTATAATATAAAAATTATTAATAGTGATTTATTAATGCTCGGTCCAAGTGTTGAAAAAATGATAGATAATAGTTTATACGCAAATGATTTTACAATAACTGTACATAAACAAATTTATCCAGATGGTTTTAAGTATTTAATTTTAATATTTACTATAATAACAAAAGACCAAGGCATATCAAATTTAATATTATCAATAATCTTTAAGATATTATTTGTTTTATCAATGTATAAGTTATTATTATATTTATTAAAAGATAAAAAACAAGCATTTCTTGGAGCAGCATTATCTATATTAACTTATCACGGAATACCTGGATGGCAATTTGGAATTGCACAAATAGTGCCACAAATGTTGGTAGATACATTCTATCCATTAATGTTTTATTTAACATTCAAATCACTGAAAGATATAAAATATATTTATTATGTTTTTATAATAACAGGAATATTATTTTATATACATCCATTATCAATACCCCCATTACTATTATTTATTTTTATTATATTTGTATTTTATGGAAGAAAAGAATACAAACATTTTATATTAGCTGGATTATTATTTTTAGTAATAATATCACCGGCAATAATAAAAAGTAAAAGTGCTACATTTTTTAAAAATGATGAATTATACTTTAATATAGTTGAGAAAAGAGTAGCTGAAGTACACCTACCGGAATTAAGCTTTGGAACAATAAAATTAATATTATTATCCTTTTTAGGATTACTTGGATATTATTTTAAAGAAGAAAAAAATAAAGAAGACAAAGCAATTTTATACTGGATTATAGGTTTAATTATAGTTTTTTTCATATTATCTTTATTAATGAAACAATTTAAACTACTTTATTCAATTGAACCAACAAGATATCCAAGATTTCTAATACTATTTTCTTTTATATATTTAGCACCGTTATTAAAAAAACTAAAAAAAATAAGTAAAATAATACCATTATTAATAATTTTATTATTATTTATATTATCATGGCAGTTTTCACATATATTCCTAATATTGCCTGGTATAAATAATGTATTTTGTAGTTCATTAAATAATACAAAAAATGTATGGTCTTGTATGCCTCAACAACAAAAAATAACTTATCCTAAAGAAGTAAAGCAAGTATGTGAATGGTTAAAAGAAAATACACAAAAAGATGATGTGATAACAGTGCCATTAAGTTGGGGAGAAAGATATAGATATTGTAGTAAAAGGGCTATAATAACTTCATGGAAAGATGGAGGAATATCTATACTTTCCAGAGAAGCTGCTTTTAATTGGATAGAAAGATATAATCTTGCTAATGATGCTTATTCTAATAATTCAGTTCAAAAATTTAGAGAGATTAAAAATAAATATAACTCTACTTATATTGTAACTGAAAACTCACAAAAATTAAATTTTACAATTTTATACAGAACTAATAATTCATATGTATATAAAATAACTTAAGTTTTATTTTTATTTTATAGTCTAATCTTTGAATTTTATAATCACAATATTTAAATATTGCTTATTTCTTTACTAATAAATGCAGATTAAAAAAATTATCTTAATTAATCCTTCAATGAAAGAATTATATAAAGGATCAAAGGTTGAGGGATCAGTTGCGCATTATCCTCCACTTAATTTATTAACTATTGCAGGAGGATTATTAGAAGATGGCCATGAAGTTAAAATTTTAGATTTAGATCTTGAAGAAAATATTTATAATGCAATAGAAAAAGCTGTTCAAGATTTTAATCCTGATATTGTTGGTATTACTTTTGCTTCTGCATTATATACTCAATGTATTAATACAATTAGTGCTATAAGAAAAATTAAAACTAATACTATTATTATTGCTGGCGGGGCTCATGCATCATCTGATCCTAAAAGTACGTTAGAAAACACAGATATTGATATTGCTGTCATGGGTGAAGGAGATTATACTATACCAGAAATAATTAAAAATGAATTAAAAGATGTTAAAGGCATAGCTTATAAGAATGAAAAAAAAGAAGTAATAATTAATCTTCCTAGACAACAAATACAAGACCTTGATAAAACACCATTGCCTGCATTTGAATTAATTGATGCTAATAAATATTATGTTCCTCTTTCTTATTGTAAAAAAAATCCATGTGCTCCCTTTGAGACAAGTAGAGGATGTATTTATGGTTGTGTTTATTGCAATAAATCTGTTTTTGGAAAAAATTT
>CAYSFG010000036.1:0-13172 GCA_964430545.1 Candidatus Woesearchaeota archaeon
GAATATAAATATTTAAAATTTGATTCTAAAACAGAAGACAATACTATCAAAAGAGGTGCTATCTATATTGAAAAACCTTCTTTTAATTATTTAAAATCATTAAAATCTAAAGATAAGATAGAGGAAATTAAAAAATTAAAAAAAATTAGGAATGAATTATCTGTTTCTCTAAGAATTAATAAAATTGATTTAGTTATTGACAAATTGAAATATAGAATTTTAACATCTAAAAAAATAATTTTAAAGTATAATAAAGAGTTTAAGTCAAGAAATTTAATTACTTCTATAGTTGAAGAAATACCAAACAAAGAAAATACAGAAGTTGAAATTGAGTATATTTAGTAAGTTTTGATTATAATCCGAAAGATTCCATAAAATCTTGTACTCTTTTATATTCATTAAGAAATTTTATTCCTTTATCAGTTATTAAATAAACCTTAGCATCAGCAAAAAGTCCATCTTTTATCATACCTCTTGTCATTAAATCATTTAAATATATTTTAAGTTTATTATGGGCTAAATTAGATTTATACAATAAATGTGTAGGTTTTATTTTTCCATTTTTTTCATATATTGCATTAAGTATATCTTTTATAATTTCAAGTTTTTCTCTCCTTTCTGTCATGATTTAAACACCAGTATTAAATTTATCAATAGCATTAAATATGATATAACCATTAAAAATGCACCGATAACATATAACTGTTTAGATACTATCTCAAATAAAAACATCAAATGGCTTATCGCCAATAAAAAGAAACATACAAATACTAAAAATGATTTCAATGATAAAGTAGTTTTATAGTTTTTGTAAAAGTATGGCGCAACATAAAATAGCAATAACAAAAACGCTAAAAAGTTAAAAAAGTTTTGTGAGTTTTGTGAAGCTATCACTCCAGATACCATTAATAATAATAATAAGGATATTAGTTTTAAATTTGTTACTTTATGTGTTAATGAAACTAATATAAGATATCCCATTAATGTAAATAATACAAAAAATAATAATGCAAATACTTGTACTAAATATAAAGTTGGGTTCTCTCTTATTAAATTAAATTTTGCTAAAAAATGATAAGATAATGTCAAATTTATAAATGTCTTAAATAAAAAAGCTATAGATAATGATAAAAATCCTAAAAATAAATACATATAATTTTTGTTCTTTGTTAATTTATAAATTTTAAAACTATATAATCCTATGAATAATACTATTAATAATGCTATGAATTGAAATACAACGTCTAATCTAAAGAACCATGGTGGGCTAAATATCAAAAATTCCATATTCATTACTTAAAAATTTAACTTATAAAGCTTATGAATTTAGTCTCTATATCTTTTCTTCACAATCTATTATAATAGACCCATATAGGTATATTTTGAGGTGGTTAAAAATGGATGAAACAAATAATCATGACAATGACTACATAAATAATATGTTACTTTACAAATTAGATATAAAAAATATTAAATTAAATATTTTAAAAATAGGAGGATAAAAAATGAAAAAGAGGATGAAAAATAGGTTTAACAGAAAAAAACTTGCTGAACTTGAGTTGTTTAACTGGACATCATTAGATTACAATGATAAAACAAAAAAGAATATAATTTAAGTTCAAAGCCTCTAGACTACAGGATTTATTTCTTGTGGTTAAAACACCTCCATAGTTTTTCTAGAGGCTTTTTTTTAATTTCAACATATCTTTATAAACTACTACAAAATTTAAAGTTCACATTATATTAAAAATAAAAATTGTATTAATAAATAAAGAACTAATCTTCTAATAAATTAATTTCTATTCTCACACCTTGAGGTAAAGGAACCCTCATTATTAACCTTAAAGCTCTTTCATCTACACCTAAATCTATCAATCTTTTATGTACTCTCATTTCAAATCTATCAAAACTAGCTTTTCCATCTCCACATGGACATTTTCTTGTTGTAATTTTTAATCTTTTAGTAGGAAATGGTATCGGCCCTTTTATTGATGTATTAGTTTTTTTAACAATATCTACTATAGAAGTAACAACTTCATTAAGTGTATCTATTTCAGCACTTGCTAATTTTATTCTTGCTCTTTGCATAGTCCATAAGACTAATGGTGTATTTTTAAAGCTTTCTGATGCTTAAATTATACTAATAAATTATAATAATCTTTATAATAAACCAATTTATATTTTATTGATGGATGATTACACTTCAAACGATGGACTAAAAGTTTTAGAATATTTAGGTATTAAAAATTTAGATGATGATAAAATAGAAGTTTTCAAAAAAGAATGGGAGAAAAATTATTCCAATAATGGAGATTTTATAGGAACAGTATGGCATTTATATTCTGAAGTTTTACCTTTTACTTGCGGTGGTAGTGGTACATTTATATTACAAACATTTAGAGATATTAATTTTGCATATAGATTAAAAGATATTCTATCTAAAAATTAAATTATTTTTAATTCATTTTGTATTTTTTTACTTAATTTATTTAAACTATCTAATTCTATTTCATTAAAAGTAGGTTTTATTTCTAATTCAAAATGACTTTTTATTAATCCCAGATCTAATCTTATTCTTTCATGTCTTCTTATTAATAATCCTGATAATTCCATTAAATCAAATACTTTTGCTAAATCTTCACAATAATGTTTTCCTTCAATTTCTACAAAATTAATATTTAAAATGGGATTTAAATTATTATTTTTATATAAAACTTCATAAAATCCTAATTCATCCCATACTGCATCTTCAGGAAAATCTTTTAATATTCCTAATAATAAATCATGCATATCATGTTTTTCTCTTTGAGTTTTTACTATTTTTTCCATAAATTAAAAATCAACTAAAAGTATAAAAATCTAGCGATAATCATTTAAAAAATTATATAAATTAAAAGAATTAAAAATAAAAAAGGTTTATACCTTTTTCACGTAGTCTATACAAAATCCTGCTGCTACTGTTTGCCCAGCATCTCTTATTGCAAATCTACTCATTTGTGGTATGTCTGATTTCTTTTCAATTATCAATGGTTTTGTAGGCTTTATTACAACTACAGCTGGATCTCCATTCTTTAGCATATCTGGATTTTCTTGTAATGTTTGTCCTGTTGCTGGATCTATTTTTTTAAGCAATTTAACAAATTGGCATGCTACTTGTGCTGTATGTATGTGAAATACTGGTGTATATCCTACAGTCAATACACTTGGATGGTTTAATACAACTATTTGTGCTGTAAATTCAGATACTACAACAGGTGGATTATTTTCTGGTCCTACAACATCTCCTCTTGCTATATCTTTCTTGTTTATTCCTCTAACTGAAAAACCAATATTGTCTCCAGGTTCTGCTTGTTGTATTTGTTCATGATGCATTTCTATTGTTTTTACTTCACCTTTTACACCATTTCCTTCTCTTCCTGGCAATACAATAATTTTATCACCAACCTTCATTATCCCAGTCTCTACTCTACCTACAGGAACTACTCCAATGCCTGTAATATTATATACATCTTGTAATGGTAGTCTTAATGGTAAACTTGTTGGTTTTTCTGGTTCTTTAAACTTATCAATTTGTTCTAATAATGTCGGTCCAGTATACCATGTCATTTTATCGCTTTTTTTTACAATATTATCACCCAAGAAACTTGCTGTAGGTATAAATTGTACATTTTCTGGTTTATAACCAACTGATTTTAATAATGCTGTTATTTCTATTTTTACTTTTTCAAATCTATCTTGTGCATAGTTTGAAACATCCATTTTATTTACTATAACACTTACTTGAGTTACACCAAAAGTTTTTAGTAAAAATACATGTTCTTTTGTTTGTGCCATTACTCCATCCGGAGCTGCTACAACTAAGAAAGCTACATCAGCTTGTGATGCTCCTGTAATCATATTTTTAATAAAGTCTCTGTGACCTGGTGCATCTATTATTGTACATTCATATTTTGAGGTTGTAAATTTCTTATGACTTAAATCTATTGTAACTCCTCTTTCTCTTTCTTCTTTTAAATTATCCATAACAAATGCAAATTCAAATCCAACTTTTCCTAATTGTTGAGCTAATTCTTTTAACTTTCTCATATCTTGTTCAGTAATATTGCCTGAATCAAACATTAATCTTCCTACTGTAGTACTTTTTCCATGATCTACGTGACCTACGAATACAACATTTAAGTGTGGTTTTGCTTTAGCCATATTTAATTAATCCTCCGTTAATATGTAATAACATTTGGATTAACTAAGTATTTATAAAGATTTCTGTGTAGTATAAATAAATTTAAGATAAATTAATTAAATAAAGAAATTAATTATATCATTTAAACTTTTATTTAGAAACTATTGCACAAACTACGTTTTTGCATTTTCCTTATAAATTTCTATAATTTTGTATTTTATTATAATTTCAATATATTTACATAATAAGTATATTTAAATATAAGTATAATGTAAATACAACTATGAGCGTTATAACATTTAGTTTAGATGATAATGTAGAAACTGAATTTAGAAGTTATATAGAAAAAGAAACAGATAATGCAAAAGGTATTATGGGAAAAATAATATCTGAAGCTCTAGAAAAATGGCTGAAAGAAAAAAAACAAAAAGAGATAGCTAAAAGAGCAATGGAAATAATGCATAAAGGTTTTAATTTAGGATCTTATAAAATAAAATCTCGGAGTGAACTTCATGAAAGATGAGATAGCATTAGTTGATAGTAACATTATTGTTTATGCACATGATATATTAGAACTTGTAAAAAGAAACCAAAGTATAAGTTTATTAGATAAATGTTGGAATAATCAAATTAAACTTGCTGTTTCTATTCAAAATCTTTCAGAGTTTTATTTTAATATTACTAAAAAAGTTAAAAAAACATTGGATACTCCAAAAGCTAGAGAAATAATATTAAAATTTATTGAATTTGATAATTTTTTAAAGCTCATACCAAATGAGATTACAGTAATTAATGCAATTGACATTTCACAAAAATATAATATTGAATATTGGGATGCTATGTTAGTTGCAGTTATGCTTCAAAATAATATTAAAAAAATTTATACTGAAGACGATAAATTTAATAGAGTTAAAGAAATTGAAGTTATTAATCCTTTTAATTAACATTTCCTTTTCTGAAAAAATCAAATAATTCACATAGCATAAAAGAAATAAATTCCTATATAATTTATTGATTCTCTGTTAATCCTTTTCTTTGTCTTATTTGTTGAACTGTTTTTTGTTGTAATTCAAATGGTATTTTTTCATACACTTGATCTGCTACATAGAATGTTCCTCTTCCTTCGGTTGCACTTCTTAATTCAGAACTTAATCCAAACATTTCTGCTACTGGAAGTTTACATTTAACAGTTATATAATTTCCTTCTTGTATCATATCTAATAATTGCCCTCTTTTATTTGCAATTAATTTTGATATACTCCCCATATGTTCCATTGTTCCTTCTATTTGTAAAACTTGTATTGGTTCATACATTACTGCTATTCCATTTATCATTGCTTCTCTTATAGCTTCTCTTACAGCCGGATATACTTGCGCAGGTCCTCTATGTATGCTGTCTTCATGTAATTTAACATCATTTAATATTACTAAAACTTTTGTGCATGGTTCTCTTGCTAAAGGTCCTCCTTGCATTACTTGTTCAAATCCATCTAACATTAATTCCATTACTTCTCCTATATGGACAATTCCTCTAGTATTATCAAAAAATGCATTTCCTTTGTAAAATTCTTTAAATTTTAATGCTTCTTTTGTTTCATATCCAAAACTTACTAATTTTTTTATAACATCATCATCTTTTTTCTTAAATCTTGTTTCTGGTAAATCACCTGATTTTATTGTTTTATATACATTATCAGGTAATGGTTCTACTGTTATATAAAATTTATTATGTTTATTTGGTGATTTTCCTTCTACTTCTATGCTCTTTTTAGTTAAACTTTCTCTATAAACTACTAATGGTTGTGAGGCTTTAATCTGTACTCCTTTTTCTGTTAGTATTCTATTTTCAACTATTTCTAAATGTAATTCTCCCATTCCGCTCATTAAACATTCTCCAGTTTGATCGTCTATTGTTATTTTTATTGAAGGATCTTCTTTAGCAACAGTTTTTAAAACTTCTACTACTTTTGCTAAATCCTGTGGCTTTGTCGGTTCTACTGCTTTTGTGATTACTGGTTCAAAAATATGTTTTAATTCTTCAAATGGTTGTACAGGCTCTTCAGTTATTGTTTCGCCAGCTTCTCCACTTACTCCTGCTATGGCTAATACATTTCCTGCTACAACATTATCCATTAATTGTGTTTTTATTCCATTATACATAAATACTTGTTGTATTCTTTCATATTTTTTAGCTCCATTTAAATAAACTTGCATTCCATTTTTTATTGTTCCTGAAAATAGTCTTCCTGCACATATTTCTCTTCCTGATTTTGGTTCTACTAATACTCTTGTTATACAAAATGCTACTTTCCCATTTTTATCTGTATTAATCATTGATTTTCCAAATTCACTTTCTAATTCTCCTCTCCATATTTTTGGTATTCTATATGGTTGAGCTTGTAATGGATTTGGTAGATGTTTAATTACCATATCAAGTATTACTTCATGTAATGGTGCATTTTCCCATACCCATTTTTGTGCTTCATCATCTGACAAAGTATAAATTTTTATTATATCCTTAAAATTTACACCTTTTTTTTGCATATATGATAATGATAATGCCCAATTATCTCTTGCACTTCCAAATGCTACACTCCCTCCCTGTATACTTACTTTCCATTTTTCTCTAAATTGTTCTTCTGCTATTTGTTCTATTAATCTATTAAATTCTAATATTATATCTAAAAATCTTTTTTGCATCTGTTCTGGAGTATATTGCATTTCTTTTATTAATCTATCAACTTTATTTATAAATAATACTGGTTTTACTCTTTCTCTTAATGCTTGTTTTAAAACTGTTTCTGTTTGGGGCATTATTCCTTCAGAAGCACACACTAATACAACTGTTCCATCTATTGCTCTCATTGCTCTTGTTACATTACCGCCAAAGTCTACGTGGCCTGGCGTATCAATTAAATTTATTAAATATTCTTCTGAATTAAAATTATGGATCATTGAAACATTAGCAGAATCTACTGTCATTAATCTTTCTTGTTCATCTGCATGCATCCATGTTGCCATTCCTTTATCTAAATCTCCTGCACTTGCTTTTGACATTCCTCCAGCTGCTGCTAGTAAGTTGTCTGTGAATGCGGTTTTTCCATGATGAATATGAGCACTTGTACAAATATTTCTAATATTAATAGGTTTATTTATTACTCTATTAAATTTTTCAACTACATCTTCTGCCATTTTAGTTTTTGAATTTTAGAATGCTATTTAAAGGTTTTGGAAGTTTTGAAAACTTTGTTATAAACTAATCCTAAACTTATTAAGATCAGATAATAAAAATACACCAGAATCATATTTAATATGTCCTTTTTTATCTTTATTCGTAAAAAAATTTAGTTCTTTTTTCTTTTGTCTTTCTTCTAAAAAAATAGTAAATTGTTTTCTAGATTTTACTCCTAAATATCCTTGTACTGCAAAAACACCATATACATAATCCCATTCTGATATTGGTTCTATTTTATTATCTATAATTTTCTTATATTCTAAAATATCATACCTATCAATTTTTATATAAAATGAAGGACTGTCACTAAATAATCTAGATCCTATCATTATTCTTGGAGATAATTTTATTAATTTTAATCTTTCTTCTATTGTTTTTTCTTTATCAACAATCAAATCAGATCCATTTCCTATTTGTATTTCATTTACATTTTTAGCATATTCTATTGATCTTCTTTCATATGGTAAAACTAATTTAGGAATATAGAGTATTTTAGATTTATCTTGATTTACATATTCTCTATAATCAATTTTTAGACATTTCATTAATATTTAAAATATAAGAAAGTTTATATAATTAATTAGAATTAAATTATTTCTTTCTTTCATATCTTGTGTGTGCTTCAACTAGTTCATTTGGATTTGTTAATGCAGCTGTTAAAGATAATTCTCCAGATAAAATAACTGCCCCAAATATTTCTGCTAATTTATTTGTATTATACCCAGGTTTATCATCAACACTTCCATAACAATTTAATAATTCTAAATTTTTTCTTTGTTCTCCTTTTTCTTTTCCATTACCTAAAGTACCTATTATTAAATTAGGTGAAGTTATTCCAAAATATAATGATCCATCTTTTGTAATTCTAACTCTTGTCATTCCTTGTGATCCTTCTACTACATTTGCTATATCCTGCCCAGTTGCTATATATAACGCTGATATTAAATTTGCATGATGCGCATTAGCACTAGCTATACTGCCAGCAATTATACTTCCTTCTAAATCTTTACGAATATATACTTCCATTATTTTTTCTGGCGTTGTTTTTAAAATTTCTTTTACAATATCTCTTGAAATTACAATTTCAGCATCTACTTTTCTTCCTCTTCCAAATAAATTATTTATTGCGGAAACTTTCTTGTCTATACAAGTATTTCCAGATATACAATAATCTAATATTCCTAAATCTTTTTTTATAACATAATCTACTATTTTTTCTGATGCTTTTGCCACCATATTATGCCCAGAAGCATCTCCTGTAAACATTGTTACTCTCATATGAACTGTATCACCAGCTAAGTATGTTTCTATATTTTTTATTTTTCCATGATTTGTCGTAGAATTTCCTGCTTGTCTTAATATATCTTTATTTTCTTCTACATAATTACAAAATATTCTTGCTTTTTCTAAATTTTTAAACATTAAATAAGGAGATCTTGTCATGCCTCTATCTTCTGAATAAACATTTACACCATTACTTTCTTTTATTACTTTTAATCCTCTTTGTGTACTTGGTATTAAAGTACTTTCTAATGTTGCTAAGGGTATTTTTTCTATTAATCCAACAGCATAAGATCCATTAATTAAAAGTGGGCCTATATGATATGTAGGGATTCCTGTATAATTAACTGGTTCTGGTAATTGTCTTTTAGGAATTTGTGCTAAAGTCATTCATTTTTAGACTATGATAGAATTTTTAAAGATTTCTAATTAAATATTTACCTAGATGAATCTGCTTGTCTTTCTAATTCTAATTTTTTAGAAATTGCTTGACTATTTTGGTCTATTTTATAAGCATTTAATATTTCTTCTGCTAATGTTTGTGATATTGTTTTTTTCTTTCCAAAACTTTTGCTATATGCACCTTGTGTAAATTGTCTTAATGCTACATCTATTCTTCTTTGAGGACTGCAATCTACAGCTTGAGGATATCTTGCGCCACCATATTCTATTGCTGTTATTTCTTCTCTAGGCGCAGCATTTTCTAAAGCTTGAACATAAACTTGTACAGGATTTAGTTTTGTTTCTTTTTCAATTATACTAAAACAATCTTGAACTATTGTATAAACTTTAAAAGATTTTCCAGTGCATTTTCCAGAAGTTCTATGATGTTTTTTTCCTTTGTGTCCTGGAACCATTATTTTATTCATTAATCTTTCTACTATATTTGCTTTGTTTTTCCAAAATCTATTATTTGCATATCTTCCGTGGCTTCTTGGAACTAATATAGGATTAAGATTTACATAAGCTTTTAATCCTGGATCTTTTACTAAAACATTTTTCATGTCCCATTTTCCAAATATTTTAAATTCTACCATTTCATTCCTCGTAAATATAAATCTTTTTCTCAACTTCATCTGCTGTTTTATGATGACTTCCATCACAATAAGGTTGATTTTTGCTTAAGCCACACATACATATTGCAATTTTATTTTCTTTTCCTTCTATTATCAAAGGACTATTTGCTGTTTTTTTAACATATCTAGTCATATTTATCTCCTACCTTTCTCTATTTTTCCTTTTAATAAAGCATCTAAACTTTGATCATTAACTTTAATTATTTGCCATCTAACACAGGGAATATCTCCTTTTGCTCTTCCCATTTTTCCACCTATACATTCTATTACTACTTCATCATGTTCATTTATAAATTTTTGAGCATTATCTCCAGGTATAAAAGCAGTTACTTGTTTTCCATTTTTTAACAATTGTACAAAACAACATTTTCTTAATCCACTATTTGGTTGTTTTGCTTCAATCTGTCTTTTTTCTAGAACTATTCCTTTTGCTTGATGACTTCCTCTTAATGGATCTGATTTTTCTTTAAGTTTTAATGCACTTTTAATAAACCATTTACCATGCCATCTAGCTTCTTTTCTTTTATTCTTTAGCTTCTTTCCAGCCATTAATCCATTTGATTTATTTCCCATTAGCAAAGTGATTTATAGTATCTTTATAAACTTTACTCAAAACAATGTCTATTAATTATATTTTCTTTCACAATTAAATTAATATATTACTAATTAAAAAAATATTATCATGGATTTCAAAGAAGAGTTTATTAAATTTTTATTAGATAATGGTTCTTTAAAATTAGGTTCTGAATGGAAATTAAAAAGTGGTAGAGAATCTCCTTATTTTATTAACATTGGAGATCTTAATGATGGTGAGTCTTTACAAAAAATTGGTAATGCTTTTGCAACAGAAATAAATAAATCAATTACAGCATTTGATAAGTTATATGGTATTCCTGAGAAAGGAGATTTTCTTGCAGTAGCAACGTCTATAGGATTAACAGAAAAGAAAATTAATATTCCAATTTTTAAGACAAGAAAAGAAGTTAAATTATATGGAGAATCAACTAATTTATCTCATGCTGAAAGAATAAAGTCTTTAGTTGTTGGAAGAGCTCCTAAAAAGGGGGACATAATTATTCAGTTAGATGATGTTTTTACTGCTGGTGATGCAAAATATGAAGCAAGATCAACATTAGAAAGTTTAGGTAAATTTAATTATCCTTTGTTAATAATTGCTGTTGACAGACAAGAAGTTGGTATTGATGGTAAATCTGCTATTGAAGAATATACAAATAAAACAGAAACTAAAGTAATTTCAGTTATTAATGCAGAAAATATTTTTAAATTCTTAAATGAAAACGTTCCTATTGATACTCCTAATGGGAAAATAACTAAAGAACATTTAGAAAAAATGCTTTACTATCTTAGAGTTTATGGTACTTCTAAAATTAAAAATAATTTATTTAGAAATAATTCTTTAGAACAAAAAGTTATTAATGAAGATAGAACAATTATTCTAGCTTGTGATTTTTCTGAAATAGAAAGATTTGAAGAATTAGTAAAATTAACAGCTCATAATTATAAGGTTGGTGGTTATAAAATTGGATTTGAATTAGGATTAACACATGGTTTATCTAAATTAACAGATATAATAAATAAATATTCTCCAGGCAAAGCAATTATTTATGATCATCAAAAAGCTGGAACTGATATTCCTGATACTGGTAAAAATTTTGCTAAAACTTGTAAAAATGCAGGTATCGATTCTGTAATATTTTTCCCTCAAGCTGGTCCTGAAACTGAAAGAGCTTGGATATACCAAGCATTATTATACGAATTAAAAGTAATTGTTGGTGGTAGAATGACTCATCCTGCTTATGCAGTAAGTGAAGGGGGTTTTATAACTGACGAAGGCGCTAAAGAAATATATAGAATTGCTGCTAGATCTGGTGTTAATAATTTTGTTGTTCCTGGTAATAAACTTGATGTTATAAAAGAGATTAAAGAATTAATTATTGCTGAAGGTATTAAAGATCCAGTATTATATTCTCCTGGTTTTGTAGCTCAAGGTGGTAAAATTACAGACGCAGCTAAAGTTGCTGGAGATAAATATCATGCTATCGTAGGTAGGGGTATTTTTGCTTCTTCTGATATAAAATCTTCTATCGATGAATACACAAGTCAAATATGAAAGCTTCAACATTAAGTAAATTAGAAAATTATATTCGTCCTATGGTAATTTCTAATTTATCTCCAAAAACTTCTATTAAAATATATTCTAAAGGAAGAAAAGAGTTTATAGAAAGATTAAGTAAAGAAACTTTAGATATTTTAGTGCAACCAGATAAAAGTTTAGAACAAACATTGTGGGGCCTTAAGTTTAGATATCCAATTTTTAATTCTGCTGGCATATTCAAGAATGGTGAATGTTATTCTCAATGTTACAGGCAAGGTGCTGGTGCATACTTATTATAAATTTCTACTGAATTCTTTATTTGTTCTTCATTTGATTTTAATGCTAAATATATTCCATAGAATACTTTTGATTTTGCTTCTTCTGATTTTTTTATTCTATCTTTTACTAATTCTTCTGTTGTTATTGGCGGGTCTGTATTTGGCATATCAAATATTGCTGTAAATCTTGCTCTTTCAGCTACATATAATGCGTGTTTTATTGTTTCTTTGTAGGATTGTTTTCCGTCTCTGCAATGAACATGTGGATCTATATACATAATATTTTTATAAATTTTTAATTAATAAAGTTTTAGGTTTATAAATTTTTATAAATATTTTTTCTGTGCCCTATTTTAGTTATAATTATTAAATTTTTATTATTATCTATATCTAATATTAATCTATAATCACCAACCCTTAATTTATAACCAAAATCTCCTACAAGTTTTATTATATGTATTTCAGGTCTTATTTTTATCCTTTCAAGGACTTTTAATATTCTTTCCTGAATATTATTTTCTAATTTTTCTAATTGTTTTAATGCTTGTTCTGATAATATAATTTCATACATTATAATCCAAGCTTTTTCTTTGTATCAGAAAGTGTATAGAATTTACCTGCCTTTATTTCAGCACGTGAATTTTCTATTTCCTTTTTAGTTTGGTCATTTAATTCCATTAAATCTTCCATAATATCCCATATAACTTCTTCATAACTTTCTCTATCAAAAAATTTTCTTTTATTTAATTCTGTTTGAAGTTCTTTGCTTATTTGTATAGTGGTAGTCATAGTAAGCTATAGTAAGCTATAGTATAATATAGTATATAAACTTTTCCATAAGAAATAATTTATGTAATATCTTAAAATTAATTAATATTTAGATTTTTATATAACTTTTATGTATTAAATTAAAGAATTTAAACACCGGTTAATCTATAAAACCAATTATTAAATTGGTGATCAACATTGTGTAAAACAGAACAAGCATCATATCTCACATTATCTG